>CBDTXL010000054.1:0-21519 GCA_965364435.1 uncultured bacterium
GGTCACACCCATGCAAGCGGTGTCGAAAGAAAATTAATTAAGTTTATTTAAAAAGCCCTCAACAGAAGCCAAGGTTATGCCGCGTACACTTAGGGCACTATACCTCTACTGTTATGGTACGAGTTAGTACTGTTCATACGACTCGCTAGCTATAAGATTGTTAAGTAAACTTTTGTATGGATTACAACCGCTGATTAAGGGTCACGAGGTTCCCCAGCTCAACGAGACGACTTTTTTTTCTGAAACGCACCAAACGCTTGTCATACGGCGATTTTAGGTTCTGGATGTCCAAAAGCGATCGCGCTTACGTCAAAGCTTTACCCGACTGTAATTTCAGCGCTCCGTCCCCGTGAAAGCGACACCAGAGGATTGCTCCGTTAATGAGCCGATCAAACCCCTGTCTCAAGTGAAGGTCAATTTCCTGCAAAATTAGGCAAGCCTGTATTAAGCAATTTTTAAAGACTCAATGAAATTCCCTTGACCTTGTTGCTGATGTCAGCTGAGTGCAATACTATACACATAGTGTAATACGCATCATACGCTAGTATGACATAAGGAGAGGTCTCACAGAATCAAAGCAGTGGACTGGCAAGCGCAGTCCTCTAGCTTCGACCATTCTCCAGTTTGACAACACCAGGGTTATCTACATTTTCAGGTTCAATTGCATAGGTCTCCAAGTCCGCTTTTGGTTGGAGCCATAGATGTAGTTTTGCGTTAATTCCTAAGAGAATTATCGATCTACTAGAAAGGATTTATGCTCCTCATAATTCTCTACGAATTTGTGCAATTCTAATTTGCGACTAGACGAGCTAAAATTGTTCACCTAATCAAGGATTTTCAGTTTTGTACCCAAGTTCTGCAAGAAAATAAGTCTGCTAGCTAGACAATCTCTAAAAAAATAAGTATCTAAGGGAGTTCTTTGATGATGATGGTTTATAGAGAGACTAAAAAAAAAGAAGAGAACCTCTTTTTCTCTTCCCTGACCCTTGAAGTTGATGATTTATTTTATAACTTACGCAAAGCAGATAAAATAATTCATCGCGAACTCAATTTACTTAGCCAACAAAAAATTGACGTGTTAGAGAAAACATCGCTCACTCCTCTAACTCCTCTAAATGAACAAAGATTAAAGGGAATAATTGATAAGATGCCGCGCCAATATTTATTGGCAGACGAGTACATTATCTATATGCTTGAGAACGAAGAAAACAGTCTCTTCAAGCTTATCAGAGGATACAACGAATATCTTACTAAGAGGAAAAATAAACAAAAAGATGATAATCCTATAGGATTACTGGGCATAGATGAAAAATTAGCCTATTACATCCGACATTTAGGAGCAATGATCTACCACTTAAATATACATTTAAATCTGCTAAGCGTCTTGCTAAAAAATACATCTAAAGTAGCAGAAATTCAGCAGATAAACCTCAAAGCAAACAATGAAATTGTAAGTGAAGAACTCGTCAATCACTGGGGTCAATGGCAACAGAATGTAAGGTTTCTAGAGATAACGATTGATGAACCCTACGCCATCGTGACTTGGACACTGGAAGACCTCAAAGGAGATGCCATTCTGATACAGGATGAAGGCTACTGGCAACTCATAAATATTAGCACGGGTGTGTTCGGGCTTAAGGATTTTGAGAATGCGGATGTGTCGTTGGAAGTAGCTGAGCGAATGCTCAAACGTCACCACGAAAAGCTTGGGTATTAAGAACCTATCCGAAAAGTAGATTCTGTGAGATTTGAAACCACAGATGAACGCAGATAAACGCAGATGAATAGGGGATTATGGTAAGGTGCCCCACTTTTTTCCAGGATTTTTCGGATAGGTTCTAAGGGGAGTGGTGAAGACGTAGATAGAGATGGTTTAAGTAATGTTTTCCCTTGGTGCCCCTACTCCCTACTCCCTCTTCCCTATTTTCAATCTAGCTTGGGATGTGATAGAACTTTGTCAGGCGTAAGTCAGTCTCACAATTGGTTGATCAAATTGCTCCTCAGATTTAAGGGTCTGTAAACTCTCGCTCGTAGCGCCCAATCCCTAATCTCTCGCTTGGCAATCCCGACTCGTTGAGACCCTGATCATTTAGAGAAGGTAAGGAGACATCGCTTGGCAAAGCGTCACCGCATCATTTCGCGGGGTCTGATCTTGATAACATTGGTCGTTGCTGCTTTCTCTTTTGTGATTGGTTTGAGCTGGCATTCAGAGCAACCTGTTGAGCAGACGATGACAGAAAGAGATTCCTTCTCCCAGACATCTCCTGTGATACCAATTCCCCAGGAAATTGCATCAAATCCTGTGGTTAGGAGAACAGGGACGCCCAGCGTCACAAGAGGGCAGGAGAGTGAGCTATTTCCTGCAAGACTCAAGCCCAATGCGACAACCCAGCCAGAGAGTTTGAACCTGGACATCCGTGGAGACAATGCGACAACCCAGCCAGAGAGTTTGAACCCGGATATCCGTGGAGACAATGCGACAACCCAGCCTGTAGAAGCAGTCAAGGAGCAGCCGGTGGAAGTGGCTGGTGAGGAAATCCCAGCAGGGGAGCAACCAGCCGAAACCTTTTCAGTCCCCACAAAGTTTCAGGCAAAAATCGTTAAGAATGTAACACCCGTGGGGAAAGAGAAAGTCATCGCGCTAACCTTTGATGACGGTCCTTGGCCTCGCACCACGTCGCAGGTGCTGGACATCCTGAAGAAAAACGAAATCAAGGCAACGTTCTTTTGGATAGGGCAGAACCTGCAAGCTTATCCAAAGATTGCACAACAGGTTGTCACCGATGGTCACGCGATCGGCAACCACACTTGGCACCACTGGTACGGTTGGATGAATCAGTCTACTGCTGCCCATGAAATTGAAGACACAGCAGAACTCATCTACAAGACGACGGGAATAAGAACATCTATCTTCCGTCCTCCCGGTGGTGTATTGAACAATGGGGTAGCCGACTACGCCGAGAAGAAAAACTACACCATAGCCATGTGGTCTGTTGATTCGATTGACTATCGCCGCCCCTCTGCACAGAAGTTGGTCAACAATGTAATCCGCAAGGTACAACCAGGAGGTATTGTGTTGATGCATGACGGCGGCGGCAACCGCTCTACAACTGTGAAAGCTCTACCGCAAATTATCGCCCAACTTAAAGAGCAAGGCTACAGCTTTGTCACTGTTCCCGAACTACTGGAAATGAACGACGAAGAACAGTCTGAGACAATCGCAAAAAAACAATTAAGCGATTTGCCCATATCGCCAATAACTAAACCTTAATCGACTAATTCATTAACTGGGAAGCGATCGAGTAACTGGATGGCACGAATCGCATTGCGTTTTAAGGACTCTCGCACCGGCGGCACATAGGGTATTTGCGATAAGATATCCACCGTGCGACGCAAAATCCGTACAATGTCTCCTTCATCTAAGCTGGTATTGGCGCATAGCTGTGTCCATTCAACGCCTAATGCCCACTGCTCCACAATCCCAATTAACTCATACTCCAACCAAACCGGCAGCGCCACATGATATCGACGCTGTAACTGAAACAGCTGACGCCGCGTCCCTCTCAAACCCGCCAACGCCTCGATCACTTGTTCAGGTGGTGGGTAGTTCGTCCAGCTATCGGGGCGAGGGGTTTCGGTAACCAGGGCGCACATTGCTGCTGCCAGGTGGTGGGGGTCTAAGGCATCAAATTCTCCCGACATCAGCGCCAATCCAATCCACAATTCATTGTCGCCCCGAATCGCGGCGGCGGCTTGTCCCAGAAGTGTCGGCTTCACCTCCTCCAGGCAACCAAATGCTCTTAAAATTTCAATCAGGTTGAGAAATTCCTGCCAGTGGTGGGCTTGGTTTTCTCGGTATTGGGCTTGACGCTCGTTGATTTCTTCTTGTAAGGCTAACCGGCGTCTGTGGCGTTTGAGCAGATTAGAGGGATTGCCCAACTGCCGCACAGGATGAGCGTCCAATTGGGCTTTCACGGCGTCCACTACTTGCTGCTGGGCGAGCACTTCTGGAGCAACCTCCAGTTCTACAGTAGGAGGAATTGAGGAAGCGATCGCTTCTGTCTCCTCTGTACCGCGCCTAACTTGACCGGGCTTAAGAACGAGTTCCTCTGGCGGCTGTAGAGATGCGAAATTTTGCGTCTCTACAATCTCACCGTACAAGCCAACAACATCAGCGGTTGTCGCCACATACCAGCGATTATCAGCGCTTAAGCAGAGCAGATAAGGCGATTGACCGCGACCCTTTTCCTTCGTAACCAACACTGAAGGGACTGGAGAGGACACCTGCACATACTTCCCCTTCAGATAGAGGATTGTTCCAGGATTAACATATTGAATAAAATGAGCTATTTCACCAGCTCGTGTCTCTTCTGCTTGAGTTTGCAGCGTTTTGAGTAATCGACGTTCTTCTTTCAGGCGTTCTGAGAGTTTTTCATAGCTGGAGAGCTGTTTCACGTCTACTGCTGCCAGTTGAATCTCCAGTTTCGTCAGTTCCGTGGTCAGCTCAGTAATCGCCTGTTGCTGAGGTCTCAGGTACAGAGTCGCCAGGTATTGGGCAAAACTGCGTTCCACCAACTCCTTCGCTTCAGTGATTGAGTGGGTTTGCAGCAAATTCAGCACCATCCCATAGTTAGGAGTAAACTGGCTCACCAGTGGGTCAGCACCAGCAGTTGCTAGGTAAGCGGCTTCCTTTGCCCCTTCAAACGGCGTCTGCAAGGTCACGACATAG
This sequence comes from uncultured bacterium, assembly GCA_965364435.1. Taxonomy (GTDB): domain Bacteria; phylum Cyanobacteriota; class Cyanobacteriia; order Cyanobacteriales; family Coleofasciculaceae; genus CBDTXL01. Next base: position 4,730 of record CBDTXL010000054.1, read on the forward strand.
CCAGTGGCATCCATCCCCCGTCGTCCTGCCCTACCTGCCATTTGCAAAAACTCAGACGCCGTAAGCAGTCGGTGTCCCCGGTCGGTGCGCTTAGAAAGCGTCGAAATTACCGTGGTTCGGGCAGGCATATTAATCCCTGCTGCCAGAGTCTCTGTGGCAAACACCACTTTAACCAAACCCAGTTGGAACAGCTCTTCCACAAACCCCTTCCACGCTGGTAAAATTCCGGCGTGATGGGCAGCAATACCCCGGTAGAGGGGTTCAACTTGTCCAGCGCGACCCGCATCAGGATTGCGACTCAAAAATTCGTCAATGCGTACTTTCAGTTCAGCCGCTTCTTGTTCATTGACCAGGGATAATTCACCCATCTCCTCCACTGCTTTATCACAGCCCCGGCGGCTGAAGATAAAGTAAATTGCTGGTAGCATGTCCCGTTGCGCCAGGTGGCTGAGGATGTAGGTGATGGTGGGGCTTTCTGGACGCCCTCCCTTCCCTTTAACTTTGGGACCTTTGGGCTTGAGGCGGGGATGGATTTGGTTTTGGTTCTGATCCAGCAGGGGAAAAATCCCCTTGGGGTTGCCAAAGTAAAACTGTAAAGGAACGGGTCGGAAGTCGGAGTAAATTAGCTCGGTTGAACCATGTACAAGATTCAGCCAATCGGTCAGCTGGTCACTGTTGGCAACGGTAGCGGAGAGGGCAACCAGCTGGACTTCCGGTGGGCAATAGATAATTGACTCTTCCCAAACCGTTCCCCGTTGTCGGTCATTCATGTAGTGGCACTCATCCAGCACTACCGCCTCAACCCCCACCAGGGAGGTGCCGACTTCGCCAATCGGCGTCCCGTAAAGCATATTGCGGAAGATTTCTGTGGTCATCACCAAGATTGGCGCATCCCGGTTGATGGAGATATCGCCGGTGAGGAGGCCCACTTGCTCTGCACCAAACTGCTCACGAAAATCTCGCAGCTTCTGGTTTGAGAGGGCTTTTAAGGGTGTTGTGTAGAAGATGCGACCGCCTCGCGACAGGGCACGGTAAATGGTATATTCACCAATTAGAGTTTTCCCGGAACCAGTGGGGGCGCAAACAACGACAGAGCGACCGGCATTCAGGGCTGCGATCGCCTGTTGCTGAAATTCATCAAGTTCAAACGGAAATAGATTTTTCAGGTCAAGCTCTATCAAATCGGGAGAGTGTGAGGGGGAGGGGTAAGAGGTGTATCACTTGTTTCACCATCATAAAGTAGTTCTTGAACACTCTGTTCCACCCTCTTGCAAACTGATTCCCATGAATACTCAGCCTTCACAAGTTCATAAGCATTTTGAGCAAGGGTTTGTCTTCGGTAGGGGTCTGCCCATAACTCGCACACTCCAGCCACGAGTTCGTCGATACTATCTCTAATGAGTAGGTGCTTCCCGTCCCGAACTCTCAGCCCCTCAGCGCCCTTGGCTGTACTCACCACGGGGCGACCCGCAGCAAAGGCTTCTAGGATTTTTAGGCGAGTTCCCCCCCCCTGTAGTAGAGGTGTGATCACGACACTAGAAATTGACATATAGGGTCGAATATCTTCAACCAAGCCGGTTACGACGATTCTCGGATTTTGCTTGGCTGCCTCCAGCATGTGTGGAGTCGGGAATTTGCCTGCCAAAATTAAACGACAGTTGGGGTAGATTTCCTGTAGCCGAGGAAAAATTTGATCGATGAGTAACTTGGCAGCCACTTCGTTAGGTGTGTAGGTGAACGTAGCCGCAAAAAATAAAGTCCAAGGTACCTGTTCCAACTTACCCGGAGGAGGACATTTACCTATACGAACGCCGTCGTAGTGAGCAACATCAATCGCATTGGGAACCACACGAACATTTTGAAACTTCCCGTACAGGGTACGCAACAGGTAGGCATCGTTGTCACTGCACATCCATACCTGATCGGCTTGGCGAATAAAGTCATGCTCAATGGACTTCATTTTGTTGAATAGAAGGCTCAATATGAGCTTTGATTTTATGCCCGTGACTGGAGGTTGATTTTCTCTGAATAGGGGTGCCTCTACATTATGTTCATCAAGGATGATCCCACACCCTCGACTCTTAACTATAGGTAAATAGCAGTACCGATAAGGTTCTGCAAAAATTACCAGGTCAGGTTTAAATTCTCTCAATAGTTGGTCTAATTCTCGACTAACGGAGTCTGTATACAGCGAGTCAGTCAAGTAGTGTTTCCGAGGTGATAACCACCACTCTATCTTTTGCAAAAACGAACGTTGGATAGGAATATTACTGAGATTGTAATGATTCCACAGCTCAACACCAGGGGGATGCTTAGTGTTATCCTTTACTTCGTCAGGGGAATTAGAAACAGAAAAAACAGCTACTGGTCCAAGTTTCATCATGATGTTGATGTTCTGCCAGTTGCGTAAAGGTGCTCCTCCTATGGGGGGATAAGGTTTATATCCGGTCAAAAAAAGTGTGCGAATTGACTTTTTGCTTGACACAGCGTTTCTCCGGTTGTTTTTCCCTGATTGTTTTACTGGAACTCTCCTGGCAAACGCATCTAATTTCTCAATCTCTACAAAATCAATGACTTGAAATTTGGAGCAAGTTTGTTAGTCGAAGCTGTGATTTATTGATTTGACTGATGTTCAGAATTTAGATGCGTTTACCCTACTTTCTGCTCTTAAAACTCGATGCGAATAGGTAATCCTGGTAATTATCAATTATCTGACTGAATAAAAATTCTATCTATAGGTATACATTTAAAATTCTAATGTACATTTACTCTAAGCTCGGCGTTATTTTCGCTGACCCGCGTACTCCCTGGCTATTAGAGGAGGGTTCATGGCTTCTTGATAGTCAGAATATGTCCCTTATGAACACTTCCCTTTACAGTCGGATAGCACTAAATTAAAGAAAAATTATGTATCCTCAGCTACAAAAGTGATTTTTTTGACAATTAGACATCATCTAACTTTAGGCAAGTAGAGGGACTCAATTTAATTTAAATGCGAGGAGTCTGACTCATTTTCTGCCATAGATCTAGAGTTTCCTGCATCATCTTTCCTTCAGAGAAATCTTGGACGCGCAATTTTGCCTTCTGTGCCATCTCTTGCATCTTGTCAGGATGCCTGAGTGCCCAACGTATCGCTTCTAGCAAACTGCAACTGTCGTCTGTACGACACAGTAGACCATGCTTCATATCCTCAATGATCTCTGGAATGCTACTAGCGTTTGAGGCAATAACTGGTAAACCATACGCCATTGCCTCAAGGAGTGCGCTTGGATGACCTTCATAATGGGTCGGAAAAATAAACAAATCCGCAGATGCCAATAATCTTGGTACATCAGAGCGATACCCCAGGAATAATACTTTGTCTTCAACACGGTACTCTCGTAGCTTGCTGACCAAGTTGTCCCGTTGCTTACCTTCTCCAACCCAAACGAATCTCACATCTGGAAACTCTTTAATAATGTGGGGAATTGCTGGGACGAGATTGTCATACCCTTTTTGAGGGTCTAGGCGACCAACTGTCAAGGCTAGTTTGCTAGTTGCAGTAACTCCAAGTTCCTGACGTAGCTGATGGCGCAGCGAATTGGATTCCTCTTGATTAGTAACAATTGGAGCAGAGATTAATTTGGTGCCATTGTAGATGCAGCGCACTTCGTCATGAGGAATCTGAAATGACTCGCAGATCAGCTTCCGGTTGTTCTCTGAGACGGCTACCCACTGCTGATTCCTAGCTCTCGCCCAAGCATAGGCTTTTAGTTGTTTAGCACCAAAGATCCACTTGGAAGGAACTAAACCAAACCGAACTACAGTCGGTACCTGTAAAAATCCACACGCAAGTATGCTTCCTAAGCAAGAATCAGGATAGGGGAGAGCTATCTGCACCACATCTGGGTTAATTTGGCGCAAGAGGAAGACCGTTCGAGCAAAGTGAGGTAAATACTTTCTTACTGCCGTTGTCGTCAATCTAGGGTAACTCGCTTCAGCGATTTCCAGGGGGTGATAATGCATACCTCTTGCAGTAAAGTCCTGAACCAGAGAGGCTGTCCCATCTGTTCGCGGAAATGCTGCATGTACCTCCCAACCTTCTCTTACAGCGGCTGAAGTAATTCTCAGACTATATTCTTCTACACCACCACGTAGGGTAGAGGGGAATATCACCAGTATTTTCATTGACTTTTCAAGCAACAACAAATATTAAGCTGTCTTAAGCCGTGTTATGAGCGATCGCATACGAGAGCGAAGTCGTGTATGGCTTTGTACTGTCAAAAGGCTTTGGCTTAGAAGAAGCCTCATTTTCTCCTTACTCCCCGCTTCTAGGTTGCTTTCGTGCATGCCACGCCAACCTTCTCTAAAATGGCCCTCGAAGCAGAGTTGCTGATACCAGAGGTAGGAATCTACATTGAGCGCCCAATGCCTCTGTTTTGCGGGGTCTATCGTAACTGTTGAAGGCTTTCGTCTGGTCTTACTGCCTATTGCTTGCCAGACACGCTCATACATCTGTTCTATTCCAGCAAGGGTTTTGTCCCAAGTGAGGTGACTTTCCACAGTCTCTAATGCTGCGTGTGCTAGTTTGCTGCGTAATTCAGAGGAGGTGAGGAGACGCAAGATTGCCTCAGCGCTATCCTGGACATTATCCTTGGGCACCATCAGTCCGTTGACACCATCTTGTATGTATTCCCTGGCTAGACCTACTGGTGTTGTCACAACAGGAACGCCGCATGCCATACTCTCTAACAATGGAGCAGGACCGCCCTCGATTTTAGATGTCACCACATATAGGTCAAGCGCGTTGTACACAGTCGCCATCAATCTGTCTGGTACAAACGGACGGTAGTGTACTTCTATCCCGTAACTTTCTAGCTGCCGGACTGCTGCATCCCATCCAGGACCGGTGATCAAAACTCCGAATGTTTGACCTGTAGCAGCAACCTTTTTTAGGGCATCTAAGAATACCTCAATCCCTTTACGCCCCCCGTAATTACTTGTAAACTTTGCAGAATACCCGATTAGGCAAGCATTTGAATCAATACCTAGTTGCTTCCTAGCGGCAACTTTATCGTGGAACGGCTTGAATTTTGATGTATCTACGCCGTTATGGAACAAAAATAAGCGTTCTGGTTGTACACCTTTTTCACAGAGAAACTCCTTCCACTCCTCGGCAATAACCATAACAGCATCAGCTTGAGTGTAAGGTATCAGTTCTTCCCAGTGCACGACGTGATTAATTGAGTTTATTTTTGAGAGTTCCGCTGGTATGGCAAATTGTTCGAGGTCATAAGGACAAAAGAAATGCACGACATCAACTATACGAAGCAGGCTTTCCCACTCATCAGGATAGTAGCGCAGCATCTGTATTGGATAAAAGTAGTAGTCATGCCTTGTCCCGATACGCGCAATCTGCTGTACCCAAGTTCCAACGATCCAGGACAAGAAATCTGGTACAAGTAAGATTCGTAATCTGCTCATTATTTCTAGTTGCGTCTTTAAACTTGATACAGCACCAAAAATTAGTTTTCCTCTTTCTCGGCAACTACTAGACAAGTAAGGTAGTAACGATGTTTCTGCCTCTTGAGGAGGATTTTTCGTATTAATCTACCACCCATCCCAGACATATCAAATGCTTCTGTTAGAAGAGGAAGCAGGGATATTTGATTAATATAATAATTTTTGATGATTTTAAATCCCACGCCTTTCACCATATCTGTAATAGTTTCCATAGTGAAAAATTGAACGTGTGTTCTGTCAAGCCAAGGGGAGTAAATCAAAAAGCTTTGATGCATAGCAGGAGTAAGTTCGCAGTTGGGAACGGTAAGAATGATATTCTTTCGACAAACCCTGTAATACTCTCGTAAGGCTTTCTCCGGCTCCTGCAAATGCTCCAGTGTTTCAAAGGATAGTATAGTATCGACGCTATTATCTTTCCAATCCAGCTCAGCTGCATCTGAAATAGAAAATAAATGTTGCATTGCATCCCATGGCTCATATTGATGAATATCAACCCCGCGAATGTCATAGTCTTTTTCTAGTTCGAGTACGTAAGCTCCACTGCCACAACATACGTCTAGTATTGAATGCCCCGCATATTCTAAGACTGCGTTCAGCCTTTCATAGTTTATGCCTCTTGCTGTGTAGGAAATTACTTCATTTTGTGTCAGCATAATTTTGTCTCTCTATTTCAATGGGTCTGACTAATTTTGCCGGTATAAGGAGTGATTATCTTAAGAATTTCCGAGGTAATGCTGCGGCGGATAAAAGTCTGCATCCAAACAGGAATACAAAGTTTTACCAAGGCTTTAATCATACAGTTGCCTCTTGGGCTAACAGGTAACTGGAGAATCATTTCCTTAACAACAACCTAGGCTAATCACAGTGAAGCCCTCTGCTCAAAACTCTTACCAACAGTATCCGTTACTTGTCAGACACCATAATTTAGGAGAACCGCTTGGCATAGCTCAACTTGTATCGCAGATCGTGTGAGCGTTCCCGAATGACTTTGGCGGGAACACCTCCAACAAACATGTAAGGTGGCACATCTTTTGTAACCACCGCGCCAGCACCCACCACCGCGCCATATCCTATGCGAACGCCAGGTAGGATGGTAACACGCGGTCCAATATAAGCGTAATCCTCAATCACAACGGAACCGCCGGTTGCGGCAAAAAAGGGGTCATCAATATCGTGCTCCATTGTATAGATAAAAACCTCATTGGCGATATTGACACATGAACCAATAGAAATACCCTGGCGTGCATCGAAAATGCATTCCCCCGATATGATTGTATTCTCACCAATAGAAAGCCCTTGAGGATTGGAGAAACGAGCGCGTGTGTGAATAGAGCTTGTTTGGGCAAGCTTGATTCCAAAAGAGCGATAGACAAAGTAACGAAAGCGGTGCGATGGGACGTAGCCAGTCATAGTGAGTAGAAGGGAGGTCAAATCATTCCATAAATCTCTCCACCAGCAACGAGCTTTTCGCACTGGCGATACGATCTTCCTCGCAACTTGACGCCAGAGAGGCACATCGGGAGAAACCACCATTATTCTATCCTCCTAATAAATTAATAAATTATTTTCACTCTTTATCTGCTCATTTCTTGAATTTCATACAAGCAATAGCACCAGCACGAACAGGACAGCCCTCGTATAATTCAGAGACTTCAAAGTCTTCCGACGAATTATAATCAGCCTCGACACAGGAATCTACACTTGAGAGGTTCCATCCATTACTAGAATAGCTATAAAATGAGACGTCTATTTCTGATGGCTCAAATGCTTTGATTGACTCTTCTATCATTTGCCTATCAAATCTCTGTTGACTTCCTCCCACATCTTCTGATGAGTATTTTCCAAAGGGTACTGTAATAAGTAATAACCCTCCAGGCTTTAAAATTCTCTTCATTTCAATTAAAGCTATTTTATAATCTTCTGGCTTCAACTCTTTGATTGAGCCATACTTAGTGTTGTCCATCCCTATATGTTCTAAAGTTGAGATGCAAGTTATTTGATCAAAAGAATTATCTAAAAAAGGCAAGGAGCGAGTATCACATAAATAATAAGACACGTTCCTATGATAAAAACAGTTAGCTTCAGGTGTTATAGATAGCATCACGATCTGCTTTATTTGACAAGCTCTGTCAAAATAATTTATGCAAAACTCATGATTCAGGGCTGGACCAATATCTAGGAGCTTTGAACCCGCTTCTTTATTTATATTTGCAAATATCCAAGGGTATTCAACTACTCTTTCATCAAACAGTAAACCGTAATTTTCAGGCAGAGAAGACTTAGTGATAAAATAGTCAATCTGATGAGAGTATATAACCTCTTCAACTAGTTTAAATCTTGCTTCTTGATAACCCAAACTAAAGGGGATTCTGTTACCGCTGTAGTACTGAGTAATCAGATCCCTAGGATTTCTTACCTGTACATACAATTTGTAAGCCCCATAAGGAACTATCCACTTGATGAAACCTTTCAGAGGCTTGACTAGAGAATAGAGCATACAGAACCAGCCTTAATTTTTTTTAACATGATACCAAGTTGATTGCTTGTGGACATGAATAATCAATACCTGATGTTATCTATCACAGTAGCGAGTTTTATCACATACCACCTCAGGGCTGTCTTATATACGTAGCAACTTTCGGTGACTTGGCTCCAATTTAACGCTTACTTTTTGAGTTCTATCCGAATCTACATAGACCAAGAATAACTCTATTAAGATGATTCATCATTTCAAGAGTTCACTCAATTACGTTTTTCCAGTTGTTTTACCTATCAGTTTCCAATTTCTAGGCTGATAAAATAAACAGTGACTCATGTTTCTATTTACCTTGACTTGAAATTCAAAAGATTCAACGGCATCAAGTAACAAAAGTGGTCCTTGACTTACACTCATCTTCATTACATATGAACTAGGTTTCAGGCAACAGTATGGCATTTGAAGCTGTATTTCATGTTCTCCTGGCAGTACGATAAATGATTCTTCGTCACTAAAAGTATTCAATCGCAATGTAAATTCACCTTCTCCGAATTCTTCTTTTATTAATATATTGACTCCAACACTTTCAAGTTTATTATGAGCTTTACAGCCTATACAGAAATTAACTTTTTCGCCACTTATAGGTGATTCAATTATATTATTTCTCTCATCTTTAAAGCAGAGATAAGTAATATCTAACCCTAAACTCTCTTTTTCAGATTTTTCTGGTAAAAATAACGCTCCTATAAAACGTTCCCCTGCCTTAAAGAAAAGATCTTCCTCATATTTCTTCATAATTAAATCTGTAGCACCCGTTGCAATCACCTTACCCCTTAAAAGGTAAACTCCCAAATCACATACAGCTAAAATTGAATTTGGATCATGAGAAACCAGAACAAAAGATGTACCCTCTTCACGCAACTTTGCCAGCTTGCGATAGCATTTAACTCTAAACTTCATATCCCCCACAGCTAGCACTTCATCAATCAGCAAAATATCTGGTTTCGTATGAATTGCACTAGCAAACCCTAAGCGTGCTGCCATCCCCGAACTATAGCTTTGCACGGGAGCATCAATTGCCTCTCCAATTTCTGCAAAATCTACTACATCCTGGAATCGCTCATCTATTTCTTTTTTAGACACCCCTAGAATCGACATATTTGCATAAATATTTTCCCGCCCTGTCAAAATTGGATTAAATCCCGCTCCCAGGGCAATCAGGGGTGCTAGCCTACCGTTAACCTCCACAGAGCCAGTATCCGGTCTAATCAAGCCACTAATAATTCGTAGTAACGTCGTTTTTCCACTGCCATTGGGTCCTACTAAGCCTACCGCCTCTCCTCGCCGCAGCTGGAAACTGACATCATTTAGCGCCCAAAACTCTTTAGGTCGCAGTTTATCACTCTGTCTTTGCCCCCCGATTAACTCACTGGCAATATCCTGGACACCATAGAACAAAGAGCTTTTCAAGTCTCGGCAAAACTTCTTCGAGACTCCCTTAACTGAAACCACTACCTCACTGTCCTGCGGCTTTTCTGAAATTTCTTGCTCAGTAATGCTATTCGTCATCAGGAACTCATCCTCTCAACTACAAGTGGGAAAAAAGCTTGGGTCACAGTTGCCTACAATCATTGGCTGGTGTCGTTCTGGGGAGAAACAAGCAACTTAAAAACTTTTTAGGCTCAGGCTTTCAGCCCAAATGGGGTGCCAAAAAGGGGACACTTTGACAGGGCTAGCCCACTTGACCACCAGTAGATCTTGCTCAATCTCGATAGACATTCTGGCTTTATTGCTTCTTCGCTTTTATCCAATACGCTGCGGGAAAGTCAGGCACAGAGTTATCTATCGGCGCGAGTTCGAGAATTTCGTAGTCATCTCGAAGCATGTGTCTGAGTCCGTACTCAGTAAAACGCCAGTAATCGTTCGGGGCCATATGAATCGCCTGTCGGAAAGGCAAACCAAGTAACATAATGCCACCTGGTCGGAGAATCCGAGTTAACTCTTTGAGTCCGCTAAGATAGTCGTCAACGTGCTCAAGAACACCAGAGCAGAACACGCAATCAAATGAGCTATTCTGAAGTTGCGGCATTGACCGAACGTCGAGTACTAAATCAACATCGAACTCTGAGGTAGCTTCTGATGTTGTGTATGACGAACAGTTCTTGAAATAATCTCGATACCGTCCTCCCTCATTATCTTCGTCTGTGGCGCTTCCAATAGAAAGAACACGACCCTCTATATCCGCTGCATGATGCTTAAGCCAACGATTTGACTCGCGTCGTGATTCTGATGGTTGAAGTGATGGGGTTGCTTCCGAGGTAAGGCGTCGGCGGAGAAAGGTCTTCATCGACACAGGAATGGAACGTTTTACCAGTGCTTTAATCATAGAGCTACAGTAATCCTAATCTTCATCAGGAACTCATCCTCTCCACTACAAACGGCATCGCGAGACGATATACCATCCATGCCAGCAGTAAACCGACTATGGCAATCAGACTTGCCACCCAAAATCCCTGAGGGTCTGATACTACACCCTTAGTCGCCAACTCCCGCGTTGTTACCAGCAAAGGCGTAACTGGATTGAGCTTCACGATCGCACCAAATATACCGCTTCCACTGGGAACTGGGTAAATAACCGGAGTCAGAAACAGCCAAAATCCGGTAGCTAAAGTGAGACCCTTGGAAAAATCTTGATATAACGCTCCAAAGGGAGTTAATAGCAGGCCGAAAAATGTTCCCAGCATGACTAAATGAATCAAAGCTACCGGAGCTAGAATTGCACTCCAGCTTACCGGGATCTGAAACCAGACAAACAATGCCACAATCAAAATCAGTTTGATCGCAAAGTTGAAGAACACTTGCCCCAGTTTCGCAAGAATCAGCGCCTCACGGGGGAAATTAATCTTAGCCAGCATCTGCTTTGCCTCTCCCACCGCTTGCACAGGGGCATTGAGCGCTTCTACAAAAGTCTGCCACAGCGTCATGCTGAACATGACATAAGCGGGATAGGGCAAATCCGTTGCACCGATAGCAATAACCTTTGAATTTGAAGCAAGCGTAAATCCCGCCGCCATCACAATCGGTGGAATCACAGCCCAGAAAATTCCTAAAAACGACTGGCGGTATTGGGCACTGATATCGCGCACCATCAGTTGCCAAGCCAGTTCGCGGGAAGCGAGCAAGTCTCGCCCCATTTCTTTGAACAATTGAAGTGGATGTCTTACCCTACTCTCAGGCGTGTAGACCACCCTAGGTAATCCCTGACGGACTCTTTCAGTCTGTTTCAAGACTTTAGCTCCAATGGAGTTTTCAATCTTCTATTTCTGTTAGCTCTTCTGATTCGCCTTCTCCGTTCTCAAGAGCGATATTCAGACCGTCATACACATCGGACTTAAATTTGAGAATGATCTCTATTTTTCTTACAAGGAACAATATCAAGATTTATAAAGATTGTCAAATAGGCGGCAAAATCTTAGTAAAATCTGACCCGGAACTTTAGAGAGGGCGGGGTTTCAGAGATTTTTGCAAGAGACTCAATGAACGGGAGTACACGACGAACACATTCAACCCACATTCTTTCCTTGAAGTGTCACACTACGTAATGCATTGGTAATGGGTAATCGGTAATGGGTAATCGGTAATGGAAAGAGTTTTTTACGTAGTCTATTATCACATCAATCATTTTCCTAAGAGCTTAACCATACCAATGCCACCAAAGTAAAGACCGAGTACAGCACCAGCAAGTAAACTTTGGGTGAGGGGGTCGGTGGAGGGTGTCAGCACTGCACCCAGGACAGTTGCGCCGAGGATAACCACGCGCCACCCAGAAAGCATTTGCGAGGATGAGACAATTCCCAAAAAGCCCAGGAGAAGCTGAATGATTGGGATTTGAAATGCTATGCCGGTGCTGAACATCAGTAGCAGGACAAATTCAAAATACTTGTCAATTGACCACAACTGCTCAACTACATCTGCCCCATAACTGATGAAGAAGTTTAAAGCAGCGGGAACCAAAGCAACGTAGGCAAATGCCAAGCCGACGAAAAACAGTACACTTGAACCCAAAACCACGGGTCCAATTAGGCGTCGTTCCCGGCGAGTCAGTCCTGGTAAAACGAACTGGATAATTTGGTACAGAATGAAGGGGCTGGTAACTAGCAAGCCACTGTATCCGGCAACTTTAATCGAGACAAAAAAGTATTCCCCTGGAGCTAGTTGCAGAAACTTGACACCCCTAGCTGGGACTTCCAGCAACTGGACAATTGGCTTAACACCCAAAAAGCAGCCAGCAACGCAAACGACTACAGCAATTAGCGCATAGAAAATTCGCCGCCGCAACTCCTCTAAGTGGTCGAACAGCGACATCTCGACATCATCGGGCAACTCGTCGAGGACTTGGGTGTCCAAGTCCTCTAAACTTTTCTGAGGTGTAGTTTCTACTTCTGAGGAAGGCGTCATCGGTTTGGGTCGGTTCGGGACACGCTAACTATTGTATCTAGGTCGGTAGCAGCGCTGAGCTTTGAGGAGCTGGCAGTGCGTTTATATTCAGCATTCACTAATCTAAGCTTTCACTTTGGCTGAGAGTGCGTCTCTCAAATGGGTGCAGGCTTCTTCAATCTTGTCGATACTGCCCGGATTTACCAACCCGTAGTAGTCAATAAGTAATTTAGCTTAATAGTAAGAGATGAGTCCAGGTGTCAAACTAAGCTTAGAGCCCAATGGGACTAAGAAGCGATCGCTTGCCATCAATCATGGTGTAGCGACCCTCTGACACCTTAGCTGACGAGGCTTTTGCATAAGAGGATAAGCTTTAGGCGGCGTTTAGGCTTTGATTGCGATAAATCCGACGTGAGCCTTTCTAAATCTTAATTCTCCATATCCACGGATGATTCTTACTCGAAAGCCAACTTGCCGGAGTTCTTTGGCAATTTCCGAACCTTTGTATAGTTGAACGCAGTGAACTTCTTCACTCCTTCGGTAAAAATTTCCCACCTGACGGAATATCGTCATTTTACGAGTTAATTTATTTCTTTTTTTATCCTCTTCTTTTTCAAGAAGGATTGCCCAATCTTGCCCTTCATAATAAGTAGTCTGAGGATTAGGACCACTTACATATCCTGGCTCAGAAATATCGAAAATAAACACGCCACCCGGTCGTAAAGTATCGTATATTCGAGCAAATAGTTCTTTTATATCGCCTAGCTCATGTTCATCAAATTGATAATTCAAGCATTCTCCGATTGAGGTTACGGCATCACATTTTGGGAGTTCGACTCTCAGAAGAGATGCGTTTTGGAACGTAGCCTTGGGCGCTTTTTCTCTTGCTAAATCTAGCATCGCATCTGATATATCGATTCCCAAAACCTCATAATCGGCTTGAATGAGTGCTTTTGCCCATATACCGCTGCCACATCCTAAATCAACAACTAAACCCTTTTCTATACCTTTTTGGCGCAATATTTCGAGTAAACCTGGTGCGGATTCACTGGAGAAAGCGCCAAAGCCAACATCGTGAATGTAAGCAAGATCTTCTTGGTAGCCTTGAATCATACAGGTATACAGCGAATTGCAGGTTTATGAAGTACAGTAATTTGCGTTCTGGATAAGGGCGAAGCATTTGGAGACAAAATCTTGGTATTTATCATAGATTTTCGCCCAAATGCTTCGCCCCTACAGATGTACTCTATTTACCTGAAATCTGCTGTAACTGGTGCAGCGTGATGTTAGATTGTGTTAATCACTATCGCTTAAATAGTCCAATCTTCAAGCAATAAACCAGGAACTTTGCTAAAGTCTTGCTGATTGCGGGTAACGATAGTTGCCTGGTTAGCTAACGCGATTGCAGCAATTCTCAAGTCTTGCGTGCCTATCCGAATTTGCTGTTGACGCAAACTCTGGTAGCAATTGTATGCGGCATCGTCAAAATTCAGCAAATTCACGCTACAGAAGTAGAGCTGAGTTCTTCGGAGGTTATCATAGGCAACTGCTAGTCGCTCCGGCTTGGTAGCACATCTGCTGATACCTGCCAGTCTTCCTCGCAATTGCTCTTCGAGTGTAACAGTTGTAATGAATATGTTGGAACCGCCAACAGTTCTGGCACGTTGTGCAATTTCAGGATGATTGTGCTGGAAGAGAGTGACGTGATCGGTATCCAGAATATAACGACTCACGCTGGCTGATTCTCCCCTGGTGTGACCTCATCAGCAGCGACTTCGGCATCTAGTTCACGTCGATAGGCAGCCATATCTTCTACGAACTCATCAAAGAGCGGATCGTCTTTGAACATGCCAGCAAATTTGACCCAGGGATCGGACTGTTCAACCTTCTGTTGGTGTATCAAGATTGGCAAACAACATAGGCGCAGTGTGAGCCACCATAGGTAGGACATCAGAGGACTTAAGAATTCATCATCATTAATTAGACCATGAGCCATGCGGTTTCTCAGATTGGAGCCGGAATGCTCAACTAATAAACCCTGGAGGTCAAAAAGCGTGTCCTCATCAAAAATCGAGGTTATTTCTGGATAGTTGCGAGGGTAGAGGGTTGAAGTCAAATAGTGTTCATTTTGAATTCCTCTATCGTCAAGTCCAGAGGTTACTGCGCCTCGTTTCCAAAGTAAATAACGGACAGAGTTCTCAATCTGAGGAATGAGAATATGGGTAGACGTGAAAAAATCTCCAGTTAATCCTGCGTAAAGCCCTTTTGCAAACAAATACTCTCGCTCTGGTGGTACGAAAGGGCTATTTGAAACGATTGGAAGTAAATCCTTGACTCGTACACTGTGTTCTAGATTGATTTGATAGATGGCTGGCTCAATAAAGGCTTGGGCATGAAGTCTTTGATAGCCAACTGCGGTTGTATACATGTCAAAACGAGTTGTTGCTTCTGCCTCATCAGAATCGCTAGATTGACGTGCCACAACTTTACCCATCTCATTCATCGTCGTTATTGCGACGAATTGGCGCAATATACCCGTTTTCTGTACCTCTTGTCGAAGGTGAGAGACGTTCGGTGAAGCACCCAATAAAGCCAAGGCAAAGAGGGCATCCTGAAATTGTTTGCCTGTAACAAATGCTCTAGCTTTCTCTACCTCCTTACTGATGTCAGCTTTATGAGAAATGAGAATAGATTCTTTGATAGATTCCTTCTGATACTGGAGAAGGAGCTTGTGAACCTCTTCAGCTCTTGCTTTATCTGCTGCCTTTTCTTCCTTAGTTCCTCGGATATTTCTGAAAGCTTCAACGGCTTTCTGTAAATAGTGTGATGCTGTCAAATAGGGAGCAGGGTTCCGCTGAAGTGCATCTTCAGCTTCCTTAACATAAGTTTCGGCCGCCAGCATCCATGCTGCACGTTCCTTTTCCCCATCTTTCTCGATCAGATGCCATCTTGCTTTAATTTCCCAATAGGCTCTTGCCCTATCCCAGTCATGTGCTGATTCTGCCAGGGTTGCGGCTTTTTCAGCGAGAGCAGCATATTTCGCAGGGTCACCAAGTCGATATTCTTGCAAAAGCTCCATGAGCTTTGCTGACAGCCACAATGGATCTTCTCCGTTGTAGCGGTCTAGGGCTGCTTCAATGTGTGCGACAACCGTTTCAGGCTGATAGCTAATTCTGCGTGCTAGCCGAAGCGCCCGTTCAATCCTTTCAAAACACCAAGTCCAATTCTCAGGATCTTCGAGTTCTGTAGCAGATTGTAAGTAAGCAGTAACTGCTAGCTGAGCCATCCGATAGTTACGTCGTCTAGCCCATAAAATATCTGCAACTCGTGCCTGAAGCTCAGGATCTGATATCTCAGGAGCAATTTTGGCAAGAAAGTCTAGATGTTCGTCTGTTAGGTTTTGGAAAATTTCAGCAAAAGACTCCTCAGTTGACTCTGGGTTAATTGCAGCACCTGTCACGGCTGCCAAAAGCTCAAAGACTGCCTGCTCTCTCACATTACCCGCCTCTTTTGCTTCCTGTGCCTTTTTCCAGAAAACCATATTGTAGGCAGGACAATCCTTTCTCTCACTACTGTTAATCACATCCAGCCAGTGAGAGTTGATGAAATCGTCTTTAGTCAGAGGAGGATTCAGTGATGGCATAGTCTCAAGCTACTTTCCTATATGCCTACTATGCCAAATTTGATGAAGTTCAGGCTAAGGACGGGAGCGAGTCAAGTACCATAATTGGATGGAGCGCTGGCTCGAAGGCAGTTACTAATTCTGGATGCGATCGCATTTCAACTTGATTAGCCCCAGACTTTCTCACTGAGTTATGGCAGTATCAAAGACTTCTGGAGGCAGCAGAACGACGAGAGAGTAACCAGACAAACAAAGGCGAACCCAGCAGTGCCGTGACAGCCCCCACAGGTAACTCTACCGCCCCCAACCGAGACAGCATATCAGCGAACGTCAAGACAAAGGCACCGCCGACGGCAGAAAGAGGCAGCACCCAGCGATAGTAACCAGCCCAATACTGCTCGGATAAGACCGATCCCCCCTAGCCCCCCTTTTTAAGGGGGATTTAGGGGGATCTCCGGTGTTGAATTTTACTAACCGAGCAGTATTGGTAACCAGCCTCGCTTCCATGAACTGTAAGTTGTTCAGTTGCACCGTATTCGCAAAGAGGTTTACGCACGCCGCTAACGCAGTTTAACCCCTGATCCAGAACTACGCGATCGCCTTTGCGTAAATCTCGAACTTCCTGCCCTGGAGAAAATCGGGACTTAGACAGAATTCAATTGAGCAGTCTACACTAGGGCTGTACTACTGGCTGGGCAGCAGAATTCTTCCCTAACATCTGAGCAATATCGGGATTGTACAACCGTAGATAAT
>CBDTXL010000055.1:0-21361 GCA_965364435.1 uncultured bacterium
GGAAGATATTGCTGAGCTTTGTATTCAGGTGCTAGAGCAACCCAAGGCTTGCAATCTCACCTTTGAAGTGAAAGAGGGAGAAAATAGTGGTTCCCTTAACTGGGACAGTCTATTCTCTAGTCTAAAAACCGACGTAAGGATAAATAACTGAATATACTTTGCTCGGTCAGAGATTAACATTTTTCACTCTTGGTCGTTCATTGTTGATTGTTCATTGCCATGAACGATGAACAATCAACAATCAACAACTCGACAAAATGTAAGTTTGTAACCGAGCGCCCTATAGTAGCAAGTTAGCAGGTTGGTTAAAACCTTCCAACCCTTAACTCGCAAGACGCTCAGACGTTTGAACCTGCATTAGAGATACCAGCTGGTTAACTCCTCGTTTCACATGTCGCGAAATCGTAATCGGACTGACACCCATCCGCTTCGCCACTTCCTGACGAGGAATCTCCCGCAAAATCACAAGCTCAATTGCAGCTTGAGTTTTCTCTTCCAGCTGACTCATCGCTCCTTGCAGCTGTTGTCGGTCTTCTTCTCGATGCCGCAAAGCCTCGTCATGGCTATCGGGCAGCATATCTCCCAACGTCAGTGGGCAATCAACCATTTGCTCCACAGTCGCATCTAAACTTAAAGGCGAGCGATTTTGAAGCGCCAACTGACTTTCCCGCCAATCTTTGAGCGATACCTTCAGTTCCTGAGCAATCTCGGCGTCTTTGGGGAGGCGTCCGAGGGTTGCTGCCAGCTTTTTACTGACTCTTTGCCCTTCCTGCTGAAGTTCCTGCCACCGACGAGGAATCTTTACAAGAGAGCCATGGTCGCGCAAAAAATGTAGCATCGCACCCCGAATGTAAGGCACCGCAAAGGAACTGAAGGCACAGCCTTGATGCGGGTTGAACCGCTCAATCGCCCGAATCAAACCCAGCAAACCAATTTGCTCCAAATCTTCATAAGGTTCAGTACACTGCCAGCTGACTCGATGAGCTATCTTCCTCACCAACCCAATATTTAACCGTACTACCTGATTGCGAACTTCTATAGAAGGATTTTGATAGTAAGCAATAAAAAGTTCCATTCCCCGCAAACCTACAGACTGAGTCGCCATGATAAAAAAATCCCAGCAGTGGAAACCTATCCCCTCAAGAGGCTTGCGATAACCAAGCATCTTGAACTCATTGTCTGTACATAAAAACTAATAAACCATCGTCGTTTTACGGAAATAACTGCCCTCAACGATTTCAGTCTCCGCACAAATACGTAAATCTCTGCACTCGACACCCACCAGCGATCGCTCGATTGCATCTTTAGACAGAAACTCGCTAGCGTGTCGCTTCTCCTTCTGCGGATCTCAGTCACAATGGAAGTAATCAATAATTAATGCTTGTAAATCACGCTAAAGTTCAGAGGAAGTCTCATGAGCAACACCAGCAACTTTCGTCAAGCGATGCGTGAAGCTAGAGGTCAAGCGCTAGTTGGCCCTAACGTCATTGCTAACGCTCTGCCCTATGTAGGTGGCGGACTAGTCTTAACTGCACTCGGCACCTATGGTGGTCTTGGCGTTCTCCGTTCTAACCCAGGGCTATTCATGACAACCTTCTGGGTTGCCCTGATTGCCGAAATCGCTCTTTTCTTCGTCGCCAGTGGCGTTGCACAAAAAGGGAAAAACAGTATCGCGCTGCCCCTTTTGGCTACCTACAGTCTACTGTCCGGCTATACCCTCAGCGGCCTGATATTCCTTGCCCTGAGAACACCAGGTGTTGGTCTGCAAGGAATTGGGTTTGCTGCCCTTGGCTGTGGCGTTACCTTTATCGCCGCCAGACAGATTGGCTCCAATCTTTCTGATGAAGACGGCATGGCCTTAGCCAAAACAGTACAGCTAGGGGTGATTGCCCTGATTGTTGTATTGGTGGGTCAGCTGCTCTTTTCATTTTTTGGTGGCGGCACGCCCAGTTGGTTAGAAATTGGCATATCCGGTATCGGCGTCTTTCTATTTGCCGGTGCCGCTGTGGTGGATTTCTACATTCTGCCTCGCACCTACCGCAATGACGAGTATCTACCCGCCGCGCTGTCGATGTACCTGACTTACATCAACTTGTTCATCTTCATTTTGCGGCTGCTCATCGCCATTAACAGCCGCGACTAACCCAGTTCAATAGACCTGGCAGTGTAGGGGCACAGCATGTTGTGCCCCTACTTTGTTCTTGAGAGCAGACTTTCGTTAAAATCAAGAATGCAACCCTTAAGTGGTAGCAAAGGAGGGAAATCATGATAGAAACATTAGATATCAAACGCGAAGTTGAAATGTTGTCAGAGCGCCTGGGTAAAACCCAGGACTATCTTTGACATCGCCGCTCTAAACGCAAAAATTCAAGACTTGGAGCAGTTGGCAGCCCAACCCGATTTTTGGGACGACCAAAACTCTGCCCAAGCAACGCTTCAAGAACTCAACGACCTCAAATCAAACCTTCAGCAATACCAGGAGTGGCGAGCAAAGCTAGAAGACGCTAAGGCGGTTTTGGAACTGCTAGAACTAGAAGCTGACACAACTCTGCTGGAAGAAGCGGAAACCAATCTAACTCAATTGAACCACGAACTCGATCGCTGGGAGTTGGAACAGCTGCTATCTGGTCCCTACGACGCCAAAGGTGCTGTCCTTACGATCAATGCGGGTGCTGGTGGGACTGATGCCCAAGATTGGGCGGAGATTTTACGACGAATGTACACCCGTTGGGCAGAGAAGCACGGGTACAAAGTACAACTGGCGGAACTTTCTGAAGGGGACGAAGCTGGGATTAAGTCTGTCACCATCGAAATTAACGGGCGTCACGCCTATGGCTACCTGAAAGCGGAGAAGGGAACGCACCGACTCGTGCGGATTTCTCCCTTTAATGCCAATGGCAAGCGGCAAACCAGCTTTGCGGGAGTGGAAGTGATGCCAGCGATAGATCACTCTGTTGATCTTGACATTCCGGAGAAAGATTTAGAGGTTACAACCTCCCGTGCTGGCGGCAAAGGTGGGCAAAACGTCAACAAGGTGGAAACGGCTGTGCGGATTGTGCATATTCCTACTGGTGTTGCCGTGCGCTGTACCCAGGAGCGATCGCAACTGCAAAATAAAGAAAAAGCCCTTGCTATTCTTAAAGCCAAGCTACTCATAATTGCCCAAGAGCAACGTGCTCAAGAAATTGCCGAAATCCGAGGTGACATGGTAGAAGCGGCTTGGGGTAACCAAATTCGCAATTATGTCTTCCATCCTTACCAGATGGTGAAAGACCTACGAACTAATGTTGAAACAACAGCAGTTAGCGATGTCGTTGACGGCGATATTGATCCATTCATTGAAGCCTACCTCCGTCAGGAAAATCAGCTGACGTGAAACTGACACTAGCCCTGTCTTGAGCCTTCAGGCTATGTTTAACCCCACCCTTGACAGCGAAGCGAACGGCGCTAGTCTAACGCCGAACTCCGTCCCGCGGCGCGAATGCAACTCAATTGCTTAGAATTTTGTAAGAAATTATTAAGAAAAATGCTACGTTAGACACATAAGAAAATAACCCTATGATCTAAGTTTACATTTGTCTATGATTAACCCACCTTCAACGCCCGAAGCCCCAGAGCAGAGTCTTAGAGAAACGACAACCCCACCAGCCTTAGCCTCAACTGAGCGTCAACCAAGTTACGTAAAGCTAGCAATGCGTAACATGGTGCGTAAACGGGGCACATCCCTCAAACACTTTTTCCTAACAACTGCTGGACTGTTGGCTGTGCTTTTGGGTCTTGCCTACCTAACTCGTTAGACCAGCAATGGCAATGTCTTAGGAGACACTGATTGTGCAAGTCGAAGTGAGTGTACAGGATTGTTTCTTTACCGCATCCCGGTCAGCCGCTACTGGTGCTGATCTATTCCCATGCCCGATTTCGACCTCGACCTGGGAAAGCTGGTTCTACCAATGGCTAGACACCCTACAACCGGCTCTTCCACCTGCTGACGCCTACGAACTCAGTCTTCGCCTTACCGATGATCCTGAAATTCAGGAACTCAATGCCCAGTACCGTCATAAAAATCAGCCTACAGACGTACTAGCTTTTGCGGCTTTAGAGGTAAACTCTCCTGAGTTACCACCTGAAATACAGTTGTCTATGCCGTTGTATCTCGGTGATGTCGTGATCTCGGTTGAAACAGCTCATAGGCAGGCCCAACAACAAGGGCATTCCTTAAAAACAGAACTAGCTTGGCTGGCATCCCACGGTTTACTTCATCTTCTAGGGTGGGATCATCCGGATGAAGATAGCCTGGTGGGAATGCTTAATCAACAGACGACTTTGCTTCAAATTGTAAATCTTACTATCCAAGTCTAGTGGGATCGGCATCCTGGAAGTGTACCCCTGAGATGGAATTAAAAATCAATGGTGTCAAGAAACGCTCAATCTCCTACCCCCCAGTTCCTCGCTTCGAGTTCCCTGTCTATGTCTCCAGAACTGTCGATGCCAACCCCGAAGCCATCTGATCCACTTGTGAAACGAATCCGGGACTTACTCCCTTCTCGCTCTAAGAATACCTATGCTGAGGTAGCTGGAGAGGCAGGGGGAGCTGGGGAAGCTGGGGAGAGGGGAGTAGGTAATTTTCTGGCGGGACGGGACTTAGCTTGGAAGATTGCCCCCACTTTACTGATTAGTTTTAAATATGCTTGGGCTGGACTCTCTTATGCCTTTATCACCCAACGCAACTTTCGCATCCACACTGTAATTGGCACCCTGGCAATTAGCTTGGGTGTTTTTTTACACCTAAAACCCGTGGAAATCGCTGTGATTTGCCTGACGAGTGGACTGGTGATGGCATTGGAGCTGTTAAATACTGCGATCGAGTCGGTCGTTGACTTAACCGTAAAACAGACTTACCATGAACTCGCCAAAATTGCTAAAGACTGTGCAGCTGGTGCGGTTCTCGTCTCGGCGATCACTGCCGTATTTGTCGCTGGCTCACTGCTACTCCCGCCCCTATTGACTTTGATTCAGCAGCTGGTGCAATAGCAATTCAGGATGACGAGAACCCAAAAGCGAGAGTTGAGTGATGCGCTCTCATAATTTAAGCTACAAGGAGTATCTGTTTTGATCCTTGTTATTGACAACTACGACAGTTTTACCTACAACCTGGTGCAGTACCTGGGAGAGCTGGGTGCCCAATTGCCTGTAGCCTCTGAGATTCAAGTCTACCGCAATGACAAAATTGACCTGGAGCAAATCAAAAAGCTCCAGCCCGATGGGGTGGTGATTTCTCCAGGACCGGGGCGTCCTGAAGATGCTGGTGTCTCTGGGTCGTTAATTAGCCAACTGGGTTCGACGGTTCCGATTCTGGGCGTTTGTCTGGGTCATCAAAGTATCGGTCAAGTCTTCGGCGGTAAGATTGTCTCGGCACCCGTATTAATGCACGGCAAGACTTCTGAGGTTCATCACACTGGTGTTGGCGTCTTCCAGGGATTAGCCAATCCCTTTACTGCTACTCGGTATCATAGTTTGGTGATTGAGCGCAGCAGCTGTCCAGATGTCCTGGAAATTACCGCTTGGGTTGAAGATGGCACAATTATGGGTGTCAGACACCGGAACTATCCGCACTTGGAGGGCGTCCAATTTCATCCAGAGAGTGTTCTGACCGCTTCTGGTAAACAGCTATTGCGGAACTTCCTGGAATCACTTCCAGCGTCAGTTAATCACTCAATGGCGGTGTAATTAACGAGGAATGAATTCAAGACAACATGAAACGGCGACAGTTGATGCGCTACGTGGGTGCTGGTTTGCTGACGACCCTTGGAACGGGTTTAGCGTCTGGATTTAGATCTTCTCAAGCCCAGACAACCAGTAGCGGACTTTCAGTGCAATGGCTTGGGCATACCTGCTTTTTGTTTACTGGGAGTGGTTTGCGAATTTTGGTGAATCCATTTCGGTCACTCGGTTGCACAGCTGGGTATCGGTTACCAAAGGTAGCGGCAGATTTAGTATTAATCAGTAGCCAGCTGTTTGATGAAGGAGCAGCTGAGGAGTTGCCAGGGAATCCTCGGATACTCTTTGAACCGGGTGTTTTTCAGGTGAGTGGCATACAGTTACAGGGAATTAGTATCGCTCACGATCGCGTCGATGGTCGCCGGTTTGGAACCAATATCGCTTGGCAATGGACTCAAGGTGACATTAAAATTCTCCATTTAGGAGGGGCGGCGGCACCTATAGCACTTGAGCAGAAAATCCTCATGGGGCGTCCTGATGTGGCACTTGTGCCAGTGGGAGGGGGGAGTAAAGCCTACAATCCCCAAGAAGCTAAGCAGGCAGTTAGTACCCTCAATCCGAAAGTAGTGATTCCTACTCAGTACCGGACACAGGCTGCTGATTCTGCGGCTTGCGATATTGTCCCGGTGGATGAATTCTTAACGTTGATGGATGGAATGACAGTGAACCGCGTTAATAGCGATACGATAACCCTTAAGTCTGCTGATTTGCCCCAGAATGGGTCAGTGATTAAAGTACTGAGTTACAACTTCTAGACCGTCGGTTCAGTAATCCAACTGATGACGGAAAATCATCATTTCGGCGCTCATTCGCAATCGCCAACCACTGTCTGGCTATGAGTGACATCCTCTGTCGCTAATTCTTACGAATATAGCGACAGCTTCCCAACTTCGCAGTTGGGCATTCCTGTATCATCCGGAGTGCTACCACTTAACCGTCCACAGGCAGCCATCGTGAGTCCCACGGCAGTTAACGCTTTATACAAAACGTTGATTGCAGCATTTTCATCTCTGTCCATTTCTAGATTGCACTTCGAGCATTCATGAAGTCGAACAGATAACGTCTTGGGCACTTTAGTGCCGCACCTAGAGCAATTTTGGGTTATTTCTGCCTGGGTCCACTAGCCACTTATGGTCGAATAAAGAGCATTAAAGTCATCGTTTGGCAATAGACCCAGCGGATCGAGAGAAAGATGTTTCTTGATACCATTCACAAAGTACATATCAATATCACCCTTGTTTTTTACCGCAATTTTTCCCCGGTATTCACAATAAAAGAAATCTTTAACTAACTCAAAAGTTGATTGAGAAATATTGATGGCTCCAGGAAGACTAGATGATTCCATTCTGGAGGCAATATTAACCGCATCGCCCCAAACATCGTAAGTAAACTTTTTCTTCCCAATTACACCGGCTAGTAAGAGACCTGAGTGGATGCCGATCCGGATTTCCCAGTAGGGTTGATTGTTTTGAATCTTCTCTTGTCTGCGCCAGCCCATAAAAGCTTGAATTTGTAAGGCGGCTAGTACAGCATCAATAGCATGGGTTGGATTGGGGGTAGGAATTCCCCCAACACACATATAACTGTCACCAATTGTTTTCAATTTTTCCAGATTGTGGGCTTCGATGATCATATCGAAGGAAGAAAAGCAATAATCAAGCTCCTCAACTAGCTCTTCTGGCGTTAGCTGTTCAGCAAGCTTGGTGAAGTCCTTGAAGTCGGTAAATAGAATCGATGCCGATTGATAATAAACGGGTTTAACTTTGCCGGTTTGCTTCAGCTCCTCAGCAATCTTCCGTGGAAGTGTATTTAAAAGTAGCTCCTCAGACTTGCGTCTTTCGGCATGTAGTTGGGAGTAAAGCTGGTTCATCTCCGCCAGCAGCAGATTCATCTCCTCAAAATGCTTGGCGTTCCGAATCGCAGCAGATACTTGCAAAGCCAGTAAGTAGCCGATGCGTAAATCTTCATGAGTGTAGACGGTTGGAGACGTCGTGGCAAAGTTGATCGAACCAATGACTTGTTTTTCACTTTCGAGGGGGATGATGATTTGCGAGGTATAAGCGTCTAAAAAAGTACTCGTATAATCTTTGGGGTTCAGCTGAGGTTGTCCCGTTTTCAGGGCGCGACTAATGGGGTTGTCGCCAGGGAAGACGCAGGAACTGCATGCAACTGGAGGACCAAACAGCGTTATGAGGCGACAAGAACCGTCGTAGCCATACAAACAAACACTACAGTGCTTGAAGTCCAGCAACCATTTGGCTTGCTTGCCCACTACCCGCAAAATTTCATCCAAATTTAGAGAGCGGTTAATGGCATTGGCAATTTCATTCACGGCGGCGATGCGACTGGACAGTGCCTGGACTTCACTAAGTAGGCGTCGGCTTGTCTGTAAGAGTTGTTCCTGATCCTGAGCTTCGATCCTCCTGCCGCTGAGCGCAAACGGGTAAGAATTCATAAATTGTCAATTTCCAAGGCAATAGCATCTGTGTATTGGTTAACTTCTGTAAACAAGTTGGCAGTGGCAATAAGTTCAAAGATTTCTGATTGATCCAGCCCCAATTCTTGCAGGTGTTGGTAATCTGCACCCGCCAATTGATCGGGGTGGGTGGCGGCAAGTAAGCCGAAGCGGATGACGGCTTTTTCGCGTTCAGGCAGCGGACAATTGTCAAAGTCAGAGACGAGCGTTTGGAGAACTTCTTCACTAATCCCTAGCGCTGATAAGCCGTGCAGGTGGACTTGGAGCGCGTACTGGCTACCATTCGCCTGGGAAATGGCAATGCCGATCATTTCCTTAAGAGTGCGGGGCACGTTTCCCTCAAGGATCGTCGAGCGAAACTTTTTCCAGCTGGCTTCCAAAAAGTCTGGGCTGATCGACATGGATTTGAAGAGATTGGGTACGATGCCAAATCCTAGTTCAGCCAGAATTTCCTCGTAGACTGCCTTTGCCTTTGGATCAGTTACTTGGTCATATTCTTGGATGGGAAAATGAGCCATTGTTTCCTCTTGTCTTAACTTCAGGTGATACTGGCTTGTAGTGTGCTAGTTTGACGCTCTAGTGTAGCCCTAACTTGGGCTGATTTTCGCCTAACTCAGGATTGATGTAGGTTCCCAACCGATGAGCTTTCGGTAGAATGCCTTTAAGGTTTCAGTAAAATGCTTGGTACGACACACCCCACCAGGGTAATGAATCTGACTCAGAGGTGTAACCCCTCAAAAAATAATAACTCTGGAGGATTGTTGTCCAGAGGATTGGGAATCGATCCATGACCGCCAGACAATAAAAACACTTATGATTCTACAAACAGAGTACAAAGAGCGTCGTGAGCAGTTGATGGCAAAGATTGGCACTGGTACCGCGATATTTCGCAGCGCACCCGTTGCCGTCATGCACAACGATGTCGAGTACGCTTTTCGACAAGATAGCGATTTTTTTTACCTGACGGGTTTTAATGAACCGGAAGCGGTGGCAGTGCTAGCGCCGCATCATGAAGAACACCGATTTATCCTGTTTGTTCAACCCAAGGAACGGGAGAAAGAAGTCTGGACGGGGTACCGTACTGGTGTGGAAGCAGCCAAAGAAAAGTTTGGTGCGGATGAAGCGTATCCGATCGCAGAATTGAATGAGAAGTTACCCAAATATTTAGAAAAGGCTGAGCGGATTTATTACCACTTAGGGCGCGATCGCGCTTTCAACGACACCATCCTTAAGCACTGGCAGCAGTTGATGGCGGGTTATCCCAAGCGTGGCACTGGACCGATGGCGATTGAATCGACCAATCCCATTCTCCACGCAATGCGCCAGGTAAAGAGTGCCGCAGAGTTGGAAATGATGCGTAAAGCTGTTGCGATCTCAGTTGAAGCCCACAACCACGCACGGGACTTTGCACAACCAGGGCGTTATGAGTATGAAGTCCAGGCAGAGTTAGAACATATCTTTCGTCGGCGGGGTGGGATGGGACCCGCCTATCCCTCAATTGTGGCATCTGGTGCCAATAGCTGTGTGCTGCACTACATCGAAAATGACCGGCAGATGCAGGATAACGAGTTACTGTTGATTGATGCCGGTTGTGCTTATGGGTACTACAACGCCGATATTACCCGCACCTTCCCAGTGGGCAACAAGTTTACCCCAGAGCAAAAGATACTTTATGAGATTGTCTTGAAAGCGCAGTTGGAAGCGATCGCGCAAGTTCAACCCAGGAACCCCTACAATCAATTTCACGATACCGCTGTGCGGGTGCTGGTGGAAGGGTTGATGGATTTGGGACTCCTCGCAGGTGACATTGAGGAAATCATCAAAGAGGAAAAGTACAAACCCTTTTATATGCACCGCACTGGACACTGGCTGGGGTTAGATGTCCATGACGCCGGAGTCTACAAACACGGTGAGAACTGGCAGAGTTTGCAGCCCGGTCATGTGGTAACGGTAGAACCGGGACTTTATATTGGTACTGACCTTGAGCCTGCTGAGGGACAACCGGCGATTGATGACCGCTGGCGCGGCATTGGGATTCGGATTGAGGATGATGTGTTAGTTACTGAGTCAGGACATGAGGTGTTGACTGCTGGGGTGCCTAAGTCCGTGGAGGCGATGGAACGGTAGGCGAGTCTTCTTCCTAGGGAATTCCCAATAAAAAAATATCCCAAATGGCTGTAGGGGCGGGTTTACGCAATCAATTCTGGCAGAACAGATAACCTTTATACAAAACCCGCCCTTCCTGGGTCATTTATTTTTTGGAAGTCCCCTAGCAAATGGTTAAGTTAGCTATCAAATTATTTAACATCTTTAAGATTTCGGAGCTTTCTATAAGTCAAATCAGTAACAATAGTATAGGGTTAGATACATTATCCTACTGCTCAAAAAAAGTTGACAAGAGAACTACAATTTTTTCAAGGAAAAGTCGATGAAAAATTTTCACTTAATAAGCCCTCAAAAGGCTAGCTTTCATGAAAGAATCAGTTGGCGACTATACAGAGTACAAGTCTGAACTGAAAAAAGAACTAGAACCTGTCCCCACTGAATGCAAGCCTTGCGTTATAGAGTTACACCAGCAAAATCAACGAACGCAACTGCTGACTAAAATCACACTCAAGATTCGCCAGTCTTTACAGCTAGAGGAAATACTCCAAACCACCGTCACGGAAGTACGAAATCTTCTTCAGGCGGATCGAGTTTTGATCTATCGCCTTTGGCCTGATGGAACTGGGAGTGGGTTTACTGAGGCAGTTGTTCCTGGTTGGGAAGCGATTCTCGGACAGACATTTGAATCGGAAGTCCTTCCAGAAAAATACAGGAAGCTGTACGCCTCCGGACGGGTTCGGGCTATTGATGACTTAGAGAAAGCCGACATTTCCCCTTGCCTGGTTGAATTTCTGCAACAGTTTGGCGTGAAGGCAAAATTAGTGGTGCCAATTCTTCTCAAGGAAGAACTCTGGGGTCTGTTAGTTGCCCATGAGTGCGCCAAACCCCGCCAGTGGTCGAGCTTTGAAATTGAACTCCTAAAACAACTGGCTGACCAGCTTAGCATTGCCATAGCCCAAGCTCAATATCAGGAACATTTAGAAGAATTAGTAGCAGAGCGTACTGCTAAACTCACACATACTTTAGAACAACTTCAGCAGGAGATCGCCGATCGCAAACGAGCCGAAGAGGCACTGCGGGCATCAGAAGAGCGGTGGCGCTCCCTGGTGCAAAATGCCCCCGACATTATTTTTACCTGCGATCGCGCTGGCAAATTGTTGTTTATCAATCGCACTGTACCGGGCTTTACTGTAGAACAGGTAATCGGGACAAGTGCCTATGACTACATTCCGCCAGAACATCAGGAAACGTTGAGGCAATCCTTTGAACGAGTTTTCCAAACTGGGGATCCAGTTTACTACGAGACGGCTGGGGCTGGAGCTGACGGCACCACGTCGTGGTATGCCAGCCGTGTTGGAGCGCTCCAACACGATGGGCAGGTTGTGTCGCTGATGGTAATTGCCACAGACATCACCTCCCGCAAACAAGCAGAAGAACTTCTACACCGCCGCGAACAACAAATTAGAGCTTTAGTAGAAAATTCACCTGACTTGATTGCGCGGTTTGACCGACAATTGCGCCATGTCTACGTCAATCCATCGGTAGAACGAATCACGGGCATAGCCCAACAAACCTTCATCGGTAAAACGAATCAGGATTTGGGAATGCCACAAGAGCTAGTTACTTGTTGGGACGAGGCTCTGTGTGACGTATTGGCAACGGGACTTGAACGGACTATTGAATTCGACTTTCCTACACCTAGCGGTATTAAATCTTTTCAATCTCGTATTGTCGGTGAGTTAATACAAGACGGGACAATTGGGTCTTTGTTGTGTGTAACCCGCGACATCACGGAGCGCAAGCTGACAGAAGAAGAGCTACGGCAATCAGAAGCGAGATTTCGAGAACTCGCCCAAAGGGAAGCACTGCTTAACCGACTTGCTAGCCAGATTCGTGGCTCCCTGGACATCAATACCATCCTGGAAACCGCTGTCCATGAAATCCGCAATCTATTGCAGATCGATCGGTGCTTCTTCCTTTGGTACCGACCTAACGCATCTCAACCCGTTTGGGAGATTGTTCAGGAAGCCAAGGCTCCCACCTTTCCCAGCCTAATCGGTCATTGTACTCCTGTTAAAACATTTGGTCCCTTAACAGCAAGGGTTTTTAACAAAGACATCACTCGTGTGGACAGTGCCAGGACGTTGACCGATCCAGTAGAGCGAAAATTCTTCTTTACTATAGGTTATACGGCTCTGTTGGCACTGCCCATACACACCACATACGGTGAAATCGGTGTGGTTAGCTGTGGTCATTCTACTGGTCCTAGACCTTGGCGTGACTCTGAAGTGGAACTGCTACAAGCCGTAGCCGATCAACTGGCGATCGCGATCGACCAAGCCCAACTCTTGCATCAAAGCCGTACTGCTGCTCAAGCCGCCCAAGAGCAAGCAACCAAGCTAGAACTTGCTTTGCGCGAACTTAGACAGACCCAAGCCCAACTCGTTCAGAGCGAAAAAATGTCTAGTTTGGGACAATTGGTGGCGGGCGTTGCTCACGAAATTAACAACCCCATCAGTTTCATCTACGGCAATCTCAACTACATCAATGAATATGTCGAAGACTTACTCAATCTAGTTCAACACTACAAAGAATGTTATCCCCAGCCAGCAGGGGCAATCCAAGCTTTGGCGGCAGATATTGACCTCGATTTCATCAGGGAAGACCTACCCAAAATTCTGAAGTCGATGGAAATGGGAACTGAGCGCATTTCCCAGATTGTTCTGAATTTAAGGAACTTCTCGCGGCTGGATGAAGCCGAAATGAAATGGGTGGACGTTCACGAGGGTCTTGATAATACTCTGCTGATTCTCGCTCACCGCCTGAAAGCCAAACAACCGGACTATCCAGATATCCAAATCATTAAAAACTACGGCGACCTGCCAAAAGTGCAGTGCTACGCAGGACAACTCAATCAGGCATTTATGAATATCCTGAGTAATGCGATTGAGGCGATAGATGAATACAACAAAGAGCGCTCACCTTCTGACATCAAAAACCGTCCCAGTGCTATTTGGATTTGTACAGAGGTTTTAGCCGACTCTAATCAAGTCGTAATTCTGATTGGCGACAACGGTCCAGGTATGACCGAAGAGGTATGCCATCGGTTATTTGAGCCGTTTTTTACGACTAAACCTGTCGGTCAGGGGACTGGTTTAGGAATGTCCATTAGCTACCAGATTGTTGTAGAAAAACACCGGGGTCAAGTGCAGTGTATATCAGCACCGGGTTGCGGCACAGCATTCTTAATTTACGTTCCAATCAGGCAGCCTTAAGAACCTATCCGAAAAGTAGGTTTTGTGAGATTGGGAACCACAGATGAACACAGATGAATAGAGATACTTAGTCATCTTGAAAGAATTTTTCGGATAGACTCTAAGAGTAGTTAAGTAGATGGGCGAAAATAAACGTAACTGATGGGGGTAGCTAATGGCTAATACTCAGATCTTGCACCAGCGCTAAAAACCGGGTTTCTTGCGATTATTACAACCTGAAAGCCTTGATTCTTCGTTTAGAAATTCAGTTTTTCAGTCCTTGTTGAGAATGGTGCAAGATGTCAGTAATAGCTAGGGCTTGCTGCACAAAGCTCTAACCCTTAGCCATCAATACTTTTAGAGACAGTGACCGTTGAAGCTCTCCCAGGAAATCTGGTAAAATCTGTCAAAACCCTTGTACCACTATCTGGGAAAATGTACCGAAAAGTGGAATCATATAACACCCCCACCGATAGTTCAACTTAGTGAACAGAAGGAAAGTACAATTCCCGCTTCCAGCACACCCTTTACAGCAAAGCCTTGTATAATTACATAAAATTTTACAAACTTCAACTTTATATGGATAGAGCTAATCCGATCTACATTCTGGGCGCAGGACCAGCAGGTCTAGCCGCCGCTTACACTCTTACTCAGCAAGGTCAGTCGGTTGTAGTTGTTGAAAGAGATTCATCTGTAGGTGGATTAGCTAAAAGCATTCAGTACCAGGGTTTTATCCTTGATTTCGGTCCCCACCGTTTTTACACCAAAATTGCTCCAGTACTCAAGCTTTGGGATGAAGTTCTAGGTGACGAGCAAGTAACGGTTAACCGTCTGACACGGATTTACTATGGGGGTAAATACTTTGGCTATCCTCTCAAAGCTGCTGAAGCTTTACTTGCTCTAGGTCCGCTCGAGAGTGCTAAAATCATAGCCTCTTATATCAAAGCTCAGTTATTTCCTAACCGCCGTCCTAGCAACTTTGCCCAGTGGGTGACAGGCAAGTTTGGTAAGCGACTATTTGAAATATTTTTTGAGGCTTATACTGAAAAACTTTGGGGCATTCCTTGTACAGAGATTAGTGCCGATTGGGCTGCCCAACGGATTAAGGGTTTGTCTCTCTTGAAGGCAGTTCGGAATGCTCTGTTGGGCAACGATGGCAAGGTCAAAACGCTGATCGATCAGTTTCAGTTCCCCCGCTTAGGGTCAGGGCAACTGTATGAAAAAATAAGTGACTACCTCCGCCGCCATAATCAACAGATTCTGCTAAATACAGAAGTTGTACAGCTACATCATGACAACTTTAAAGTTAGCCAAGTGACCTTGAGAAATCGCGACACTGGAGTAGAGGAAATAGTCAGTTGTAGCGGTGTCATTTCTTCAATTCCGATTAGTCAATTAGTGCAACAAATCACCTCGCCTCCCCCACCAAAGGTTATAAAAGCGGCTAAATCACTCAAGTTTCGTAATACAATTCTTGTCTATTTAATTGTCGAAGGTAATCAGTTATTCCCCGATAACTGGCTTTACATTAATGAGCCTAGTGTTCGGCTAGGGCGAGTCACCAATTTTGCTAACTGGTCTGGAGACATGCTGCCCAACCCCAATCAAACACCTTTGTGCTGTGAATACTGGTGCAACTTCGATGAACCCATGTGGCAGCAGCCTGAAGATGAACTTCTAATTCAGGCAGAACAAGAACTCAGAAAAATTGGACTATTGCATCATGAGAGAGTTTCTGGGGGATTTGTTGCTCGGTTACCTCGCACCTACCCAATTTATGCAGGAAACTATCAGACAGGTCTATCGGAAATTCAAGCCTATCTCAAGCCATTTCAAAATCTGCAACTGGTGGGTCGATACGGTGCTTTCAAATATAATAACCAAGACCACAGCTTATTAATGGGCATTTTGGCGGCGGAGAATGTATTAATACCTGGTAAGCATGACCTCTGGTCAGTGAATTCTGATAGTGAATATGTCGAAGAAGCTAGTGCTGAGGCAACGACCACAGCTGCTAGACAAGCTAGGGTCTCTCGGCGACAAGAGGCAATCAAAACATTAAAGCAATTTGGAGGCTATATCTTCACGGGTGGTTCTGCCACTATCGTTGATGTCCTCGTTTTCTCAATCCTGACCCAATCAGGTTTGTGGTATATCTCAGCACTTTGTCTTAGCTATTTTCTAGGCTTAACCACCAATTTCTGGCTTAGCCGCCAGTTTGTCTTTGGTATTTACTGGAAGAACTGGTTCGCTCAATACGCTGTCTTCACCACAGTTGCCCTCAACAGCTTACTTGCCAACTTAGGGCTTTTACAACTCCTAATCAATGAGTTGCGCTGGGAGGCTACTGTCGCCCGTTTAGTCAGTGCCGCTTGTGTTGCTCTCCTCAGCTTCACAGGGCATAAGCTGTATTCATTTGCATCGAATCCCCAAGTTGGCAATCGCCAACCTACGACTTCTACAACTCCTGATTAATAATTTCAACTGGTATGCGATCGCTGCCTGTCGAGTCAGTGCCCCCTCGGTTGCTCTCCTCAATTTCACAGGGCTCTATTTTTAGTGAAGAATAATCAGCGGACTAATCAAGTGACATGAAAATCCGAATTAAGCTAAACGCAGTTTTTGCAAGTGAAATTGCGTTGATATTTCTGGTATGGCTTATCAGTGTTTGGGTTTCAAGCCCAGTCTTCAATAGACCTTTAGGCGATCTCCATGAATGGCTGACTGCTCACACCCTTGTGAGCATGAGAGCTTTTGAAGAGTGGGGATTTTGGAAACTTTTAGGGGCTTCGATTCTAATTCCACATAGCAATGAATTTATTGGTGTAGACATAACCTCCTTCACTAAAACAGAAGGTATTTACTTAAGCTATCCCAGTCTATGGATCGTTTTGCCATACACTACTTTTAAGTTGTTAAACCTGTTGCCCCTAGATATAAGTTTGTCTTCTTTTTATTTGCAATTTTATAACTTAATAGTTAATCGGTTATTTTGTGGGATTGTCATTTACTACCTATATCTGGAGATAGTTAAGATTCTTAATGGAAAAATATTAACCGATTATACTCGAAGACTCCTTGCTTTCTTAGGCTTGATTGGCTGGATGTTCACTCCGCCTGTAATGTACTGGACACAAAATGTTTACGGTCCAGATCAAGCTGTTTTGTTACCGATTTACATTATATTTTTAATTTCTCTGAGGTGCAAATTTAGGTTTGAGGATTTATCTCAACCCAGCCAAGTTTTACTAGTTATTGCAGCGATTTGTGCTTGTGGTATTGATTGGTATGGATGGGTTAGTGTTGCAGTTATTCTATTTGTCGTACTTATAGATAAATGGCTGTCCCGAAATGAAACTTTCTTCTCCTTCAAAGGGTTTCTGAAGCAGTACTTGAATTCAATCAAGTTTCTATTCACTGGAATGTTAGTAGCTGGAATCACTTTTTTAGCGCAGATTCTGTACTATAAGGATGGGTTAACTCAGCTCTCAAGGATATTTCTTGTTAGATCCGGTGCAACGATGGTAAGTGACGATGGTGATCCATTAACAAATTTCCAAATATTACGTCGAATACTATGGCATTGGATTCCTTATTTTCCTCAGATAGTGCGGCAGCCAGTAGGGACTTATGGGACAAAAGTTGTACTTGTAACGGTTCTATTAATAATATTCATAAGTTTAGGTTTTTTGTATTACCTTTTCAGGACGAGTCAAGACAGGCGTCTCTCAATCTATGTATATGTGTTAGTCTTCTTAGTTCCATTACTCCAACTTTATATTCTGAAGCAGCATTCCTTCACCCATAATTTTTCTGCTTTTAAAATGGGTCTAGCTATTTCATGTAGCTTACTAGTCTTGCCAGTATTACTCTTAACCTGGACATTTAAAAACACTTTTGCTAAGAGTATTGTAAATTACCACCAGTCGAATACATACACCTCGATTTTTTTTGTTGCCTTGGGATTAGTGATTATTTTCAGTACTATCAGTACTAGTGGAATAACAAAATTTGCAGGTTCTGGCATAAATAAAAACCAAGATTTAGGATTTCTAGTTACTAGAAATATTGCGGCTGATGATTTGCCAATTGCAAACCAAGACCCTTTATTTTTAGATATGGATCCATTTCCTCATCCCCTAAGGCTTTGGTATACAAAAAGATTTATCTATTCCCCTGATTCTTTTAAAAATTTACGTTCTCAGGGTAAATTAAATCTTAAAAATATCAAGAGGATGAAGCCTATTTTCCTTGCCTTTAGAGATGAACCACTCAATGCTAATGTCAGTTCGCTCTGCCAAGGAAAATGGATTGATTTGGGGGAAAAAGTAGATGCTCGTGAAGTGATTGCTTGCAGAACTCCTGAACTAAATCGCCTGTTTGACTAGCTTTTACCAAACTTCTACCATTTCACTCGCATCACTGCTACAGCTCAACTCTTTTGCCTGCTAATAGCTAAGGGTTAATGGAAGGATGGCTTCTTTTACATTCAAGGAAGAGGGATAGCAATTAGCAACTAGCAATTTTTAATCGTAGTTGCCATGCACCTTAGTAGAGACCTTGCATTGCAACGTCTCTACCATTGGTTGTCATGCAGGGGGTTTTAAAATCGGATTTGGTATAATTGCTAATTGTGTTGAACCGATGATTCCATTAGCCTTCAGGGAAAATCTATAAACGAAGCAAGCAACCAGGCATGATATCAGTCTTGAACTCATTCCCAAAGGCGACGCCGAGGAGTTCCGTTAAGACGCTTGTGGGTATCAGAAAGCAACGCTGGGATGTCTAGCTGTTCGGGGCAACGCGGCAGGCAGTCGCCGCAGCTAGTGCAACGATTGCCCTTGACTCCAGGAAACCAGTGACCGGCGTTTTCAAACATTTGATAGCGGTATTTACTGAAGTCAGTCATGTCGTAAGCAACAGCAAGATTCCGCAGCCGCAAGACTTCTGGAATGTGAATATTTTCTGGGCAAGGTAGGCAAGCGTAGCATTGACTACAGCGGTCAGTTCCCAAAGCATCGTTAGCTTGAGTTTCCAGACCAAAGAGCGCCTCAAGTTCCATCGGTGTTAGGGATTCATCTCGGTTGGCAACACTTAGAGGTGCCATCAGTTCAGCTGGGTTAGCCGGACCAACGCTGAGAGTTGTAATGCGGCGATCGCTTAATAAAAACCGATAATTTAGCTCCAGTGGCGAGAAGGGATGGCCTAGTTGTTCCAGCTTTGGCGGTGGGGTATAGAGGCGTCCTCCCTTATCGGCAGGGGAGATAATAAAGACGCCCATATCCTTTTTGTGGGCTAACTCAACCGCTGCTGCATTGCGCTGAAAAAAGTAATAGTAATGAAGATTTACAAATTCAAATAAATCCGTATTAATTGCCGCCAGAATGACATCCAGCTGAGCGTGAGTCGAGAAGCCAACGTGCCGTACATAACCCTGCGCCACAGCCTCTTGCACAGCATGCATACAGCCGCCGGGGGACTCAACCCAGGTGAGATGCTCCCAGGTATTGATGCCATGAATTGCCAAACAATCCACATAGTTGAGCTGTAGGCGCTCTAAAGACTCATCTATCCACTGACGCATCAAGTCAGCATCGGCTGTTGGCGGTAGCTTGGTGGTGATGTGTAGCTGCTCTCGTGGCACCGACAACTCTGTTTTCAGAATGTTGCCAAGATACTGCTCACTCTTCCCGTAACCCCTAGCGGTTTCCAGGTGGTTAATTCCTTGAGCGATCGCCTGCTGCACTGTCTCTTGGGCTTCTGACTCAGAACCCAAACAGCGCATGGTTCCGAGGGAAAACACCGAAATTTGCAGCTTAGTTTTCCCAAACCGTCTGTAACGCATTTCTCGCTTTTAGATTGGTAATTTTAGATTAATCGAAAATCTAAAATCCCAAATCCAACCTGACTTAGGCTTCACCCGTTTTATATCCCCGACGCTGCGTAAAATCTTCCGGTCGGATGTTGGAGACAAACTCCCGGAAAGCACGTCGTTCTTCTTCGTCGGCGTCCCGATCCACGGGGATAGAAGCGTCGGCAACCACTTCTTCCATCACCCAGATTGGGCTACCCGTCCGCAGAGCGATCGCGATCGCATCACTGGGGCGAGCATCAATTTCTTTCTTTGTCTCACCCTGACGAACAGACAGGATGGCATAGAACGTATTGTCCTGAAGCGAGTGAATTATGATCCGCTCCAGATTCATGCCCCATCCTTCCAGAATATTAACAACGAGGTCATG
Organism: uncultured bacterium; assembly: GCA_965364435.1. Classification (GTDB taxonomy): domain Bacteria; phylum Cyanobacteriota; class Cyanobacteriia; order Cyanobacteriales; family Coleofasciculaceae; genus CBDTXL01. The sequence continues at coordinate 19,857 of CBDTXL010000055.1, forward strand.
AGTGAGGGGTCGGGGAGGTTTCTGTTTCTCCAACGCACTGATAATTGCCTTAGCCTGATCTTGCCCAATATAAATTGGCAGGGCACGTCGATCCGAGGCATCCTTGAGCAGCACAATCGGGCTCTTGGTGACGGCATCTAATGCAATTCCAGCAACTCTCATTTCAATCATCAGCTTAGCCTCTAGAATACAGTCGGCATTGGGGGCATCAAAGCGAAGCGGTAAACTAGTACTGGACGGATTTTGACTGGAACACTACCTTAGCAGTCTGTTCTAATCACTTCGCCGGTCAACCGTACAATCAGCCCTTGAAAACCTAATTTAGTTTGGATCAACAAAGATGTATTCTCCAAGTATGCCGCAGTCTCAGGACGTTTGGGCTGGGGCTTCACGAAAAAAACATATACCCCTGCTGGGGATGTAACTACCAGCAGCGACACGATCACAAGCTTAGGAGTTGAAGCAACATACAGTGTTTACAGGATTAATTCAAGCCCTGGGAACGATTCGACCGCTGGGAGGCGATCGCTTTGATGTATCCTGCCCCGCTGATGCCTCCGATGTGATTTTACAAGATTTAGCGATCGGTGACAGCGTAGCCGTCGATGGAATCTGTCTGACAGTTGAGGAAATTTTACCCCACGGCTTTGTGGCAACAGCTTCCGATGAAACCCTCTACCGCACAACCCTGGGGCAACGGCAACAGGCAGCTGCCTATGTCAATTTAGAGACATCTATGCGGGTCGGCAGCAAGCTGGGTGGGCACTTCGTCACTGGGCATATCGACGGGATTGGCTGCTTGCAGGAAACCGTACAAACCCCTAACTCCTGGGAGATGCACTTTACGGCACCAGCATCCTTAAGTGACCACTGGCAGCACCAAGTTGCCCGCTATCTTGTGCCTAAGGGCAGCATTGCCGTCAACGGAGTGAGCCTGACGATTGCCGATTGTGACCCCTACGGCAGCTGGTTCAAAGTAGCAGTGATTCCCCATACTTATGCCCAGACAAATCTTAGCCATTTACCGACTGGCAGCTGGGTGAATCTAGAGAGCGATATTTTAGGCAAGTACGTTGAGAAATTGCTGGGTCATCAAGCACCAGCATCTGGCAACTTGGATAGGATTTCACCAGCTTTTCTGGCAGAACACGGGTACCTTTAACGCACCCGCGTAATGTCTTGACCGGGATTTATCTCGTCGCCAATCTCCGATAGGGCGGGGACTTCTCCCTGTTGAATCTACAGACCTCGTTGCGTTGTCGCCTGTGCAACCTGTAGGCCTCTGATGAATTGCGCTAGGGCAAACTCCAAATGGGTTCCGGCATCCACCGCCACCCAGCCAGTGGAGGTTAGATGCCGCCATTCAAAGTGCAGGTGAGGACCGGTAGAGTTGCCAGTACTGCCGACACGACCAATCACATTTCCCTGTTCCACCATATCGCCTGGTTTAACAAAGATTTCTGAAAGGTGGGCATAAAGACTTTCTTGCGTGCCCTTCTCATGTT
>CBDTXL010000056.1:0-20965 GCA_965364435.1 uncultured bacterium
ACAAGGTTGGGAAGCTGCCACTATATTCGTAAGAATTAGTGGCAGAGGATGTCACGAATGAATCATTAATCAATTCGTTACTAGAAGACCTGAAAAACCCTGACGAGAATGTCCGCAAGCAGGCAACAGAAGAACTATGGCGCATCTGGTTCTATCAAAAGGGAAGATATGGGATGGAGCTGATTGAGCGCAGCCAAATGATGTATGAAGTCGGGGAGATAACCCAAGCTGAAGCGTTGCTCACAGAACTCATTAAGGATCAGCCTGATTTCGCCGAAGCTTGGAATCGACGCGCTGTCCTCTACTACCTTCTCGGACAGTACCAGAAGTCGAGAGACGACTGTCAAGAAGTCATCAAACTCAATCCAGTTCATTTTGGCGCACTTCACGGGCTGGGATTGTGTTATGCGGCATTGGGAGATTACAGCGCCGCAATCCAAGCGTTTCAAAAAGCTTTGGAAATTCAGCCCTATGCTGTGGTCAATCAAAAGATGCTTCTCGAATGTACAGCACGGTTGAGCTAGAGGATGACCAATAACTTGCATTGCCAGCTACCGCCACCGCTACAACCGGGGGATTTACTGCGAGTGATTGCTCCCAGTGGTGCCCTGCGAGAGTTTGAGGCATTCCAAAAGGGTGTAGAGATTTGGCGAGGTAAGGGCTACAGAGTTGAACTGCAAACCAACTGGGACGCTAGGGAAGGCTACCTTGCTGGTACAGACATTGAACGTCGCCACCAGTTGGCAGAAGCTTGGAAAGACTCCGAATGCCGGGGAATTCTTTGCACTAGAGGCGGCTATGGCAGCGCCCGCCTCCTGGAAGACTGGACATGGCTACCACCAGAAGAGTTGAAAGTTGGCAAGTTGAACCTTCAACCTTCAACCTTAAAGTGGCTCATCGGCTTTTCTGACATCACTAGTTTGCTGTGGAGTCTCACTCACATAGGCATTTCAAGTGTTCATGGTCCGGTACTGACAAGCCTACCAGCTGAGCCAGAGTGGTCGCTCAATCGATTGTTCGACTGTGTGGAAGGACGCCCCCTCGCACCTCTGACTGGTGTCGGTTGGGGCGGTGGTAAGGTGAGTGGCATTCTCCTACCGGCAAATCTTACCGTCGCGACTCATCTGCTTGGGACGCCAGTACAACCCCACCTGGATGGCATTATCCTTGCCCTCGAAGACGTTACAGAGGCTCCCTACCGCATCGATCGCATGTTGACCCAATGGCGCATGAGTGGTGCCTTTAAAGGCGTTCGTGGCATAGCTTTAGGGCGTTTTAGCCGGTGTTATGCACCCAAGGATGTTCCAAGCTGGACTGTAGAAGAAGTGTTACGCGATCGCCTGAGTGACCTTGGTATACCTATTGTTTCGGATCTACCCTTTGGTCACGAGGGTGCCAATGCCGCCCTCCCTGTAGGACAGCCGGTTCAGCTAGATGCCGACAACGGCACTCTCAGTTGGAGCGTAAATTACGTCTAGCGTGTCTACAACTGCGTCAACTGAAAGCTGAAGTGGAAAGGATGAAGGATGAAAGCACCCCCTGGATTTAGTACGGGCTTGAAATAAGGACGCCCTGTCTGTACGCTCCTACTCCCATTGCGGCTCAAGTGAACAGAGGCAATCCGAGAATGATAAGCTAACAAATGCATTTAAAAACTATCTGGGGTAAAGATTAGATGACTGGGTCAACCCAGGTTCCCTACCTATTAAGGGCTGCTCGTGGTGAAGTGTTAGACCGTCCGCCTGTGTGGATGATGCGACAGGCAGGTCGTTATATGAAGGCTTATCGGGACTTACGGGATAAGTATCCGAGTTTCCGCGATCGCTCGGAAATCCCAGAAATTGCAATTGAAGTATCGCTGCAACCTTGGAAGGCGTTCCAACCCGATGGGGTGATTTTGTTTTCGGATATTCTGACGCCACTCCCTGGGTTGGGCATTCCCTTCGACATTATTGAAAGTAAGGGACCAATTATTGATCCGCCCATCCGTACCCAGGAGCAGATTGACAAACTGCATCCGTTGGACTTGGAGAAACTCACGTTTGTTGGGGAGATTTTGCAGGCACTACGGCGGGAAGTCGATAACAAAGCAGCGGTGCTGGGCTTTGTCGGTGCCCCTTGGACACTGGCAGCTTATGCGATTGAGGGTAAAAGCTCCAAAAATTACTCAATCATCAAAGGCATGGCGTTCTCAGAACCTACGATGCTACATCAGTTTCTGGGTAAGTTGGCAGATGCGATCGCCCTCTATGTCCGTTACCAAATTGACAATGGTGCCCAAGTCATACAAATGTTTGACTCTTGGGCCGGTCAACTCAGTCCTCAAGACTATGAGACTTTTGCGTTACCTTATCAGCAGCGAGTAGTGCGTGGCGTCAAGGAAACGCATCCAGATACGCCCCTAATCCTTTACATCAGCGGTAGCGCTGGCGTGCTGGAACGGATGGCGCAATCGGGCGTCGATATTATCAGTGTAGACTGGACAGTCGATATGGCAGAGGCACGACAGCGATTGGGTAGTGACATTGGGGTGCAGGGAAACATGGACCCAGGTGCGCTGTTTGGTTCGCAGGATTTTATCCGCGATCGCATCCTCGATAACATTCGCAAAGCGGGCAACCGAGGTCATATCTTTAATCTCGGTCACGGCGTCTTACCTGGAACCCCAGAAGACAATGTGAGGTTCTTCTTTGAAACTGCCAAGCAAGCTGATAAATTACTCGCCGTTCACGCATAATTTCCCATGCCAATACCTGCAATTTGAACGGAACCATGACCCCCAAGCGGATTTTTTTGACGGGTGCCAGTGGCTGTATTGGTCACTACATCACCGAAGCGTTGATTCAGGAAACTGATCACGAGTTGTACCTGTTGGTCAGGAACCCAAAAAAACTGGGATTTGACTACGAGGCGCGTCCTGGTATAACAATTTTGCAAGGAGACTTGCGCCAGATTGAACGCTTTGGTGACCTGCTCAAAACGATGGATGCGGCAATCTTGGCTGCAACTGCTTGGGGAGGGCCACAGGAAACCTTTGACATTAACGTTGTCAAAACCATCCGCTTGATGGAATTTCTCGACCCGTATGTGTGTGAGCAGGTCATTTACTTCTCTACCGCCAGTATTCTGGATCGCAATAACAAATTACTCAAGGAAGCTGGTCAACTGGGGACGGATTATATCCGTTCCAAGTACGACTGTCTAGGGCGGTTATCAAAATTAGCGATCGCCCCTAAGATTACCACCCTGTTTCCCACATTGGTACTAGGAGGAGATGCCAACAAACCATACTCCCATCTTTCTTCTGGCATCGCAGATGTCGTGAAATGGGTTGACCTGATTCGCTGGTTCAAAGCCGACGCTAGTTTTCACTTCATCCACGCACGAGATATTGCTCAAGTAGTGCGATACCTGATTGACTATCCCCTCGCCCACGACTATACCGAAGATCCAGATGCTCCCCCTACCGACCGATTGGTCTTGGGAAATCCGCGATTGACTGTAAACCAGGCGGTGGAAGAAGTTTGTTCCTATCTGCGTAAAAGAATTTATTTTCGCCTGCCCTTGAGCCTCTGGCTTGCCGATTTATTGATTATTCTGTTCCGGATTCAGATGGCTCCTTGGGATCGGTTCTGCCTAAACTACCGGCATTTTAGCTATCAATACCCTGTCAATCCAGAGACGTTTGGCTTACCGACTTACTGCCCTACTTTCACTGATGTCTTGAAAATTAGCGGCATTCCTGAAATTAAAAAATGAAAAATAATGGGTTCAGGAATTCCTGATTCCCAAAAACCGGTAAGTTAAGAAACATCTTGCTCCCTCCCCGTTAATTAATTCCATCTTGATTCACCATAAAAATTCTCTTGGCTCTAACTAAATGAAGACTTTATTGGAGTCGAGCTGCGGAAATCTTACTTCAGTGTAGGGTAGAGCCATATCAAGTAATCCAAGTCACGCTGCACGTTATGTTAAAACAGGATTTGGGGGAATACTAAAAATGTGGTTAGAGCCAAGCTAATTTAGCAATTAGATTCAAATGAAAAGATTTATAACAGTCCTGGGTTCTCTGACGGGGCTTGTTTCTCTGGCCGGAGTGGTGTCAGTGCCTGTAGAAGCGCTTGCCCAGGACCAAACCTGCTTCATGGTCAACTCCAATGGCACAACCGTAGACTTGGGTCATCTGTGCAGCAACTCTCAATCTCCAAAAGGAGTGTTTAGTGCCCCAATCAAACACCGACGTGCTGGCACACCCGTCATTGATGTTACGTTTAACGGCTTGAAGAGGTTTGAGATGGTTGTAGATACAGGGGCTAGCGGCACGATGATTACCCGATCTATGGCAGCTGCCTTGGGAGTCGTGCCGGTGAAGACTATCAGGGCCGATACGGCTAGTGAAGTGGGAGTAGAATTTCCTGTAGGCTATGTCCAATCAATTGCCGTGGATGGTGCAGTTGCCAACAAAGTGCTAGTGGCGATCGCTGGACTTGACCAAGATATTGGACTGTTGGGACATGACTTCTTTGGAAACTACGATGTCACGATTAAACAGAATGTTGTAGAGTTCCGCCGTCGCTGATGAGGTGGGGTAACAACCGCGCGTGGTAGCTACCAGGATTGGCTGTACGATGGGATTGGTTTTTACGGACAGATGTGGATAATCAGTTTGAAACTCAAGTGGGTGAAAAACTTTTTCGCTCAAGCTTTTGGGCGGCTTGTCACCCCGTCAGATAATTCGGTCTGCCTACACACTATCTCTTGCAGCTTGCTATGATGGTCGGTTGATTCTTCTGATAGTGTTCTCCAAAGCTGCTCAATTCGCTTGATTAACCTATCCGAAAAGTTAGAACCACAGATGAACACAGATGAACGCAGATGAATAAAGATAGTTAGTCATCTTGAAAGGATTTTTCGGATAGGCTCTTACAACTCCCTTGCCATCCTTCTTTAGGAATTCTTCTAAGCTATCGATCATTCATCAGCCCTCTGCTGTGATGTAGTAACGATCTAGTACATCATCGCTGCGGAAGTCTATGGACTGTTCCAAAGGATCGGGCTGTTATATATCGGGTGCGTGGAATTTACTCCTCACTATCGCTCAAACCTACAGTTTGTTTTTGCTAACTGCACGTTTTGCTTATCCCAGTAGTGAGAGTAGTTTCTTCTCTCACGACGCTTTCGGTGCGCTCAATGCTTAATCCGCTAATATCTATGCTTAGTCAGTCTTACCAGCTTTTTTTTCAACAACTTCAATCACTCTATTCTCGCACCAAGTGGGCGTTCATCCTTTTGCTAGTAGCTTTGTGTGTTAGCTGCTCCTCTTCAAAGCCCCCAGACGTTGCTCTAAAACTCAGCGTGCAAGCGTCACGTCCCGGCGTGTACAACGTGACTGGCAGCACCAATCTCCCCAACAAGAGTCAAATCACTGTTGCGGCGATTCGCTATTTGCGTCCCACAGACCAGGAATTCCTGGGTTCTGAGTCAAAGGCAACTTTTTCAATTCTGGATCGCCAAATCGTTGAGGTGGCTCAAGGGAAATGGCAAACAACTCTCAATCTGTGGCAGGTTGGGCCGGATGGTCGTTTCCAGGAAGCATGGCAACTCAATCAATCTCAAACCGGACTCTCGCTTAACCCAGCAACGGAGGTATCCTTTATCGCCACTTTTGATCCAGCGGGTCAGTTCCTGAAGTCTAAAGAGCAACCGGAGAAGACTCAAGATCTTCAAGGTAGCCTCGTCCGATTTACCGCTGAAGGTCTACCGTATGTACAGGCGAATCAAACCTTACAGATTGCTCTGCCGGTTGGGAGAAGACCACCACCCGAAATTAAGGCAGAAGATATCAATGGTGGCTGGGGTAACCGCTATGAGATCAAACCTGAACCCCCAGTTGCTACCAATATCCGTCCGCAACTTCCCCAAACCAAACAAATCAACGCTCCTCTCTCACCCGCAGAATTTCTGCGCTGAGTCAGGTATTGATAGGGCAATGCTAAAGTGACAGCCTCCCGATGCGATCGCCTTAATTTCCTTAATTTAATAGCATTGCCCTTTGGGGGAACTTCTGCCTAGAAACTAAACTGAGCCCGTAAGTTACCTACATAAATTGTGGGGTTGTTATCGAAGTTGTTGGGGTTGGCGATGAGGTAAAAGGCTGGGACGATCGCAATATTATTGGTCAGTGGGTAGAAGTAAGTCGCTTCAAACTCGTATTGAGTTCCCCCATTGCCACCGCCAGCCACCAGGAACCTACGACCATCTATGACATCAAAGGGCACCAAAAATGAGAGTGTTGCCAGTGCGCCCTCCTTACCGAGGTCACGAAAGCCCAGCCCAAACTGGAAAGCTTGGGAATTAATGTTGCCTCCCGCTCTTCCAGGGGTCGATGGATCGATCTCCGTGGTGGCATAGCCATAGCGCCCGAAGACACCAAATTGAGGAGTAAACAGCCAATCAAAGTTAACGCTAAAGGCATCAACTGTTGCGGGTTTGACACTACCACCTTGACTATCATCCGCCACTCCATAAATTGGCTCTCCGGTAACCACTCCACCATTGTTATCGAGGGTGATGCGAGAGTAGGTCAGTCTGATGTTGGCTGTATCACTGGGTTTGTAAGTCAATTCAGCCGTAATGACGTTGGTTCCACTAAACAAGCCCTTTTTTGGGTCAGATGAGGTGTTAAATCCAAACTGAGCGGGCAAAAATTCGTTATTCTCACCCAGGTATCCCAGGTGCAGATCAAACTGTTTGTTGATGTTCATAAGGGCAACCACCCCAGAACCCCGGTCAATGGGGTCATAGACGGTAGTGCCGTTTGAGTTAAAACTACTAGTACCTGTTAAGAAGAAGTTAAAGGCGTTGGCATCAAAGAAACGATGCCAGTTCACGCGGGGACCGACAACCAACTGCACTCGATTACCAATGGGGAACTGGTAGAAGAGGTCATGAATAACAACTTCAGCAACCCCGTTATTAGGTCCAGCCGTCTGATCGAGAAAAGGAACGCCAAAGCTATTGAAAAGCCCAGCAGAGGCGAACTGGTTCGCTGGCGATAAACCATTACCCGCAGCCAGTTGCGTCACCAGGAGGTCTTTGCCTGTGAAGGAGGTGTTAAAAGTCAACCAGGTCAGAGTGCTGAAGGTAACACTTGGGTTACCCACCTCCTGAACAAGCGGCTTACCATCTGCTCCTCGTCCAGCAAATCTGACATCAGGAGATGCTGCATTTATGGCTTCCACTCTGACATCACGACTAGCATTAGCTCCAGTGAGGTTAAACCACGCCAGACCATTCAGTTTGGTAGTCGTGGAAAACTGATGCTCTTCCACAAAGGCGGTGCGATCTTCCAATTTGTCTAGCCGTGTGCCTAGGGTTGCCAGTTCTGGCTTAAATTCCTCAACCAGTCGTTGCAGCATTTCTAAGTCCTTGCGGGTCGCCAAACCTTCTGCGCCATTGGCAATTAAGCGCTCAATCTGTTGCAGACAGGCGTTTAAACCAGCCGCGAATTCATAACGGCTAGTTGCCCGGTTGCCGCGAAAGGTGCCGTCTGGGTAGCCAGCAATACAGCCGTAGCGTTCAACAAGCGATCGCAGTGCTTCATATGCCCAGTCTCCAGGAGAAACGTCCCGCAGTTGCGACACATTCGTGATTTGTGACATGGGTTCATTGGCATTGATGTCTTCTTGAGCAGAGCTAAACTCAGTCACAGAAGTAACATCACCGAGAGTAGGCGCAACGGCTGATGCATCGACAGGAGTTGCCTCCAATGTTGTAGTAGGAGGTGTCGCTACAGTGCCTTGAACTTTGTTGGTCTCGATGTTTTCTTCCTTCGAGGTCAGCTCAGCCACAGAGGAAACATTACTGTAGCGGTTCTCGGTTGAATGCGATATCGACCCTCTCTGGAGAGTCGGGCGTCGGGGCTGGGGAAGAGTAGAAGAGTTTTCCCGACGCCCTAGTCCCAAGCCTCTAGTCCCTTTTCCAGAATCAGTGACAACTTCTATAAGCGTCAGCGCTTCAGCTGATGCCTTGACAGAAGCCGTTTCCTGTGGCACGGAAGATATCCCTACAGTGCCTGGAACTTCATCAGCCAGAGCCTCCAAAGGCAGACCATTGACTACAGCACTCGAAACTAACAAAGACACCCACAAAGTCCTTGGAGCAGTAAGCCAAGCCTTCCGGGTAGTTGCATCCTTAACCATCAATCCTCACACCTATTCTTGACAAGATAAGCATGAGGATGCTAACAGCTCTATCTTTGGGTAGATGTAATTTTGGCGACACTATTTAGTATTTCTTTGCCTGTTTACACCAATATTCGTTAGTCCTCAAAAAGTTGTTCATGGTATGCTACCCAAATCCATCTTGCCCGCATGCGATCGCTCTATAAATTCTGCGTCACTGGTTCTTTTAGAACCTATATCTATCAGGCTAAAACTGGCAAATAAAAAGGCACAACTACTCATGTCTCCTTTGCTCATCCAGCTTTTAATTATTGGCTTAGTTGCTGGCGTTGCTGGCGGTATGTTCGGCATCGGCGGCGGAGCGATTATGGTTCCAGCAATGGTACTGTTAATGGGTATGGATCAGAAATTTGCCACCGGCACTTCTGTTGCGGCTCAGATTTTGCCCATCGGCATTTTGGCAGCCATTGTCTACTATCGCAACGGCAACCTGAATATCAAGCATGCTGTCATTATCGCGGTTGGCTTGATTGTCGGAAATTTTTTCGGCGCACTCTTTGCCAATCAGCCCTACATCAGCAGTGAGACAATGAAAAAACTCTACGGCATCTTTCTATTCGTGATTGGGGCGAGATACTTGTTCTTTTGATAACAACTATACATTGTACTGATTTGCCACGGAACATCAACAGCAGATAGACGTTACTGTAAATCATAAGGCAAAATGCCGCCGAGTTTCGCTAAGCAACAGAATTAACGATTTCTGCTGCTTGTTCTAGCGCAGGAACTTGTTTTTCAACTTGGGTAGTGCCCAAATCTTCCATAACTGAATTAAGATTCAAACTGATCATCATCGAACCCTCGTGAGTAAAAACGCCCCTCCCCTAAGTTTGGAGTCATTCTGTTATCTCAGCTGACTAGATGGGAACCGATCGCAAGCGCCCTTGTATCCCAACTCAAAGGGGAGCATCACTTTTGAGATGCCCATCTTCCAGATGAACGATGCGGTCAGCAATATCCAGAATGCGGTTGTCGTGAGTAACCATCAAAATCGTACATCCCTGTTCCTTGGCAAGCCGCTGCATCAACTCCACAACGTCGCGTCCTGATTTACTATCCAGTGCTGCGGTTGGTTCGTCGGCTAATACTAACTTCGGATGACTCACCAAAGCCCGTGCGATCGCGACTCGTTGTTTTTGTCCTCCTGAGAGGCTATCTGGGTAGTAATTTACACGCTCACCTAAACCCACTGCTTCCAGCATGGCAGCTGACTTAGCCGCAGCTTCTTCTGAAGAAAATTCAGGGTGTAGTTCCAGAGACATCTGCACATTTTGGCGGGCAGTGAGGCACTTGAGCAAGTTGTGAGCTTGGAAGATATAGCCAATATTGCGGCGCACTTCCACCAGTTGGTTTTTTGTCGCTCCCGCGAGTTCCTCTCCTAAGATTTTTAGACTACCCTCTTGAGGTGAGCGCAATCCCCCCATCAACGTCAGTAACGTAGTCTTCCCCGATCCTGATGGTCCAGTCATCAAGACAATTTCTCCTGGCTGGATTTCCAAGCTGATATTAAACAGAATCTGCTTTCGCAGGGAACCTTTACCGAAGTAATGGTTTAGATTTTCAATCGATACGACGGGCTGAGAGGTTTGCTGGGTCGAAGGTTGGTAGGGCAACGACGTTTCCGTTTTAAGAAAGGTAGACCCGGTTTTGAAGTTTAAATTTAGCAACTTAACTCACCTACTAACATCTTAAAAATCCTCCTAAAATCTTAACAATTCTAAAAGATATCAGCGGGATCTGCCGCTTGCAGCTTCCGCACAGCGATCGCCCCAGAAATACAACACATAATAATCGTCAGGATTAATACCATTAGCGCTCTGGCAAGGCTCATCACTATTGGGAGATTTGTCGCACCTTTTGTTAAGTTATACAGTGCTAAAGCCAGAGACAATCCAGGGAAATAACCTAAAATTGCGAGAATAATCGCTTCTTGAAATACTACAAGCAATAGATAGCTATTTTTATATCCCATTGCTTTGAGCGTGGCATATTCAGGCAAATGATCAGTAACGTCGGTGTAGAGAATTTGATAAACAATCACTATACCGACGATAAATCCCATCCCCGTGCCGAGAGCAAAAATAAAGCCAATGGCTGTACTGGTTTGCCAGTAATTTTTTTCAAAAGCGATAAATTCTTCCTTCGATAAAACTCTGACATCATCGGGCAATCCCTGCTTCAGATTTTTTAAAACGAATTTCAGGTCGGCTCCGGCTTTTAATTTAATAATGCCGATATCAATCATTCCTGCGTCGCGCCTCGGAAACAAGCGCAAAAAGTTTAAATCGCTAGTGACTATATTCCCATCAGCACCGAAGGAAGCTCCTAGTGTGAATAAACCGGCCACTTTCAGGCGGCGTCCTTCAGCTTCAGTTGTCACATTTTTTCCCTGCTTAAACTCTTGAGCAATCGGTCCAAACTCAGGTCTAGAGGCGTCATCGAACAAAACTACATCGGGGATTTTAATCTGATTCAGATTACTCGTTACCCCCGGTAAATCTAAGATGCTGTCGGAGGGATTGAACCCCAGAACCATAATGGAACGAGTACCACAGCCATCAGAAGTAGGGCTTGGTTGAGAGTCTGGACTTGTTTGAGAATCGGGAAGTATACAGTTGTTCTCTCTACCTGCCAAAATTTGGGAATAATTGGGACGAGTGCGTAATCTCTCAGGATTTCTCCACAGGGCAAAACCCATATACACTGGAGTAGTTGATTTTACCCCCTCAAAACCTCGTGCTTGATATAAACGCCGACGGGGAAAACTCTTCATAGCAATTACTGCCGTGGACTGGGGGCTGATGAGAAAAACGTCACCCTGTAAGTTTTTATGCAGAGTCACCACACTATCAAACAGAGCATCCCGAAAGCCCAATTGCATAAACATCAAGATATCGGCAAAACCAATTCCTGCAAGGGCTACAAATAACCGCATTCTTTCACGGCTCAGTTGTAACCAGGCTAGAGGTATCTTCTTCACAAGCTGTTTATCCCCTAAGTTGAAAATAGGGAGTAGGGAGTAGGGAGTAGGGAGTAGGGAGTGGGGAAGAGATTTTCATCATGAAAGTTGTACGTTCTAGCGCATGGGGTCTAGCTAGATAAAGATTTCTACAATGACTTTTGAGTAGGTTAAACCAGCAACGCGCTTGCTATCTTCCGGACTCAGACGAATGTTTACTTCTACCACTCTGGCATCGACAGCAGCGGCAGGGTCAGTACTTAGAATATCTTTTTTGCCAATTTTCAGCCCGATTTGGCTGACGCTGCCCCGGACTTCCCCTTCAAACGCCTTGCTTTCACTGGTAATGGCAACTCGCTGACCCAGCCGCACTTTGCCAATATCGCTTTCATAGACTTCTGCAACCACCATCATTTGGTCAGTTTGCCCCAGTTCTGCAATTCCCTCCTTTTCGTCAACAGTTTCTCCAGCGCGGGCGTTGATTTTCAAAATCCGACCGGCTGTCGGTGCCTTCACGTAAGCTAAGTCCAAATCTACTTGGGCTTGTTTGACGGCGGCAAGGGCACTTTCAACCTCAGCCTGAGCTTGTTGAATATCGACTGGACGAACTTCCTTAATCTGCTCCAGGTTGGCATTTGCCTCCTTAATCTGCTCGTCGAGGACGGCTATCGTCTTGTTGCGGTTTACTTCAGCTTCTTTGAGTTGTTCGCTCAGGGTTGATAATGTTTGGTTGCGGTTAGCTTGTGCTTCTTTGAGTCCTTGGTTCAGGTTTGATAATCTCTGGTTGCGGTTAGCTTGTGCTTCACTGAGCTTTTCAATCGCGGTTTCCACATTCAATCTGCGGTTGTCCAATTCTGAGGCGGGAATCGCACCGTCCTTGGCTAACTGCTGATAACGTTCCAAATCTGCTTGGACAGTCCGTAATTCTGCCTCTAGTCTCCTAACGACGGCATCTTCAGCTTCTTGTGCCGTGCGTTTCTCTGCCTCTAGTCTGTTAACTATGGCCTCTTGAGCTTGCTCAGTCTCAGAAAGCTGAGTCTTTAAACGGTCAATGGTTGTCTGTTTAGCGGTCTTCTCTCCCTGCGACTCCGCCTCTATACGCTTGAGCGTGGCAGTCTGAGCGCCAATGACTCCTGTTTTTGCACCAGCTCTAACTTTTTCAAGATTCGCTTGGGCAACTTTGACTTGCTTTTGGGCACGCTCCACAGCGGCTTGCAGGCGATCGCGCGTATCCAGTACAGCAATCACTTGATTGGCACGAACCTGATCTCCTTGAGCCACCAGTAGCTGAGCGATTCTTGATCCCCCCTGAAACGAGGAGCTTGAGGCAGCCACTTGAATCACCTCTCCAGAGGGTTCCAGGCGTCCTAGAGCGGTAACACCTCGGATAGCAGGTGTTTCACTCAGAGAGGGGAGCATCTTTATTGGGCGCTGACTCGCTATTTTTAGGCTGTAGAGTGAGGTTACACCAGTAGCGATCGCACCGGCAACAGCAAGCGTGATCGCCCAGCGAGTTACCAGTTTTGAGAATAGATGATCTTTTATACCTGGTTTCTGCCCCATGCTTTCTAAGATAGATTATCTATACCTTGTTTGGCTCTAACTAATCCATCTTAAGAGGTAAAATGGGGGGTTCGGACGCAAGAACAGCCGGAGTGTGCCTGGTAATTAGAGAAAGTATTAGGGGTGATTAGGGCGTCGGCAGGTCAAACAACACCGATGTCATGTAATATTCTGCCCAGTCAGCACCAAAGGCTTTTTCCAGCACACGACGGGTTTTGTCGTTCTGCTGCTGTTTGGTGCAGTAGTAGCGCTGACCCGCAAGGATTTCCGCTTGTTGTTCAACAGACACAGGCAAGGCATTAGCAGCATGGGTACAGTGAATTTGTAGAAACCCCTCTACCTGCCAGAGGAACTGGGTTTCTTCCTCTGGGCTACCGGGTCGAATAAATAGGCAAAATTCTGAGAAAATGTCTGCCCAAGCTGGAAGGTCACGCGGTTGGGAAAACTCAGGCGTTGGAAGTGCTTGTAAGTCGTGGCGATAGGCGTCGGGTAAGATGCGCTCAGAGTTGACAGGAGAAAGGTCAGCGATCGCCGCACTGATTTGTCCGCGTCCTCCTACTAAATCACAGCCAAACATCGGCAGAGCATATTCTGGGCGAGGAAACATCACACAGTGGAGAATATCCAGCATATTGCCGACTTTTGCCAGTTCCAGGTGCATTTTCCGAAACTGAGGCGTCTGATAGCAGCGATTTTCAATCGTGAGTTTTTCTCCCTCTAAGCGTCCTTCCACATATCCCAACTCAGCTGGCAGTTCGTAGGGCGAGAGGTCGAGGTAGCGATGCCAAGCAGCCTCAATGCAGTCAGCTAGCTGGCGAATTAAGGGGTGTTGTTGTTCTCGGAGGGAAGGCTTTGAGGTTTCTAACATGTATTAAAACTTAAAGATTTCCAGAATCAGGCGGTTGCTGGATCAAGAATAGATGAATGCAGGGGTAAAACTTCAATGGAAACTCAACTATTAGGCGATCGCTTTTCTTCACGCTACGAGGTACAGCAGCAGCTGGGAAAACGTGCTGGACGACGGACGCTGCTCGCTCGTGACATCATTACTCAAGAATTGGTGGTCATCAAGCTTCTGTCTTTTGGCAATGACTTTGAATGGGATGACCTCAAACTCTTTGAGCGTGAGGCCGAAACCTTAAAAGCCTTATCCCATCCTGCCATTCCTCGCTACCTCGACTACTTTGAGATCGATTCACCCAACCTCAAGGGATTTGCCTTAGTTCAGACCTATATCGAAGCCAAATCCCTGGAGGAACATCTCAAAGCTGGACGTACCTTCAGCGAAGCAGACATCAAGCAGCTAGCTAAAGCTTTATTGGAAATCCTGATTTACCTGCATGAGCGTCAACCTCCGGTCATCCATCGCGATATTAAACCCAGCAATATTCTATTGACCAATCGGTCAGGTAATAGTGTTGGAGAAGTTTATCTAGTTGATTTCGGATCGGTACAGACGCTTGCTGCTAAAGAAGGCGGGACAATTACCGTCGTGGGAACCTATGGCTACATGCCACCCGAACAATTTGGCGGACGTGCCGTTCCAGCTTCTGACCTCTATAGCTTAGGCGCAACATTAATTTACCTGGTAACGGGCAAGCATCCTGCTGACTTACCCCAGAAGGATTTACGAATTCAATTTGAGCAGGCAGCAAATGTCAGTCGAGCCTTTAGCAACTGGCTAAAGCAACTAAGTGAACCCAGTTTAGATAGGCGCTTGGCTTCAGCTCATGAAGCACGGCAAGTTCTGGAACAGCCGCCGCAACGGCAACCAAACTGGATTTTTTCTCAGACCTCTGCCCCAGAGGCTTTTGAAGTCTTGTCAGAACAGTCGCAGCAACAACAACCAAATATGAGTTATCCAACAGTTGCCCAGCGACCCGTTGGTAGCAAAATCTTGCTAAATAAAGGCGCTGATTTTCTACAAATTCTCCTTCCCCCAAGGGGATTTAGATTTGGTATCATCGGCTGGAGTGTGCTGGCAATCTACTTTCATTCCTTGGTATTAAGCTCGATAGGCAGCGTCCTGGAGGAAGGAATCACTGGCGGCAGTTTATTCTTCACATTGTTCTGCTTGGGTGTTGAAATTTGGGCAACTCTGGTGAAGGTTCTCTTTCCTTTGTTTGGACGAACCCACCTCTGTTTCAATCAGCAAGTCATGACGATAGCCTACAAACTGTTTGGGTTGAAATATCAGCCTCATCGAGTACCCAGACAGCATCTCTGTAAGCTGGTGCATACTAGACGATACTATAGACCCTACAAATCACTGGAATTGGCACCCAGTCACGGTCATGTCTTGGAATCACCTCGGCTAATTGTTTGGGGAGGGACGAACAAGTATGAGTTGTGCAGTGAGAATAGCATGACTGACCCAGAACTGGACTGGTTGGCTCAAGAAATAAGTAATTGCTTAAAATTGCCGATCGCAAGAGAGTAGTTTTCTTGCTCTGCGTACTCCCCTCGTGTCTATAGTTAGAAGGAGAGTTCACAGGAGATTGGTATGTTTGGTCTAGGATTGCCTGAAGTGGGAATTATTGCGATCGCGGCTCTTGTAATTTTCGGTCCCAAGAAGATTCCGGAAATGGGCAGCGCCTTGGGGAAAACCCTCAGAGGCTTCAAAAACGAGATGAATAAGCCAACATCAGACGCGCCAGACGACCAAGAGCCGGATAATCCTTAGGGATTAGTAGACTTGACCCAATCGGAGTATAAATCGGGGCGGCGATCGCGTGTTCTCTGAATCTGCTGCTGGTACCGCCAGTTGGCAATTTCCGCATGATTTCCCGACAACAAAACATCCGGAACCTTCCACCCCCGAAACTCAGCGGGTCTTGTGTACTGGGGATAATCGAGCAACCCAGCTTCAAAACTTTCTGATTTGAGCGACTCAACTTTGCCTACCGTTCCTGGTCGCAACCGCACGACGCCATTAATTAGCGCCAACGCCGGGATTTCCCCGCAGGTCAAGATAAAATCACCCAAAGATACTTCCCGTGTCACTAAGTGCAGCACCCGCTCATCCACCCCTTCGTAGTGCCCACAGATTACTACCAGTTGGTCGTAACCCTTCGCCAATTCTCCCAACAACTGCTGGTTCATCGGTTGTCCCTGAGGCGTCATCAATATGACTTCCCGCCGGGGTAAAATCGGCAATGACTCCACCGCCGCAAAAATCGGCTCTGGTTTCATCAACATCCCCACACCACCGCCGTAGGGTTCATCATCGACTCGCCGATGTTTATCGGTAGCGAAGTCGCGGGGATTGACTAAATGCACTTCGGCAATTTGCTTAGCCAGCGCTTTACCCAGTAGCCCCGAACTCAGGGGAGAGGTAAAGAAATCTGGGAACAGGGTAACAACATCAAATCGCACAGGGGATTAATCCGGCATGGGGAGTCGAGCGTCGGGACAATCAACCGGCGCGGAGTCAGAAAATGTTAAAGATATTATAAATAATATAAAGAATTTACCGTTATAATCTGGCATGATTCGTAGATGATAACACTTTAAAACCAAAAGATTGCCGCTTTGATTGGTGTTTCTTCATCAGCTGGAAAGTCAAAGACTGAAGTTGTTCAGCGAAGGAGTCCTGAGGGGACTTTCGACTCAGGGCAGGGGTTTGAAGCCCCTGGATTCAACCGGATCGAAAAAGAAACTTATTCCTTATTCAATCCCTCGGATTACTCCTTAGGGGGTTCACTCAGCACGAGAGCGCTACTGAAAGCATTCAGGTGGAGATTGTCGCTTAGTGAAGCTGGCAAGAGCGACGGCTTAAATCGCTGTAGGGTTTTTGTCAGCCACAGCCTACTGAGTAGTTGAGCCAAAGTCAAAATCGGGATAAAGTGGCATTCCTATCGAAAGGCGAAACTCAATCATTCGACTCATCTCATGCCCAAAATCGACATTATGCTGCAGTTAGAATCTCAATACCACGGACCTAAGATGCCTCAATCAACTAAAACCGCGATTTTGGTTATCGGCGGCGCTGAAGACAAAGTTCATGGACGAGAGATCCTGCACACGTTTTTTGGGCGTGCTGGATCAGGTGATGCGAGAATTGCGATTATTCCCTCAGCGTCGCGAGAACCGGCGATTATAGGCGAGCGCTATCAGCAAATTTTTGCAGAAATGGGGGCAAAGGAGATCAGGGTGCTAGACATCCGCGATCGCGAACAAGGGTCAGACCCCCTATTACAAGAATACGTAGAAGAGTGTACCGGAGTCTTCATGACGGGCGGCGATCAACTGCGCTTATGTGGACTGCTGGCAGACACACCGTTTATGGAAAAAGTCCGGCAGCGAGTGCAACAGGGTGAGATTACCCTGGCAGGCACGAGTGCAGGTGCCGCTGTCATGGGTCATCACATGATTGCAGGCGGCGGGAGTGGCGAGTCACCGAATCGTTCCTTAGTGGACATGGCAACGGGACTAGGGATGATCCCAGAGGTGATTGTGGATCAACATTTTCACAATCGCAATCGCATGGCACGTCTAATGAGCGCCGTTGCCGCACATCCTGAACGGTTGGGAATAGGTATTGATGAAGATACCTGTGCCATGTTTGAGCGAGATGGTTTGTTGCAGGTGATGGGTAAAGGCACCGTGACGATCATCGATCCAGGGGAAATGTCTTATACCAATCATGCTGATGTTGGTGCCACCGACCCGATCAGTCTCCATAATCTCCGGGTACATATTCTCAGTTATGGCGATCGCTACCATTTACACAAGCGTTCTCTTATTCCATCAGACTGCTGAGTCCCTTGCTATCCCTATCTTCCGGCGAATTAGACCCACTCCAGCCCCTATCACTGAAACTTTGGAGAAAACTGTTCATTGTGAACAGTTTAAGAGCTTTTTAAAGCTGGAAACTAGTTGACACTCCAAACCTCGCCAAGGGGGTTGGTTGGGGGCGTGACCCACCAGACCTAAAAGTTGTCAAATCTCAACGAGATTTTTGCTTAGTGAGACGACAAATTTACATATCCTGGTTGTTATGGAGGCACTCCCTGATCTTTACCAGCTCTGAAATTTAGCGATGAGCCTGAGAAAAGCTGGCTTTGGTCTTGATCAAAGGGGTCGAAAACCCCTCTTACCTAAACTTAAGGAGTCTGGCACACCTCTCAACATTCCACTGGGCTCAAACTGTGGCGAGTTAGACAATAAAAGCGCATTTTCTGTAATTGCTTCTTTGGGCTTCCTCTCCTATCTTGTGAATCACCACTCTCAAAAGTTGCTATGAGAATTCTAAAAATCCAGACGTTACGCGGTCCCAACTACTGGAGCATTCGACGCCACAAATTAGTCGTCATGCGTCTTGATTTAGAGGAGTTGGCAGAAAAACCCTCCAATGAAATTCCAGGCTTCTATGAGGGACTCATTTCAGTGCTGCCTTCTCTTGAGGAACACTTCTGTTCCCCTGGGGTTCGGGGAGGTTTCCTCAGCCGCGTCGCCAAGGGCACGATGATGGGACACATCATCGAACATGTTGCCTTGGAACTGCAAACAATGGCAGGCATGTATGTGGGATTTGGTCGTACCAGGGAGACAGCAACACCGGGAGTTTACCAGGTGGTCATCGAGTACCTGGATGAGCAAGCGGGGCGCTATGCGGCAAGGGCAGCTGTGCGGCTGTGCCAAAGCCTTGTGGATACTGGCACCTACCCTCAAAACGAATTAGAGCAAGACGTGAAAGACCTGCAAGAACTTTCTCGCGATGCTGCCTTAGGTCCGAGCACAGAAACCCTTGTGAAAGAAGCGGAAGCTAGAGATATTCCCTGGATGCCTCTCTCTGCCAGAGCAATGATTCAGCTGGGCTACGGGGTTCATCAGAAGCGAATTCAGGCAACACTGAGCAACTACTCTGGGATTTTGGGCGTTGAGCTGGCCTGTGATAAAGAAGGCACTAAACAAATCCTACGGGATGCCGGTGTTCCGGTACCACGGGGCACCGTGGTTCAATACCTGGATGAATTGGAAGCTGGGATTGAATCAGTTGGGGGCTACCCAATTGTGATTAAGCCCCTGGATGGCAATCATGGACGGGGCATCACTATCGACATCAAAAGCTGGGACGAGGCGGAAAAAGCCTACGACGTTGCCAGGGAGATCTCGCGAGCGGTAATTGTTGAGCGCTACTATCGTGGTCGTGACCATCGGGTTTTAGTGATCAACGGCAAAGTTGTGGCAGTAGCGGAGCGGGTTCCTGCTCATGTGGTCGGAGATGGCAAGTCCACCGTAGAGGAACTCATTGAGCAGACCAACCTTGACCCAAATCGCGGTGATGGGCACGATAATGTGCTGACAAAAATTGTCCTAGACCGCAATAGTGAGACGTTGTTGCAGCGTCAGGGGTACACTCTGGACACGATTCTGAACAGGGGTGAAGTTTGTTACTTGCGGGCAACGGCTAACCTCAGCACGGGAGGCATTGCCGTAGACCGTACCGACGATATCCACCCAGAAAATGTTTGGCTAGCGCAGCGGGTTGCTAAAACCATCGGTCTGGATATTGCCGGAATTGACATTGTAACGCCTGATATCACCCAACCCCTACGGGATGTGGATGGGGTTGTTGTGGAAGTGAACGCTGCACCTGGGTTCCGCATGCATGTATGTCCCAGCGTTGGTCTGCCCCGGAATGTGGCGGCACCAGTGCTCGATATGCTGTTCCCCTACGGAAAATCAGGTCGTATTCCGATCATTGCGATCACAGGCACCAACGGAAAAACGACAACGACGCGCTTGATTGCCCACATCTACCGGCAAACCGGGCAAATTGTAGGCTACACCACCACCGATGGCATCTACATTGATGACCATGTGGTGGAAAAAGGCGACACAACCGGCCCTCAAAGCGCTCAGGTCATTCTCAAAGACCCGACTGTTGAGGTGGCAGTACTGGAAACGGCACGGGGTGGGATTCTACGTTCTGGCTTGGCATTTGATAAATCTGACGTTGGCGTCGTCTTGAATATCTCGGCGGATCACCTGGGACTTGGAGATATTGAAACGATTGAACAAATGGCTCAGGTCAAAAGTGTGGTGGCGGAGTCAGTAAGTCCCAATGGCTATGCTGTCCTCAATGCGGACGATCCCCTTGTTGCGGCGATGGCAAAGAAGGTGAAAAGTCAGGTGGCTTATTTCGCAATGAATCCAGCAAATGAGTTGGTAAAAAGTCATACGCGGGGCGGTGGTTTGGCGGCGGTGTATGAGAATGGCTACCTATCGATCCTCAAAGGCGATTGGACACTGCGGATTGAGCAGGCGGTGAATCTGCCAGTGACGATGGAGGGACGGGCACCGTTCATGATTGCGAATGCGCTAGCGGCGAGTCTCGCGGCATTTGCTCAGGGTGTCTCGATTGAGGAGATTCGGGCAGCGTTGACGACCTTCCGTGCCTCTGTGAATCAGACGCCGGGACGGATGAATTTGTTTAATCTTGGTGGTTACCACGCTCTCATTGATTATGCCCACAATGCTGCGAGTTATCAGGCACTGGGTAGTTTTGTCCTCAATTGGCCAGGAGAGCGTATTGGGGTGATCGGGGGACCTGGCGATCGCCGCGATGAAGATTTCATTGAACTCGGAAGGCTCTCCGCAAAAATCTTTGACCGGATTATCGTCAAAGAAGATGATGACTTGCGGGGAAGACCGAGCGGTGAGGCAGCTGAGTTAATCTGTAAGGGGATCAGCCAAGAAAAGCCTGATTGCCAGTATGAAACCATCCTCAAGGAGACAGACGCAATCAACGCCGGTTTAGATCGGGCTGCCGCAGGCGGTTTAGTGGTGATTCTACCCGAAACTGTCAGTCGTGCGATTAGCTTGATTGAGGCGCGTCATCCCCTGCCGGAGAATGTATATCAGCCAGTAGCAGTGAATACTCAAGCTAATGTCCAGCCATCGGTGGTTAATAAGGTATGAGCTAACCTCGCCTATTATTTCTAGTGTTTGAGCAATAAAATTGACCTCTCCCCCGACTAAAGTTCGGGGGATTCCTTTTTGTTAAGCTACAAATAAGCAGAACGCGATCGCATTTTATAGCCACAGCCTCGGCAGTTAGGACGTTCTTAATTCCTGAAACCCTTGATTTAATGCTCTTCTTCCCCGACGCCCTAGTCCCGACGCCCTAGTCCCTAGCTATATAAGGCACTGGCAAAATCTAAGAAACTGCATACGACGCGCAATTCTATTAAAA
>CBDTXL010000057.1:0-20837 GCA_965364435.1 uncultured bacterium
GGGGGCGTCCTTTATTTAACGGCGGCTGAGTGGCGCGATCGCCGTCGCCGCGATCAGGATAAAAAAATTTAAGGATATCCTGCTCCAGTTGTTCTTGCTCCTCACAAACATAGGAGGCGGCAAGGCAACTGGGCGTCCGCCTTTTGACTTTTCGCGTTCGGCAGATAATAACCCAAGTTTGTAGTTATGGTGAGTGCGATCGCACCCCTTGTGGAGACAGGAGGTATAGCGTTGCGTGAAGTGGCTTGGAAGTTGGCGGCGAACGCCTCAGGTTGACTCCTAAAATGATGATCATCCTCGCCAGGAGAATTGGGTGCCCAGGGGAGTTGCACCGAATTCTCATTATCGAAAACGCGGCGGACTAGCGATCGCTTCTCGGTATTTTTACTTGCATTGGTTTTGGGACAGGCTTGATCCGGGTTTTGACCAGCTCTAAGTCTTGATTTTATTGGGCAGAAAACGATTAATCACAAAGTGATGTAACAATCCTGAGAATATGTTATTAACAAGGCTTGAGCTAAGGATAGTACCTCAAGATAATGAGAAGGACAATACAAAACGTAGCGCTCTTTGGGAGGGCGCTTCTAGCCGGACTTACCCGGCTGGTATCAAAGTTCTCAAGGAGAATAAAAAAGAGCATAACAATCGTCGCGGTCGTTGCAACTACAGTCTTAGCAGGGCATATTGTATCGGCACAGGTCACCTCACCTCAGGCTCCGCCTTCGCTGAAGACCGTGACAGTTCCGGAACCTGACAATCTCAATGACTTCATTAGGAACAAGACAGCCGCGATCGCACTGGGAAAGGCACTTTTCTGGGATATGCAAATCGGAAGCGACGGCATCCAGTCTTGTGCCAGTTGCCACTTCCATGCGGGAGCAGACAACAGGCCTAAGAACCAGATCCACCCAGGGCCGGATACGACTTTTAATACGGGAGGCGGGCCGAACTACCAACTGACGGCAGCAGATTACCCATTCCACAATCTGACCGATCCGAACAACCGTGACTCGCCGTTGTTTAGGCCAGACAGTAACGATGTTACTGGCTCTCAGGGTGTCTTTAAGACTAAATTCAAGGCAATCAATCCCGGCAGTGCCGAGGATCAAGTGGAAGTGGAGCTAGATCAGGTCTTCAATGTCAACGGCACAAACGTCCGTCAGGTAACAGGTCGCAACGCACCAACCACGATCAATGCGGTGCATAACTTCCGCCAATTCTGGGACGGACGGGGCGAGAATGTCTTCAACGGGCAGAATCCCTTGGGGTCGAGAGACCCCGATGCCGCTGTCCTCAAGTCAGGAGGGCTGCTGTACACGCAGGTAAATTCGGTGAAAATTAGCCTCAAGAATGCGTCTTTGGCTTCCCAGGCAGTGGGACCACCGACCAACAACGTCGAAGTGTCTGCCGATGGTCGCCAGTTCAAAGATATAGGTCAGAAGTTGAGTAGGGAAACTGGTAAGAAACTACGTGGGCTGAAGCCACTCGGCAAGCAGCTTGTGTCTCCCGATGATAGTGTCCTCGATAGTTTAAGCAACTGGCCCAACCCAGGACTTAAGACGACCTACACACAGATGATCAAAGCGGCGTTCAAGCCGGAGTGGTGGAAATCCAACCAGCTGATTACTATTGGTCCAGACAAATATATCCGTCTTGGCGATACTCTCAGCAACTTTCTCACTTCGATATTGGCTGGCCTAAGGGTAGACGTGGACGGGGTGGTAGACGCGATCGACTTGAAACCCAACCAGTTTACAATGATGGACTACAACTTCCCGCTGTTCATGGGGCTGGCCATTCAGATGTACGAGTCCACACTGGTTTCGGACAATTCGCCCTACGACCAGTACAGGGAAGGCAACACCAGTGCCCTGACGCCGCAGCAGCAGAGGGGTCTTGAGCTTTTTCTGAAACCGACGAACCAGGGAGGCGCTGGATGCATCTTCTGCCACAGTGGACCAGAATTCACGAGTGCTTCGGTTGCCAATGTGAAGGCAAGCGGGCGCATAGCATCTTTTGGGAATTTTCGCTTTGACACTGGCTTCTTTAACATTGGCGTCAGACCTAGCCAGGAAGACCAGGGTGTGGGGAATAATGATCGCTTCGGCAATCCCCTCTCCGAGGCGAAGCTAGCTCAGCAGGGTAAATACCAACAAATTTTCGGTGAAGCTCCTAATGTCACAGTCAGCTCCGACAATACCGTGTTGGCAGATGCACTCTTTAAGACACCCACACTCCGCAATGTGGAACTCACTGCCCCCTACTTCCACAATGGCGGAAAGTTGACCCTGCGGCAAGTGGTCGATTTCTACAATCGCGCCGGGGACTTCCCAGGGGGTGTCCTCGCGCCGCTTAATCTAACCGAAGATGACAAACAGGCGCTGGTGGCGTTTATGAAGGGACTCACCGACGAGCGAGTCCGGTATGAAAGAGCACCCTTCGATCATCCCCAGCTGTTCTACCCTGACGGACATCCGGGGAACCAGAACTCCGTCAGCAATGACGGCACTGGGCAAGCTACGGATTCTCTTGATGAAATCCCTGCGGTTGGCCGTAACGGTCGTAGCACTCCTGAGCTGAACTTCCTGGAATAGTAGCAGGGGCTGCTAGTAGTAATCGATACTGACTTGAAAATCGATTTTCAGGTCAGTATCAACTCATGGCTCATATTGGCAAAAAATTGGCTTTTGGGGTGATTTGCAGTAGTTTTCTAGTAATTCACAATCTGCCTACTTTGTCAACCCTTATTAATGGACTGGCGCTCTAGAAGTTTCTAGAGTCCCATTAGCAACTTTATTTAAGCTGTCAAGGGAGTCCTCAATAAAGTCTACTCAACTTGCTGCTACCGAGGCTGAGGCATTGGCAAAGCATTCGCTGCTATTATGTCGCACCGGAATCTCAATCGAAAACTCCGTTCCTTCTCCAGGTGTTGACTCGCACTGTAGGAGACCTTTATGCTTTTCCGCCACAATCTGATAGCTAATCGATAGCCCCAAACCCGTTCCTTTACCCCTTGGCTTTGTGGTGAAGAACGTGTCAAATAGTTGTCCCTTCACGTCTTCTGTCATCCCCGAACCGTTATCCGCAATTCGCACAGTAACGCGATTGGAAGATGAGACTTCTGTATGAATCCAGATGGTAGGCACTGGGAATTGCGAGTTCGCTACTCGCCAGCCCCTACTCCCCAGTGCCTTATCCTTCTCCTCTAGTGCGTCAATGGCATTACCGACAAGATTCATAAAAACTTGGTTGAGCTGAGCGGGATAGCACTCCACTGGCGGCAGTTCCCCATACTCCTTGATCACTTTAATGGCGGGACGCTCACTAGTGGCTTTTAGCCGGTGGTGCAGGATTAAGAGTGTACTCTCTATCCCCTCATGAATATCCACGGCTTGCATCTCGGATTGGTCACGGCGCGAGAAGTTCCGCAAGCTTAGTACCAGATGGCGAATGCGCTCTGCTCCGATTTCCATTGAGGACAGAACTTTCGGCAAATCTTCTATCAGAAAATCCAGCTCAACGGATTGAGCATGGCTCTCAATTGCCGGGGCAGGATTAGGATAATGCTGTTGATAAAGGCGTACCAGCTCAATTAAGTCTTTTACGTATTCTCTAGCGTAGTGCAGGTTTCCGTAGATGAAACTCGCGGGGTTGTTGATTTCGTGAGCAACACCTGCAACCAGCGTTCCTAAAGTAGACATTTTTTCAGTCTGCACCAACTGAGCTTGGGATAAATGCAGGTTATGCAGAGCGATTTTGAGTTTTTCAGCCTGAGCTGTAGCTAAGGCAGCAGCAGTGCGGCTTTGAGCATAAAGTTCCGCTTGGTCAATTGCGATCGCCAATTGGTCAACGACGGCAGCAATTAATTCCACCTCGTGATCGCTCCAAGAGCGGCCTTCCTGGAAGTGTTCACAAACAACGACCCCCTTTTGGTGAGAACGAGTGTGAACAGGAGCAACGAGTAGCGCCTTCAGTCCCAAAGCTTGTAGGCGTGAGCGACTGCTGATATCCAGTTGCAAATCTGTGGCAATGTCATCGATCTGGAGTAAATCTTGCTGCCGGATCGGTTCGTTTAATGTCTTCACTTCCTCAACTATGCTTAAAGAAGCTAAATCCACCGGCAGTCCCGATTCGCAAGCCGCATACATCAGTTCAAAACGAGGGGGGTCAACATCTGTGTGGTACCACAAGAACTGGCACCGATCGATCTGTAGCAGACTGCGGATTTCGTGAACTGCGGTTCTCAGAATCTCGTCTAATTCCAGGGACGTGCGGATTTGGCTAGACAGACGACGTTTGAGCAGTTCTTCCTTTGCTTGCAGTTCTCGAAATCGCGCTTCCGATTGTAAAAGCTGGTCTTGGGTTTTTTGCAGCCGCTCATTGGTTGCGAGCAGTTGAGCCATCGCTGCCTCGACTTCACGGGACTTTTGTTCGAGCAGGCAGCTGTTTTGAATGGACTGGGATACTTCAGCCAGCATATCAAAGACGACTGGCGAGACGCTCTCACTTAATTCTTCAAGTCCCAACCAGGGTTGGGGTTTTAGTACTCCAGCACTGGTGTAAACGATCTCAAATTGACCCGTTGGCAAAATTTTGCCAATGCGGCAAGGCTTACTGAGATGGTTGTTTTGTTCAATGCTGACCTTCCCCCCTGGTGCCTCAAAACTCTGCCCGTAGGCAGCCTCACGCAGGAATTCGATCTCAACAGAGCCAGCTTTTTCAGCCGCTTGTTTCCACAAGTAGACCTGAGTATAAGCTGCCTCAATCGGGTCACTGGTCACGCGATCGCTACCATACCGATGTTGGAAATTCTCGACGAAGACGCGATTGTTTGGTGTGTCAATACTTTGAAAGTAGCTCCAAGTGGCATAGTGACCCGCGGCGGTGCTGCCACCAATCCGTCGGAGTTCCTCTTCACCCACACTAACTGCCATGATCGGAATCTCTTGGGCGCTAATCCCGGCGTCTTTATACTGTTGGTAGAAAGCGATGTTGCTGTCACCATTCAGGGTATTGAAGACGACATCAGGTCTGACTTGCTTGATTCTCTTAATCGAGTCGCTAAAGTCTGTAGTTCCGAGGGAAACGTACTCTTTCCCAACTACGTTGCCCCCCTTGCGTTTGAGGTGGGCTTTAATGATTTTGTTTGCGGTGCGGGGAAAAACGTAGTCAGACCCTACTAGATAAAAGCTTTTGCCCTTGTTCTGGATTAACCACTCAACCGCTGGACCAACCTGTTGGTTTGGACAGATGCCAGTGTAGAAAATTTGAGGGGAGCATTCGAGTCCTTCATACTCAACGGAATACCACATTAAGGCGTTGAGTTCCTCCAAGACTGGCAAGACTGCTTTGCGGCAAGCGGAAGTCCAGCCGCCGAAAATGGTGACTACCTTGTCTTGCTCGATGAGCTTTCGCGCTTTGAGTGCAAAGGTTGTTGGGTCAGATTCCCCATCTTCAATCACGGGTTCGATGGTTCTTCCCAGGACGCCACCAGCTTCGTTAATTTCCGCGATCGCCATCAGCTCTGCATCTTTCAAAGACGCCTCACTTATTGCCATCGTTCCACTCAAGGAGTGGAGAATTCCGACACGCAAAGTAGAACCTGGTCTAACAAATGGCTCACTTGTTTCATTCATCATTGACCGTTCCCAAAATTTTCTTGCTTTTTCAGAGCACATCCGCTTGCGTCGCCAGTTGGAGCTTCAAGTTACTACATTGACTCAAGTCTGAGAGCTATGGGGCAAAACCCGACCGTCCCGTCACTCAATGATTTGGCTTGACAAAAGTTTCATTATGACAAATTTTTATCGGGCAAAAGTATTTTTTGCTATCCCTACCGAATATTAACTTAATTCTAGAACTCAGAATTGTAGTGATTTTTACGCTTAATGCAATTTTGACAATTACCACTTCCATACCAGTAGCAGAGATGGCGCTGAGCTTGATCTCCTTGGTAGAACCCCTCAACACCCTGTGCTTAGTCATCTGCCCTAATGCCAGTGCCTTCCTTCCTCTTCTTGAAGGCTTGAAGGCGAAAAAGGGTTTGCCTCTGGTCACAGATAAGTTCAAAACGACTCCTGCCACCCTGTCAACAATATTTTATGGCATTGATAAACAAATCCTCACTAATTTGCAGCAGCATTTTTTCGTCTTGAACTGCTGCTCTAAGAGACTCTAATGCGAGACTTCCTTCCCCAGTTTGATTAAGTTTAATAATTTCTTACATTTTCTTCCTTACATTTAAGTCCGTCAAGCCTTGATAATCTAAAAAACAATGATTTTATTGATTAGGATTCGTTTGGGTTCTATCCATTAAAACGGCAAGCTTTACAACTCCCATGATTTTATCTCTATAGATAAAAAATAGATAATTATTATTTCCTTACCTCAGGAGAGCGCAGGATGCTACCGCGTCCGGCTTTGTGGCTGTCGCAGCGTAATAATAGTGTTAGCTCCCGCAGCAAGGCGAAGGTCGGCGGTGCCAACGCGATCGCCAAAATCCTTGTTCTCTGGACACTTAACTCGCGGCAAAAGTATAGTTTGTATAGCGTTCATTATCCTCGTCATCTTGGGACAATTTAACCAATGAAGCGGTTGATTCAAGGGCTGCATGAATTCCAGACCAATTACTTCAGTACCCACCGGGAGCTATTCGAGCTGCTGTCTCAGGGACAGCATCCGAGAATCCTCTTCATTACCTGCTCCGACTCGCGGATTGACCCGAATCTGATTACTCAAACTGAGCCGGGTGAAATGTTCATCATCCGCAATGCAGGCAACATCATTCCGCCTTATGGTGCCACAAATGGTGGCGAAGGGGCAGCAGTCGAGTATGCGGTTCATGCTTTAGGGGTTCAGGACATTATCGTCTGCGGTCACTCTCACTGTGGAGCGATGAAGGGATTGCTAAAAATCGACAAGCTGGCAGAAGATATGCCAGTGGTTTACCAATGGCTCAAGCACGCCGAAGCCACTCGCCGGACAATTAAGGAACACTACCAGGGCTACGAGGGTGAAGAACTGCTGAACGCGGCGATTGAGGAGAACGTCCTCACCCAACTGGAGAATCTACGAACCTACCCAGTCATCTACTCTCGGCTCAAAAGTGGTCAACTGCAACTTCATGGTTGGGTCTATCAGATTGAAACAGGAAAGGTTTTGGAATATAGCCCTGTCCTGGGTCAGTACGTGCCGCCCCAAACCCAGTTCTCCAGAGCGGCATGGATAACTCCTGAGCAGCAAGAGCGAATCTATAAAGGCTCTTACCATTGAAGGTTGGAAGGTTGAACGTTGAAGGTTTTAAGCTTGGAACGATTAACCTGCAACCCTACGATGTAACTGCCACTGCTTTTGCTCCATTGGAAGATAAGCATCGGCTCGCTTGTAGTGGGATTTCAATCCAAAACTCTGTCCCTTTTCCCAGTGCAGACTCACACTTGAGGATGCCTCCGTGCTTCTCCACTACGATTTGATGGCTGATTGATAGTCCCAGTCCGGTGCCTTTGCCAAGGGGCTTGGTAGTGAAAAATGGGTCAAACAGTTGCGCTTTAACCTCTTGGCTCATGCCGGGTCCATTGTCAGTAATCTGGATGATGATGCCAGAACGGTCAGCGTTGACCCTGGTACGAATGGTGATGCAACCGAGATGGTCGGGCCTATCCTCCAGCGCATCAATCGCATTGCTCAAAAGGTTCATAAATACTTGATTGAGTTGTCCGCCGTAGCACTCAATAGTTGGCAGTTGACCGTACTGCTTAACAATTTCAATGGCTGGGTGATTGTAGCGAGCTTTCAGGCGATTTTGCAAGATTAGCAGGGTACTATCAATCCCCTCATGAAGATCAACTGATTGCATCAAAACCTCATCACTACGAGAGAAGTTACGCAGCGACAGGACAATCTGACGAATGCGCTCAGCTCCAACTTGCATTGAAGCCAGAACTTTGGGCAGGTCTTTGAGCAGAAAATCGAGGTCGATGGCGTTAATCTTGGCTTGTATCGGCGGGTGGTGGTTGCCGTAGCACTCTTGATAAAGTTTGAGTAAGTCTAGTAAATCCTGAACGTAGTCGCTGGCGTAGCGCAAATTGCCGTAAATAAAGCTGACAGGATTATTGATCTCGTGAGCGACACCGGCAAGCATCTGACCGATACTAGAGAGTTTTTCACTCTGGATTAGCTGGGCTTGAGTGCGTCGCAACTCATCCAAAGTTCCCTCTAGCTGCTGGGCATGGGCATGGGCTGCGGCTGTGGCAGCACAACTTTGTTGATAGAGTTCCACCTGTTGGCTCTCGATTTTTAACTGAGCTGCATCACTTTCTTTTTGATACTGACTAACTACAGCATCTATTGCTTCAAGGAGGTCTGTTGCTGACGCCCTGAGGATGGATTGTAAATGGGGATTTTCCTGTGTAAGTTCAGCGCGTGGCGCTTGCGCCAAGGCTCTGACTTGAGTGATGTAGTCACCGATTTGCCGGTCGAGATACAGGGGTGCCTCAAAGTACATCGCCTGGATTTTCTCTGATGGCTGACCTGGCAGTTTCATTTCTACATCGCCGTTAATCAAAGCGTGGTGTGACTTTTCCATCAAATCGATGGCTGCTAGCATTTCCTGACGTAGCTTTTCCTGCTCCAAGGACTTTTGAGTACAAACTAGTCTCAAGGCAAACAAGGCAGCTCGTTGGCACAGCATCCGCTGGCGTCCACTAATATTGATTACTGCTGCATTGATTTCCCGCGCTTTGATGATTTTGTCTAAGTCGAAGTAGGTCGCCAAGGCTATTACCGGCAGCAGCTTTAAGGAGCATAAATTGTTAAATATTTTAGCACGGCTTAAATTTTTATTCATAACTATATCTCTTTTAATATTTGATTGGCTAAAGAAAAATCTCCAAAAATGCTCTCTAGGCTTGCAGCTATAAAAAAATCAAATTTTGCTGCGTTCAAGTTATAGATAAGCTTAATTGAAAGCTGGATTGGTAATTGTCTAATTCCGGAAGATTTCCAGTTACAAGGTATACAATTTTTGTACGACCCTATACAGGATAATAGAAGTAAATACTAAGAAGAAGGTGCCTTCATAGCAACTTAATAATCCTTAAACCTCCGCCTTCCACATTTTTCAGGTCAGATCGGAGGATAGGAGCTGTCAATGAGCCTGAAACTCTTGGCAAGCAAGCTTTTTAGAGATATATTGCTAAAGGATTCAATTCGCTACTTGTTCTCAATAAAAAAAATTATTGACTATAAACCTCTTTCAGTTCTTCAGGATTTAGGCAATTTAAACGTTTAAACTCTATCTAATGAAGCTCTACCAGTTTGCCCTTGGAGTAGGGAGTAGAGAATAGGGAGTAAAATTTAATCCCATCACTTGAGGAGTGGGAGAAGGCTTGGAGGGAACCGAGCAGCTATTTGTTATTTGACCCCTCATTGGTGAGTGCGATCGCACTTTGGTCGTACCAACTGCATCTGAAGAATTCCTAGTTGTCAGTGACGAGATTTAGCAGAAAATACTCGCCTTACAATGATTGCAAATGACCGATGACCAGAAGTCCAAGGTACGACCCGGATGAGAACGTATCACGGCATGGCGCAACCGATCCTGACAAGTGTGAAGAGATGGCTGATAAGTATGGCTGGAACCTTGTCAGGGTTGAGGAGACTGGCGATTTAGTGCTTGAGGTTGATTGTGTGTTTGAGGGCGAAACCGAGTTTCCACCGACGCCCTACGAACCCAAACATGAGAGGGAGGAATAACTTGTGAAGAGATGGATTGTCTTCAAAACTGAATCAGCTTCATCGAAGGGGTGGAAGGAACGCAAGTTGCAACCTGCCGGACACTTAACCCGGATGCTGGCTGAGTATTTGGATTGCTCTGATAAGGCGTTGCCAGAACCAGGCTACCGTCCGCGTGAGTTTGCTCGTTTTGAAGAGTCTGTCGATCCAAATTTCCCCGCTGCTAGCACTCATGTGCGTTGGTCTGACTGGGAAGTGAGCCGAGTTGAGCGGTTTAAGTCGGTTGATTCGGCTGAGTATGATGAGATTGTTGTGTGCTATTGTCGCTATTCACCGATTGAGCCGGAGTGGAAGGAGTTACCCAAAATTGGCGCTTTGCAAGAGGGTAAACTTTAACTTTTTGCTATTTGACTACTCATTGGTGAGTGCGATCGCTCTTTGGTCATGCCAACGGCATCTGAAACTAAAATCCGCAATGCTCTGTTGAAGTTAAGTTACAGCTTACCGAAATAAAGACCAACAGCCATTATTCTAATTGATCGCTCGATGAACGCGATTGCCGTATCGTACAGTAACGTGAAATGCCCCTGCATTGTCTGTGTACCACACAAGTGGAATTGATAGTATAGGTATTCTGTGATTATCGTCACCTCTAGACCTCAAATCCTCAGAAGCTCTTGTTAGAGCCTCATAGTAATCCTTACAGGGCTTGGGTTGAGAATTTTTTGATATGACTGCGTCGTTTATGATAAATGTCAGCCATCCATCACGAGCTGCTTCTAAATCTTTGCGATTAGGGATAGGGATCAAATCGGATGGATCTAACTTGTTATCTATCAAGACTTGAAATGGATCAGATGTTGCCGAGCCTGGGTTTTCCATTACCTGTGCTAGCAGCATTCCCCACCGTCCTTTTTGGTTCTGATTTCCCAGGAAAAATAGACACTGATTCAGGTCTTTACTATCAATTTCTTCTCCGTCTGAGCCAGTCCAGTCCCGACGAAAAATGTTATCCTCCGTGAGGTCTTGAGCAAAGTCTAGAGGTTTGTTAACGCTTTTATAATTGTTGTACTCTTCGGTGGCAGGCAGTTTGGCGGCAGTGAGGGATTTTGCCAGCCCTGCAAAGGTATAAATTTGTCTTAATGCAAGATGAACGCGACCCTCAGGCTCCAAACTAACTGTGTCACCCTTTTTTAAATAGATGCCTGAGTTCTGAAACCCAGCGGTTGCCTCGACAGTTATGTGGGTACCCAATGTTTGATTAGGATCGGGATAGATTCGACCAATCTCAATAGAACCAAGGTAGACCCCATTGCCCTTAACTTGCAGACCAATATAGCGAAAGCCAATGATGAGCATCAGTGCTAAAACTGCGAGTGCAACTAGAAGATCGGTCGTAACTTTGGCTATAAGACGAATCCACCCACTATTGCTCAGGTCGATAAGAAATCTGCGGAGGTGTTCCCACCCTTTTGAACCGCTCCCGCGTTGCCTTTGCATCGTTTGAGTCCTAAAGCTATTAAGAAACTAATCGCAGAGATGAGGAACTATGAATAACTACTCGCCTAAAAAATCTTTAAATCGATTCATTTATTACTCTGGCAACTTTCACACTCTTCTAATCTGAGTGTTAAGGAGGTAATCCATTCCAGTCCTTCTAAATAACTGGAAGTATAAGTGATGAAACTCAATATAGCGACGAGAAATCCACTTATTAATACTAATGCTGGAATAATAACAGGCTGATTAAGAAGCAACAGAGAAATAGAAACAATAAAGGAAATGGCAAGAGGTAAGATAAAACAACCTTTTAATGTATTTTCTCGGTTAAATAAATGTGGGGGTTTTGGAAAATGACCTCTAAGCATTCGGATGTCATAGTTGACATGAACATCCCAGCATTTTTGGCTTTTCCAGCCAACACGTTTGCAAAAAAAGTTATAATTCAAAACACCAGACCTTTCATGGCATTCTCTATAAATTTCCCTTTGAGTACTGAAGCCAAACTCCCTGTTACTAAGCTGAAGCCATAGTCCATCTAAGGTTCGGAGAGCATTACAGGGAAATCTCTTGATAGTTTTTTTATCTAACTGCCATAGATGCTTCTTCTTGCTAATCCTAAGAATTATGCGTTGTGTCTCATTATCTGCCTCTTTCCACTTCCTTTCTTTCAATAGGTGTTGCAAACGATTGAAATCTTTTTTGCGATCACCCTCAGGTTTGGTAGAAAGTGGCGCTGCATAATTTTCTTGAAAATCTGTACGAGGGTTTCTTGGTTTGAGTTCAGGTTCGTAATCTTTTAGCCGCAAGATTGCTGGGTCTACTTTTTTTTTACAAAAAGAACTGGGGTTAAGTGTTCTGGAATACTTTCTAGTTGAATCTCTACACGACCAAACTTGTAAGCATCCTCAAATGAACGTCCCGCTCCTAACGCTTTGTAGAAGCCAACAGCAAATGCGATCGCAGCCTTGTCCCCAATCGCTTGATTCATACCGAGAACAAAGGGAATGTGTTCAGCAATGGCTTTAGCTTGAATTTCTGAATAACAAGCATTCAATACTACACAACTAACCTGCTCAGCAACTAACTCAAACAGGTTTGCAAGTGCATCAGGCTGTACGGGTTGTGTCTTTCCTAAAACATCTTCAAAACAAAGTTCTCCTGTACTCATACCATGTCCAGAAAAGTGAACGATCTGAGGCTCAACATCGAAAATTGCCTGAGTTATGTCTCTTGGACGCACAGACTCACGAGACTCTAGCAGAAAATTTTCGCGCTGCTTGGAACGTTGCAGATTATCACGAATATCCCGTAACTCCTGCCCCAAACGTAAACGGGCAGAATCGCTGGGATCGGCGGCTAGAAACAGAACCTTGACCTTATCCATTCAAAGGATTGAATCACAATTGAATCTATTAGACATCTCCGCTAATTAACCTGAAATTCTTGTAGCACGGTAGTTGAAACTTAATTTCCGGAGATGTCTATTAACAGTATAACCTCGCTATGTGAGCGCTCATAAACTGCAAGTGTGAGGATGCTGAAGTAAAGAGCGATCGCTCTCACTCCCATAAGCTACGATGAATCCAAAGATCGATAGAAAGAAAACCCATGTCTGAGCAAGTGCGTTACATTACCAACGAGCAGGGGGAGCGAGTTGGTGTCTTGTTAGATTTGGAAGCCTACAATCGACTAGCAAACCCCTTGGCTCTAGATGACGAGTGCTTAATTGGCTTAAGCCGAGATGAGCTGCAAGCATTAGCCGATAGTAAGCTAGCTCCCGCAGCACAAAATCAATTGAACGATTTGCTAGTTCAGAATGCAGAAGCTCAACTCTCTGCCGACGAAGTTGCAAATCTAGACCGTCTGCTAGTACAAGTCGATCAACTAACAATCCTCAAAACCAGAGCCAGATATACTCTGCACTGCCAAAATTTGAGTGAGCTAAGATGTACTGGGTCGAGAGAATTGCGATCGCACTATCTTCCTCGAAGTCTACTCCCCCAAAGCCAAAGCAGTACGAGAAGCGAGTGTCCCTTCTTTTGTTAAGCTGCAACATCACCAGATACTGGCTCAAAATGCAGCACCATAATTTGCTCTGGACGTAAACCAAGAGACTCGTAAGTGCGTCCTGTGCGTAGGCGAAGCCCGCCGCAGGCATCGCTAAATTCAACTTCAAACGCCCTACCATCGGCAAGGATTTCAACAACTGTACCCACTTGCCCACGCCACAGATTGAATTCAGGCAAATTGACTGTAAGAGCAACTACATCTAACAACTTGATAGTATCTGTCATACAGCAGATTGCAGGTTTATGAAGTACAGTAATCGACGTTAGGGGAAGGGGCGAAGCATTTGGGCGATAAGCTATAAATAATTAACAAGATTTTCTCACCAAATGCTTCGCCCCTACGGGTGTACTCTATTTGCCTGCAATCTGCTGTATCAACCTCCAACTCTTACAAGGCTCAAGCCAAAAGTCTCTCGACGGATACCTGGATATCTGGAAATGCTAACGGCACAATTGCTCCTTCTCGGATAAACTGTTGTGTAGCATACTCACCATTCTGAGGCTCTCGCAATACAATCAGTCGTCTAGCAGATAAATCCAAGATCCAATACTCTTGAATTTCAGCAGATGCGTAGATAGAGGTTTTGAGGTCTAAGTCTTTTTTCAAGCTGGTCTTAGCCACCTCTATGACCCAAAAGATATCATCACGTCCAGGATGGCGATCGTTGTATGCAGACTCCGGCAGTCGAACAATGGCGATATCCGGTTCAGGTTCGGACTCAGGTAGTGTAATCGGGCCATTGAAACGAACATCGGCTTTTCCCGCCAGCAATGCCTCCAGGTATCTCGCGCCTCGCTTTGCCGTATTGTAATGAATTGGGGTTTCTGGACTCATTTCAACAATTTCGCCTGCTAGCAGCTCCACACGGCGATCGCGCAAAATCCCCGCTTCGATCATGCGGTGATAGTCATCCACAGACCATTTAGCTAGCGTCTTCATCGCTCTAATCGCTCATTCTTCTTTCTCCGATTGACTCAATTCTAGTCCTTTGCTGGGAACGAATACGTTATCCTCCTCGAAGTCCACTCCCCAAAGTTGAGGCAGTACCAAAAGCGGTAAGCGAAGCCATGCCGTAGGCTTATCGCCCCATAAACTACAAGCGTGAGGATGCTGAAGTAAGGAGCGATTGCCCAAGGGGCACCAGCAAAGCTGATCTGCGCTTCGCAGCAGCGCTTCGCTATCGCACCCAAGCCAAAAGGCTCTCGACGGATACCTGGATATCTGGAAATGCTAACGGCGCGTTAGCGAAGCTAAACGAAGTTATCGCTCCTACATGCTGACGATCGCATCCACCGATACAGCTACATCTGGAAACGCGAAGGGCTTAATCATTCCTCTAGTTAATGTAGACTTTGAAGCATACTCCCCATCCTGGGGGTCTCGAAATACTATAAGCTGTCTTCTTCTGAGATTAACGACCCAGTATTCGAGGATTCCGACTTCAGCATAGACTTTACTTTTTGTCTCCAAATCCTTATCTAAACTGGAATCTGAGTATTCAATCAGCCAGAAAATATTGTTCGGATACGGATGATGATCTAGGTATTCACGCCCCAACCGTTGCACAATAGCAATGTCAGGCTCAGGCTCGGAGTTATTAGGCAGTGTAATTGGCTTACTGTGGCGAATCATAGCGCGATCGCCTAACAATCGAGTCAGATATTCCCCAGCTTCACTGCTGAAATAGGCATGGGGTTCCCCTTCCGGCGACATCTCTACAATTTCTCCTTTGAGCAGTTCCACACGTCGCTCGTCCAAGATACCCGCCGCAATCATGCGGTGATACTCGTCCACCGTCCATTTAACTAGAGTTACGGTCATGGCGATCGCTTCTCTCTCGCTTTTCTCATTTCACATCGTAACCCAACCCTAAAGTCTATCGACGGATACCCTGATGCCTGAAAAGGCTAACGGTGCGTTAGCTCGGCTTAACGAAGTTATCACTCCTCCGAATCGCAGAAAATTACTGGCTTACGCCTTTTCCGTTGCTGGCGACGTAATTCTGAATCGTTGAAGCTGTCGGTTAGGACATAGAACTTGTCGTTACCGCCTCAAACCTTCTCCTTTGGTGGTGATGTAATGCCGCGCTTAGTCAGATTCTCTTCAAGTTGCCTGATGAATTCAAAATCCTCCTCTGGCAGGGGCTGACTTCCACTTCCCAATAAGTCCTCACCTATAGAGGGCTTCTTCTCAAGGAAAGTGAACGCCTGCCGGAACTGATGCGGACCGACCTCAATCGGCGCGTCAAAGTGGCAGGGAATAATCCGGTGAAAATACCACTTCGCCACCTTATCCGCCCAGTCGAGTACGTCCCTAGGCGCTTGGTTGAAAATGAACGTTTGTAGAATCGGTGCCACAAACGGACGACCGCCCCCTCGCAGCGCATTGAATGACTGCTTCCAGTCACTCTTCCATCGGAACGGAAACAAACCAAAATACGCTTTCTTTGACCGATCCGGCGCTTTCAGGGCATCCTGAAATGCCTGCCCCAGTCCAATCGTCTCCAACTTGCTTGGAGCGAAGTATAAAGCAAACAACGAAATGCGCTGCCATCCCTTGCGGCGGTTCGCCTCAGTGTCTTCAACCACCTCGAATGCATTGTCTCTGGCGTGGAACAGCAAGGGGTATGGGTCAACTTGGACAATCTCTGGTGGCTTCTCTGGCACAGAAAGCACCGAGTCTGTTACTAATAGAGTGCGCGATCGCTTGTGCAATAATGCCACTTCTTCAAAAGAACCTCGTCCGAGATTAATACTGAGCACCTCGTAGTCAAACTCATCGCCAAACGGGGCATCACCGCTAGACTCCGGGAGTACGTGAGTCCGTTTGGTGGGGAAGCCAAGCCAACTCAGCGGTAGATTCAGCGGAAAACTCCACTGGTTCGCGGTCACAAAAACCTGTGAAGCAGGAAACTGTCTGGCGAAGGGGCCAACGAAGACCTTGTGTTCTAAGCCAGAGGCAGTTGGCAGGATGATGTACTTCACCTCACCGTGCTTCGCTTCCAACTCTTTAACCAGCCGGATACACTCTTTTGTCGGCGCGACTGGCGCATAGACGAGAAGACCGCCTTTTTCGAGCTTAACCACGCTCATGCGAATCGGTACGACGGTGTAGAGGATGCCCTGCAACTGGTCGAACGTCCAGATAGTGTCCTTAACTACTTCTTTGCGAAGTGTCCGCCGCTTACTGTATGGGTAGAGTGGCACAGCAAGCCAGAACCGCCATGACCAGTCCCCAGG
Organism: uncultured bacterium; assembly: GCA_965364435.1. Classification (GTDB taxonomy): domain Bacteria; phylum Cyanobacteriota; class Cyanobacteriia; order Cyanobacteriales; family Coleofasciculaceae; genus CBDTXL01. The sequence continues at coordinate 16,545 of CBDTXL010000057.1, forward strand.
ACTGAGACTCGGACTATCCTGTTGCTCCTGCCCAAGCAACTGTGCCCTCAAGATGTGCGTCTGGTGCGCTTTCTTGTGCGGTTCTATCCACTCCACGGCACCCTCCCTAATCCCAAAGCTCACGCATGTTTTTATCTAATCGAAAGATGCTGGAGTTTATCAATAAACTGTAGGCATAGGCTGAGAGTTCCGAAGCTGAAGTTAGAGAGGAACTTCTCTGGGATTGAGATTTTGGACTGATGAGCGATCGCTGAAACTGCCGTTACAGATCTGATTTCAAACACTGCCTCTAGAGAGCTAATAACAGTCATCTTGACCCGAATACCCTATGAAAAGTGTCCTCTTTGGATAGCGAACAACTCATTCATTGGTCGGCTTTCAGCTTCTGGATATAGGAAGTCAGCATTTGCTAATCGGCAGCAGCAAACACCAAGATGTCTGAAGTAGATCAGCCACAATAGAGACTAACTCGATCGCTACCTGGCTCGCCCCGATTATGACTCAGGAACCAGAATCCAAGGAAAAATCAGCAGAAAAATCTCCCCTAAACGAGCAAATTGCCGACATTGTACTCAAAGTGATTATGACAGGAGGGGTCGCAGGCGGAGGAGTTAGCGCGTTTTGGTCGCTTTTAAAAGATAGCGATGTCCCCAAAGCGATTATTTCTGCTGTGATTGGTTTAGGAATTTCCTATGCTGCGAAGATGCTACTGCCGGTGCATGAGGGTACTCAGCGACGGCTAGAGAAAGCAGGCAAAGCACTAGATGAGAAAGTCGATGATGTTACCGAGTATGTTGCTGGCAAAGCCACCGGAGGAACGATTGAAGATCGGTATCTTTATTGTCAGGCATTGGATTGTCAGACTGTGCGATCGGAAGGACTCGCGCAGCATGAAGGCATTTTTAAGCCATTGCTAGAGGAAGTGTTCGTGCCGTTGGCGCTGGATTCCCATGCGATTTTGCCAGGGTTCAAGGCGTCTCAACTGGAAATTTCAACCGACAATGAGCTGAAAATCTGGGATTTTTTGGCAAGAACCCCCAAAGAGCCAACCTTTCGGCAACTGGCAATTTTAGCTTGGGGTGGCTACGGCAAAACCACGCTGTTGAAGCATATTACTTACATCTACGGCAGCAAAAAGCATCAACAGTACAGAGTCCCGAAACGAATTCCCGTGTTGCTGGTGCTGCGGAAATATCGCGATTTGTTGGCACAGGACAATCCCCCCACTCTGCCGCAACTGATTGCCACCTACCATGTACCCAACCTGCCGGAAGCAGCCGATTTGCAGGTGACGCCTGAACGGGCTAAGGAGTGGCTCAATCGTGGGGAAGCTATCGTCATGCTGGATGGATTTGATGAAGTGGCGAAGGTTCAGCGTCCGGCAGTGGCACGGTGGATCGACGAGCAAATGCGGCGATATGGTAAGTCTGTGTTTATTCTCACGTCTCGCCCTAAAGCATACAAAGAGCAAGAAACGGTAGATCGCCTAGAATTCACAACTCCGATCTGGATAAAAGATTTTAAGGCAAAGCAACGCCAAGATTTTGTTGAACGGTGGTATCTATGTCAGGAACGCTACGCTCATGGCGGACGCAATACACCCGATGTGCGGCAGACAGCCACTCAAGCCGCCTCAGAACTGCTGGCGCAAATTGAAGCACGGCAGGAACTAAAGGATTTAGCAAAAAATCCACTCCTGTTAAATATGATTGTCACGTTCCATCGACGCTATCCCGGTGCTGAGTTACCAAAACGTCGGGTGGAACTGTATCGAGAAATTTGCCAGTTGCAGTTAAAAGATCGACCGAGGGCGAGAAAATTGGAGACGCTGCTCACCCAATGCGAGGCGCAAACTCTTCTTCAGATGTTGGCACTAGAGATGATGCAACAACATCAAGAACGCATAGATCGCTATACAATTCTTCAGCAGTTGGCTGGCTATTTAACTTCTGAAGGGGAAACCGTCGAGGCAAGGGAATTTTTAGAGCAGGTGGAGCAAATCGGTGAATTGCTGGTAGAACGAGAGCCAGATGAATTTGAATTTGCCCATTTGAGCTTTCAGGAGTATTTAGCCGCCACGCAGATTGCCCAACAGAAACAGGAGAATTTGCTGTATCAACACTTTCGCAATGATTGGTGGAAGCAAACGATATTACTCTATGCCGCGCAGACGAAGAACCCAACGAATCTAATCCGGGAAGCCATGCAGCAAGGTGCAACTGATCTTGCCTATGCCTGTTTGCAGGAAACGACTAAACGAGTCGATCCTGCCTTAGAAGCAGAACTGAAGGCGTTGAAACAGACGGTGCAAGCCTCGCGCTATCAAGCGCTGGACGACTACCTGAAAAATGGACAGTGGAAACAGGCGGACGAGGAAACCTATCGACTGATGATTACTACCGTAGGCAAGGAAGAAGGTCAGCGGTTTGACTCAGAGGACTTACTGAATTTTCCCTGTGAGGAGTTACGAGCGATCGATGGGCTATGGGTGAAGTACAGCAATGGTAAGTTTGGCTTCAGTGTACAGAAGAAAATTTATCTGCAATGTGGCGGTATTCCAGATGGGCGGCATCATAAAGAAGCATGGAATAAGTTCTGCCATGCAGTGGGCTGGATGAAGAACAACAATTACCTACACGTAGACGTAAGTCACGTATCAATGAGTACCTGCCTAGAGGGACTATTCCCCCGTGTGATAGTCGTGGAGTGGAGGGGAGGAGGAGAGGTGTTGTGGGAAGGAAGGTTGGCATCTTCTCTCGCATCCAGACTTGTAAAGTGTAACCTATAAGCCTTTTAGACAATTTTTAAGACTTATTTCTGATCTCCCAGCCTAGGAAGAATCGTCATTTGGGCGATCCCTTACCTAGCACTAGCTGTCTCTCTCGTGTGTATTTGAATCCGGGGATGCCATGACGAGTATGGGCTACGCTACACCAGACGAAAAGGCGATCGCAAAGCTCAAGGTTTAACTAGCAGATACGTTTTGCCTCGGAGCAGGAACACCTCGTAACATACCTTCTGTACTGAGATCCTCATCTATCTCCTCCCAGTGAATGCCGTAACCCCCACCGCTTACTTTCCACTGCGATCGCTGTTTAGGTGTAGCATTAAGCAATCTTGGATACCAAACCAGAGGCACAGTAATCGTTCGACCATCCCTCAAATCGGCACTAATTGTCTCTTCAGTAAAGCGAACATCCTTAACTCTCTCATCCGCTCGAATCGCCAAAATACCTATTGCCTTGCCTCCAATAGCTTTTCTCGATTTTCCTAGAAGCGATCGCCTACGGCACCAGCACAGCCGATCGCACAATAGTATAGAGGTATTTCCAGAGCATATTTTTCTCTATGACCACTCTGCTAGAAATCGAAGCAGCCATTAAACAGCTTCCAGAAAGTCATGTTCGTCAACTTGCAGCATGGCTTCAGACCTATTTGGATGAAACGTGGGATCGGCAAATCGAGGAAGATTTGACATCAGGCAAGCTAGATAACCTTATTGCTCAAGCAGAAGCAGATATTGGCGCGAATAACGTGAGGGATCTTGATGAAATCCTTCGCAACACCTAATTTTTGGGAAGCCTATGCAGCGCTGTCTCCAGAAATGAAAGAACAAGCTCGAAAAGCCTATCGGCTCTGGAAAGAGAATCCATTACATCCATCACTACACTTCAAGAAGGTAGGCAAGAACCTTTGGTCAGCTCGGATTACCGAGGGTTACCGAGCATTGGCTCTAAAAAAGGGTGATGATTATTACTGGTTTTGGCTTGGTTCTCACAATGACTATGAGGCTTTGCTCAAGTAACTGGTGCGATAACGAAGCGCTGCTGCGAAGAGCAGATCAGCGAGAGCTGGTGCCGTAAGCGATCGCTCCCCTTACCAAAACCCTTTAAAAGAAATCTGGCATCCAAGGCGATACCCCTGCAAAGACTTGCGTAGCCGTATCGAGAGCTGTTTCGGTTGCCTCCAGTCGTCCGGTTAGCTGCAACTGATAAGGGGTAAACAAGCTGGTGTAAAGGGAAGCTAATTCCCGAATGTGGAGCTTGAGCTCTCCCGTTCCCCCCCTAGTGACCTCACCCTGTCCCTGCGAAACTGACAAGATAAATCTGCCGTTATTCTCAGCAATTAGATCATCTTGCACCTCCAAGTGCAGTTCGGCTTGAAGTCCTGACGGATACCCCCGCTTTTCCAGTGCCTTAGCGACATCGACCACCCGCAGCAGCCAAGTTTGCATAGACTTCATCGTGGTAGTTTGCTCCGGCAACAGCAATCTCAAGACATCAATTACAGCCC
>CBDTXL010000058.1:0-20565 GCA_965364435.1 uncultured bacterium
AATTTCTCCGCATCACCCTTAGCCAAGAAGTTATCCAACTCTCCCCACAAAATCAACGTTGGCTTGTCAATTCGGGCAATCTGTTCCTCAGTTAAACTGTAACCCCCCGTTTTTGTAAACGTGAGAATCGATTCATACCAACCCGGCATTTCTAAAGGCAGTATCGTACACAAAAGAGCATCCAGATAGGCAGCGTCTCGATCGCGATCGGCTTTAGCATTTGCCAGAGTTTGAAGTTTCAGGAAACGCCACCATTCCATTGCAAAAAAGTCAATTGGAGGAAACAAAAATTGACCGATTGGGAAGCTTCCTGAGTAACCAACGCTGTTAATCAGAACTAGCTGCTTGACACAGTTCGGGTAAGTCAGGGTAAAGTCGATCGCTGTCGCTCCTCCCATTGAAGCTCCCACCAGAATTACTGGCTGATTTATCAGAGTTTTCCAGAAGCTGTAGAGATGCCGCTTGATTGCCAGTGGACTATATGGAGTTCCCATCACCCGCTCCGTAAAGCCGAACCCTAACAAATCAACTGCCCACGTCTCATTGTGAGCAGCAAGTAGCGGTATCAGGCGAAAGAATTCTAGGAGAGAGCTATCAAAGCCGTGGAGCAGGAGAATGGGTGTCCCGCCAGTGCCTTGACGGATGTAGCTTGTGCCAACGGGTTGCTTGCTTGGGGATGTTGCAATGCTCTGACGCTTGAGGCTTTGGGCAACAGCAATGCAGGTAGAGTCTCTGATCTGGGTGACTGATGACGGGAGGAAATCAGGGAACATAGTCTTTTAGGGTATGCTGTTGCTTGTTCCAGAGCTTATTCGAGTGTTTTGTCCAGATTTGGAACAAAAATGGCTGATACTTCTTGTTGTACTGCTTGTTGTGCTTTTTGCAGTCTTGTTCAATTTCAAGCCATAGCGATCGCAGTTGTTGCGAAGTAGAGCAGTTTTGAATTTGACAGGCAACGGCATTTTGCCACTGTTGCAACTTCCGGTAGCTGATGAATTGTCCGCCTTTATCCCCGCGATGGACAAAGATGATGTATGCCCAGCATTCGATACGCACAATCAGGTGTTTGGGAATTTTGAGGAGTTGTGCGATGCCATTAATGGTGATGCGGAATTTCTGACGAGGCTGGAGGCGGCGAAATAATTTGGTCATGATGGCTTTACTCCTTGGTTGATTTACTCCTTGGTTGACCTCTCCCCCAGCCCCTCTCCACCTCTCCCTAACCCTCCCCTACGAGGCAGGGCTGATTCATTCTCGCAAAGCCAGAGTCCGCCAGGGGTTAAAACCCCTGTCTCATAGCTAAAGTCCTCTCAAGAGGACTGAAAATCACTATTTGAGTCGTCTTTAGACGACTTGGGCTATGACGCCGGAGTTTAAACTCCGGGCGAGTTTCGGGAAAACGAATCAGCCCTGCCCTACGAGGGGAGGAAAGAGGAGCAGCTTTGTTACTGAGAGGGGAGTCAAGATCAAGCTCCCCCTTCCCTTGCAGGGAAGGGGGCTGGGGGGTTAGGTCTTCCGTGTCGATGTCTTCTGGTGCAATGTCAAACATGATTTCGTAGGAAACGTTTGGAATCATTCGCTTGAGGATTTGCAGATGACCCTCAGCATCACTGCGGCGGCGAAAGCGTCCGACAATTTGGGGCTGCACATCGGACACAGGACGAATGATGCACCACGGATTCAGCTTGTCTTTGTAGCTCATAATAAGTTTGACTCCCTTGAATATCGGAGCCAGAGCCAGCGCACAAACTTGCAAGGTAGAGGCGCTGGCTTCTGACTATGCTCATAAGCGTATCACAAAATAAGCAAAAATAAGCATTAATAAGCATAAAGATGACTCAATAGGCAGAACAGCTACTAGATCGGTGACACAATGGGGAAACTCCTATAAAATTGCCGTACATGAGTGACAGTGAGCGCATTTCAGTGGTTTTGCCAGCACAGACCAAAAAGGATTTAGACAAGCTGTGTGAGATCGAAAAGCGATCCATTTCTAACTTTGTCTACTTGCTGGTACAGGATGCTATTGACAAAGCAAAGGCAGAGGGAAAGCTCAAATAAATGAAAAGGCGATCGCTATGCTTGGTTCTGCCGGACATGACACCCGATTAGAACAGGCGCTTACCGTTCAAAGGCGAACGGGAATTTACCAGATGCCTGCTGGTTGGTGGTAAGCGTGACAACTTATGTAAGACACTGAGGAAAGAGAAGGCATCAAAGCAAACACTTAAGCATAGGTAAACAAGTCCCTAGCTCCAAAGCGGCTTTCTGATGTCCTGCTTTTCTGTGTCTTTTTTATACCGCTGAGTATATCGCGGAGAAGAATATACCGTCAAGTATAATGGCTGGAGAAAATAATGAACTAACACTAACGAAGCTGCGGCAGCGAACTGGCTTAACTCAGCAAGAACTTGCCGATGCCATCGGCGTGACGCAAAAGACAATCTCCATCTGGGAAAAAGGCTCAGTTGAGCCTAAACTCACGTTTGAGCAAACTAAGCAACTAATGGAATTGCTGAACTGCACACTTGATGAGCTAATAATCGCCATAAAGCAAAGAATCTAAAGTTAGACGGTTAGCGCGATCGCAATCAGAGGACTACTAGGTAAGCGATGAGCGCTCCTGGCAACCTGCGAGTTTTTGCGATCGCTATGCTTGGTTTTGCCGGACATGACACCCGATTAGAACAGGCGCTTACCGTTCAAAGGCGAACGGGAATTTACCAGACGCCTGCTGGTTGGTGGTTTAGTGAACGACTTATATAAGACACTGAGGAATGGGCATACAGATAAAAGATTAGTAACCGGCCTTTCGGCTGGTTTATAGTTGCTTGCCCGTTGTTGTTGTCTATCTATACGTCATACTCCCACATCAAATAGCTTACGTCAAGCTGTCGTGGCGAATTGTCGTTATGCGTTTCATGACGGAAGAAAAACAAACAAAAAAGGATGAAACATCGCTAAAACAGTTGAGGGAGCGTGCTGGCTTAACTCAAGAGGAACTAGCTAGACGATGCGGAATCCCGCTTCGCACATATCAACGTTGGGAAACTGGCGAAACGGCGGCTAGACCTAACATTAGGCAAATAAAGGCGTTGTGCAAGGAGTTGAACATCCCTATTGAGGATTTGCCAGATGAGTTTGCTCCAAGGCGATCGCAATCAGAGGGCGAATAGCTCAGCAATGATTGCTGCGATCGCTGCGCTGCTCCTGGAGTATCGTGCAGGTATGGACATAAACCCAAGCGTTAGGTTATTTTAAAGAGAGGTCACGAATAATGCTTGTCAGTATTCGAGCTAAGTAGCTAGTTTCAACAATTAGAAGCCTTACATAGCCGAAAGTTCAATATAATTTTCGTTTTGTGAGAGCCTTCTACTGGCAAACAAGGGCTGTAACTCTTGAAAAGTCAGCCTTGTAAAACTTTCAACTATCACCACGAAGCAAAATCATGCAGGAGATATTAGTTATGTTTTCCCAAGTAATTTATGAAAGTACTCGAAGATATAAAGAAAAATTTGTTCGTCTATATCTATACCAACGACCACCTTCCCTCTCATGTCCATGTCTTTAAAGGGAGGAAAAATGACACCAATCAAAAGGAAGTCAAAATAAATATTGGCAGCGAGGAAGAACGTCCTTCTGTAGTTGTTGCCAACCCCAATATGAAAAACAAAGATATAATAGATGCCCTAAAATTAGTAGCTGCTCACCAAGAAATGCTATTAAGAAAATGGGAAGAAATACATGGCATTCAAGAACTGGGAGATTGAGTTAACTCAAGAAAACTTAAAGGAAGAGATTGCCAGAGCAAAGGCAGCTGGAGAAAAGGCTGATGCCACACAACCACGCGCTGAATCGGTTCATTATGACAAGTCTGATGACTTAATTGTCATCAGGTTAAGAAACGGTGCTATTTTCAGTTTTCCCCCAAATCTAGCGCAAGGTTTAGAGGGCGCGTCTCCAGAGCAACTTGCTGATATTTGGATACCTCCTTCTGGCAGCAGTGTCCACTGGGAAAGCCTAGATGTTGATTTGAGCATTCCCGAACTTGTAGCAGGTATATTTGGTACAAAATCCTGGATGGCTGAACTAGGTAGAAAGGGAGGGCAAGCAACTTCAAGTGCAAAATCCGCAGCCGCACGTAAAAATGGCAAAAAAGGAGGGCGACCGAGAAAGAATAATACCCCTGCTTCTAAGGAGGGATGAATCTTTCGTTAATTGCCCTGGCTAATAGCAAAAGTCCTCGCTCAGATGAGTGCGTAAGGCTTTCAGTCCACTTGAGTGGACTTGATCTATGACGCCGGAGTTTAAACTCCGGGCGGAATGAAAACGTGACGGCAAGATAGTTGGAGTTTTATCATTCAATCAGAAGCGATCGCACTTCATCTCATCTGTCAATCAAAAGCGCGATCGCCTTTCATTGCAAGGATGAAGCTTGTCCTATAAGTGCGATCGCATATAACGCTCCAGTAACCCAATCATTACTCAGATTGAGGGGGTAGGCTTTGAGCTGTAACCACCCGTTTTCATAAACGTGAGAATCGATTCATACCAACCCGGCATTTCTAAAGGCAGTATCGTACAAAGAAATTGACCTTCAGGAGCAGTGGCGAAAAGCCTGGTACACACAGTAATCGCTTGGAGCGATTTCATCCTGATTTCATTTGACTATGAAAGACTGATTAGAGAGCGTGCAGAGAAAGGCACTGCTCCTGCTCCTTGTAGGAGCGCTCTTAGTAGACTCACCCTTAAAGGGGTACGCAGATGACTAACGGATAAACACCTTATCCTCCGAAGGATTGACGATTCTGCGATTTGGAGAACCTTATTAATGGAGAGGTGTACATACCTCAGCCACCTCTTGATAGACAAATACCTGGGTTAAATGCCTCTGTTTTGCCGCTACTGGAGTTCCCTCGGTACTTAAGGACATTCCTAATGATGCCCCCCTCTAACCGTTCCCAACCTCCTGTGCCGCTCCGTTGTGTTTCTGGAGCAATCCTGAGTCTGGTTTTACTAGCTACTCCCGCATCTGTTTTAGCCCACGCCGGACATGGTGGACATGAATTTCAGGGGGGAAACGAAGCTGCACAACCCTCTGATGCTATCCAGGTCGATGCTGAAACTGCCAAACGGTTAGGAATTAAAGTGGAGCCAGCCAAACGCCAGCATTTAGCTGTTGGTATTAAAACCACCGGGCAGATTGAAACTCTGCCCAATAAAAAAGTAGAGGTGACGGCACCAATTCCAGGGAAAATCGTTGAGTTGTTGGTAGAACCTGGTGCTTCTGTCAAAGCGGGTCAACCTGTCGCCGTCTTAGCCGCACCAGACTTAGTGGAACTGCGCGTCAACTCCCAGGAAAAACGGGTGGAGGCTCAAGCCGATTTGCAAAAAGCGCAAGCGGATTTAAAGCTAGCTAGAGCAAATCTAGAACAACAGCGTCAAATTGCAGCCGCAGACATCCAACAAGCTAACACTGAAGTTAAGGTCGCTCAAGAAAAGTATGACCGAGACAAAGAGTTGGCGAGTGCAGGAGCGTTGCCGCGACGCCAGATGCTGGAATCGGAAGCTCACCTAAGAGAAGGGCAAACTCAACTCGTTAAAGCCAGCAGTCGCCGGGAAGTTCTGGAAGCTGAAGCTCAACTCAAACGTGCCCAAGCTGCTGTTGAGGCGGCTCAATCTCACCTTCGTCTAAGCGATACCGCCTATCAGACTCGCCTCTCTCAACTGGGAACTGGTGCGAATGAGAAAGGATTGGTGACGGTGACGGCTCCTATTTCTGGTACAGTTAGCGATCGCGAAGTTACCCTCGGTCAATCCTTCGAGGATGCAGGTGGCAAGCTGATGACCATTGTGAATGATAGTCGAGTTTTTGCCACCGCGAATATCTATGAAAAAGATTTAGACAAAGTAAAGATGGGGCAAAGAGCGATAGCGAAAGTCGCCAGTCTACCTAACCGCACTTTCAGCGGACAAATTGCAGTGATTGGCTCAGTAGTGGAAGGCCAAACGCGAGTGGTGCCAGTGAAAGCCGAACTGGACAACGCTGGCGGAGCGCTAAAACCGGGAATGTTTGCCGAATTAGAAGTACTCACAGACCGGACGGCGACAGCTATTTTAGCGATTCCTAGCTCAGCGGTGGTTGATGCAAATGGCAAGAAACTGGTTTATGTGCAAAATGGCAATGCATTCCAACCCGTAGAAGTCACGTTAGGTCAAACCTCTGGGGACATGGTTGAGGTGAAAACGGGTCTATTCGAGGGAGATTTGATTGTTACTCAACGTGCACCTCAACTGTATGCTCAATCGTTGCGGGGTGGTAGCAAGAAACCAGAGGCGAAGGGCGCTGCACCCGCACCATCCCAAGCGACTAATTCGAGTAAGATTGGCTCTCAGTTGCCTTTGTGGTTGGTGGGAACAGGGGGAGGAGTTGCGATAAGCCTTACGGCATGCTTCGCGATCGCACTCGGTTCCTTCTGGTTAGGGCGTCGTACCAAACCTCAGATGACATCGGCATCCAACGCACTTGTTTACAATACCAACAACGGTGCTACATCTCCCGATGGAAAAGCTGAGTTATCAGAATCTTACATAGGGAAGTTTTGTGAATTGCCTGTGTTAGCAGAAAGCGATCGCCATCATTCTGATAACAATCATCATCATTAATCGCTCACCTCTTGCTGTTCCAGCCAAGCCACTAAATCAGCAATTTCAGAAAAATCCAACAGCGCTATTCCCAACGTTTCCAACTGTTCAGTGGATAACCTGCGAATGCGATCGCTCAGTGATGAATCAACTTCACCCAGTCGTTGAGTGAGTTGGCGTAAAATCAAAGCTAGCTCTGCTTCCCGCCTCTCCTGTTGGTCGAACCAAGCCATTAAATCAGCCGCGCTGGAAAAATCCAACAGTGCTACTCCCAACTCTTCCAAGCGATCGAGGGATAACTCTCGAATCCGCTCAATCAATAATGAGTTAATCTCACCCAGCCGTCGTGTTAGCTGGCGTGTAATCAAATCCACCTCTCCTTCTTGCTTGCCTTCCCTTCTTCCTTAGTCCTGGGATGGAATCTCCTCACCTCCACAAATACACAAAATTGTATTGAGAAATGCCTTTAATTCAGGGCATACTTTGGCAGCCTTTTTCAAGTCTTGCCCATCTAAAATGCGTTTGGCATCGCGAGCCTTAACATAACTATCTCGACATTTACCCAGTTCAAATATCTCTTTAATATGCCTGGACGGTGGTTTATTATGATTTACTTGCTCTGGTTGACCACTAGGAGCTGACTTTTTATGTTTAGCTAAATCTTGAATTTTGTCCCAAAAAGGTAAAAGCCAAGCCTCAAAATCATACGCTGCGGCATGGGGATAAAATTTAGGATTATCTCCTACCCACTCTCTCATTTTCTTTTTGGCATCTGCTGCATCCTCAAAGTCTTTAGTCCCTGTATAAACATCTGTCAGAGCAATTACAGCATCATAAGCATCTATATTGATCAGATTCTCAACAACACGCCTGAGCTTTTCTTTTTTGGGAATGCGACCGTTGTAGGGTTTAGGATCGAGCCTGGGCATCTGGGGCAAATTTTGTGACGTGAGAAAACTTCGCAGGCTGGGCATGAAAGCCATTTCTGTCTTCCCTTCAACTAAAATGGCGATCCTCATGGTCGTCCCCCTATCACGTTCATTGCCCAAAGCTCGTCTAAGCTATAGTCCGCCAGCCATTTCTCTAAATCTAGAGAATCAGCCCAAGTCATAGTTGTTAATCCTTCTTCAGCATCACAAACTAACACCTCGTTGGGTTCCAAAAATCGAATCAGTCTATCTGAGTGAGTTGCCACAACCAGTTGAGTTCGTTGAGCAGCTTCGCGCATTACATCAGCTAGCAGTTTTAACAACTCTGGGTGTAAACTGATTTCCGGCTCATCAATCAAAGTGACAGCAGTCAAATCCCGACTCAATAGAAGAGTGACTAACCAGAGAAACCGCAATGTTCCCTCCGACAATTGATCCATATAAAGAGGCTGGGAGAAATTTTTATCCTTCCAAGTCATTGTCAATGTTCCTGCTGCCACGGGAGGAAATCTCAATCGTTCAAACTCAGGAAAAGCCGCAGAAAGTGTATCTTCCACAACTTCAAATCGATCCGGATCTGTTTCCCGCAGGTAATAAAGGCAGGAAACTAAATCTTCTCCCTTGGAACCTGGCAATTTTACAGGGCGCATAGCTTGAGGCAAACGGACTGGGCTTCTGGGGGAAAGATTGAATTCCCAGGATCTATAAAAACTACATGAAGCTAATTTCTTTCGCAAAACCTCCGGCTCCTGGTACATTTTGGGAACCTGAGAAAGTGAGGTTTCTAAAGGATTATGTTCCCAGTTCGGACGCAAAAGCTTTTGATCGTCTGTACTGAAATACTTGATATCCAACCCACGAGAATCGATGTACTTTAAAGGTTTATCAGCAGATGGATCGCGCTGTTGGGTTAGAGTTTCTTGACCAATTTCATAGAACTGACCTTTGGTTACAAGTTTGAGGAAGTAACATAGCGGTTCTTGGTTTTGCACAGGCATTGACAAGGAGATTGCTACACCATCTTCCTTGTCTCGTGTCACCATCTGATTTAAACCACTCAACTCTGAAATTTTGGATTGTAACTGACCTTTAGCGGACTCTGCCAGGAGTGAGAATGTTTCTAACAACGAAGTTTTCCCCACACCGTTGGCTCCAATCATTACTGTCAGAGGGCGCATATCCACAGAAACGGAAAACAATCGCCGGAAACCCTCAATAGTGATATGTTCAAATCTGTTCATTGCTCAATCCGCCTCTAGCAGCCGAAGTTCCTGCTGCTTAGTGTACTGCTTCAATCTCTGCTTCTGTGCGTGGGCTTAGAGTTGAGGGCTTGGGGCAGCGATCGCATCTTCTCTCAATCCTCAAAAAAGCGATCGCTTCTCCTAAACCCCTAAAAGCGTAAGCAAGCTAAAATCCAGACAGGAAGCTGCTGGAGAGCGATCATGGTAAACTACAATCCACTGCAAAATCTGCCCTCTAGTGACGAACTGCCCGATTCTGACGACACCCCAGTGGATCATGAGCTGCAAATTTTAGTCCCCACCTTACTGAGGCTGATTTTAAATTGGCTGTGGGGGAGTCGTAACGATTGGTTTTTTGGTGTCAATATGGGCATCTATCATACAACCGGCAAGAATCCTAGAGTTGCGATAGTTCCTGATGCCTTTCTGAGTTTGGGAGTACCGCGCCTCAAAAATGACAAGTTACGACCCAGTTACATTGTTTGGGAAGAAAATAACATTGTCCCGATTTGGGTTTTAGAAGTTGTTTCCAAAACTTATGGGGAAGAATACAACGAGAAAATGAAGGATTACGCCCGATTAGGGGTGTTGTACTATACAATTTATAACCCTGATTATTGGCGTCGGGACAAGCATGATCCTTTCGAGGTTTATCGCTTGGTGGATGGGGAGTATCAGCGTCAAGTGGGGGAACCTGTCTGGATGCCAGAGATTGGTTTGGGAATTGGGCGTGAGGTCGGCACTCATGATAGATGTCGGCGGGAATGGCTGTACTGGTACGACGAGGAAGGTAAGAGATTTCTCACTCCAGATGAACGAGCAGAGCAACTGATAGAGTTGTTACGGGAAAGGGGGATTGACCCGGAAACTCTCAGTTAGAGGATTTAATGGCTAAAGGAGCGATCGCTCAAGTGTCAATCAGCAGGAGGATGCCAACCACTGATTGCCCAGCGCCAACGCGCAGAGACAATGGTTGGGTTGTTCATTCGCAACGCAGCAATAGTTGCGATCGCACCTTTCAACTTGAGTCTTGACGCTTTCAGAAATATAGGTAGACACAAGAAATTAGGGCAGGGGTACAGGGTGTCCGCGCCAGCGAAGTAGTGCTGCTGCTTGTGCCTTCCGCAGCATGAAACAGTCAGCCTCGGTTCGCAGTGCTGTTAGTTCTGCTCGTTCGGCATCTGTCAGCGTACCCTCTTGATTGCGATCGAGTAGGATATTGTACCGCTCCATCTCGGCTACAGTCTTTCGACTCTGAGCGATTTTCCACAATGCCTCATCTTCCATTCTGTCCAAGGCAGCTAGGTCAACCTGAAACTCATCGGGTACATTATCCCAGTCTGGTGGACTGCCCACTTTGAGAGCGTAGAGCATGACTTCCTCTAGGGGGCGGTTGGTAGCACGGGCAGTATTGATCAGCCGTTGATAAAGTGGCTCTGGGAGTTGCAGGGTAACGGTTTGGGCCATAGGATTCAAGTTGCCTCTCACAAGAATTCTAAACGGTTCTCCCTTTGATGAAGTGAAGGAGATAGCGAGAGGCGATCGCTACTCAAGAGTGTTAATTGCCTGCTTTCCGTTGGGATGGGCAAGCCCTCGTTAGTGGCAGTCAGGATAAGACTAGTAAGGTTTTGGTTAATCTGAAGGTATTAAAAACCCATGCTAAAGAGCTAGCGCGATGTCAACTGAGCGTCAGACAGAACAGAAATCCCGGATAATCGAGGATTGGTGGGAACCTCCAATGCCGCCCACTGATTTAATTTTCGATGATGGGGAACCGATGGAGAGTAACCGCCACCGCATTGCGATGAATGTGCTGATTCGGTCAATTAATCAGGCTTTTGCTAACCGTGATGACTTTTTTGCGGGTGGCAATATGTTTGTTTATTACAGTAGCACTCAGGTTCGTAACCGGGACTTCAAAGGGCCTGATTTTTTTGTCGTGTTAGATGTGGATGGTACAAAGGAGCGTCAAGGCTGGGTAGTGTGGGAAGAAAATGGTCGTTACCCTGATGTCATAGTAGAACTGATGTCTCCTTCTACGGCAGAGGCAGACACGGGAGTTAAGAAAAACATTTACGAGCAGATTTTCCGCACTCCGGATTATTATGTCTTCAATCCCTTTGACCCCGATTCTTTGCAGGGGTGGCATTTAGATGCAAATCAACAGTATCAGCCACTTACACCCAATGAGCAAGGGTGGCTTTGGTGTCAGCGATTAGGTTTGTGGTTGGCAACTTGGGAGGGGACGATTGATCGAGAAACGGCGGTGTGGTTGCGGTTTTATGATCAGGCTGGCAATCTGGTTTTGTTACCAGAGGAAGCTGCAAACGCGCGATCGGAGCGTTTAGCAGCTCGATTAAGGGAATTGGGAGAAGACCCAGATAGTATATGACTCTGGTATCTAGTCGGACAGGGATATAGGTAGACACAAGAAATTAGGGCAGGGGTACATGGTGTCTGCGCCAGTGAAGAAATGCTGCTGCCTGTACCTTCCACAGCATAAAGCAGTCAGAGGAATTAAAATCAAATATTGAGTTTCCGTATACGGGAACTAGCCAAGAGTGGAGACATAAATGATCATCAAAAGAGAGTTGAAGAAAGATGGTACAGTCTGTCTTTATCTAGCCGAGGAGAGCTACAACCCTGAGAAGAAAAAGGGAGAAATAACGAAAAAAAAGGGAGAACCCAAGATTCTGAAAGCTTTAGGAACGGAACAGCCAGTCCAAGCTCAGGCGTTCACAGAGGAGAGAGCAGTAGTTTGGGCAGAGGGTAGAACATTAGGAAATGTAGTGCCGTTTAGCGACAACATTATAGGGAAATTCCCTGAAGCTGAATCCGGTACAGGTGTAATACTTCCCTGTGATATCGTTAGGGCTGGAAAATTCCGAAATGGGGCAGAGCGTTGGTGGTGTCGCACCCATCAGGTTCATTGGGGAATAAAAGCAGACTTACAAGCAGCATTGAAGTCAACAAAGGAGGGTATTTGCTGTTCCAATGCTGGTCAGCCCATGCACTACACTAAAAATCCCTTGATTCTTGACCCTATGGATTACCCTGGAGGAGTTGGAATTTGGGCAGCACTGCCATCGGCTATCAACACCACCAACGAGCCAGACCTTACAGAAGTGCTAGTTCATGTCCACGCTCGCAAGAACCCTTCTGGCAGTAAAACCCTTGACTGCAACTTTCCGGCTGTTGTCGTGGTAGAGCCGGGAACGCTGCTATTGGACTCGGAAACAAGAACACGGGTTATTATTGCACCTCCGGCTGCTCTGGCTTATCTAGAGGCAATTATCAACCAACGTCCTTTAGATACACTGCTGTGCCGCTACTGTAGCCACCCACACTTGGACTTAGGAGACTTTGCCAAAAACCCGCATAGGAAACACTTTTGTGCTAACTGCGGTTACGACACCAATTGGTCTAAAGAACCTATTGTCAGCAATCCGTTGAAACTACTGTCAGATAGCCTGACCTTAAATCCTGAGTTTGTAACAAGTGATCGCACCTTAAACCTAGGGGATTATGATGGCTGTCAAGTCAAAATCTGGGCATCCACCCCGGCTGTGTTATGGACTAGTCCACTACCACAGGTTACAGGCATTCACGTCCACATTTACAAAGGTGAGAAGAAGGTTTTAGATGATACTTTTGGACAGGTGACAGGGCTTGATGGTTCATCTCTTGAGCGAGAAAAACTACTTGCTACTATGCTTGAAAAGGTTGGCTGCTAACTGTATCAGTTGGTAGCAGCGGGTCGATTTAAAATTCTCGTGAGCAGCAAGGGCAAAGCAGGGAAGCGATAACTCCCAGGTGGTTCAAGGAGCGATCACACTCCAAGAACAAGGAATTTGCTTGAGTGATGCCCTCACTGCCAAGCCGAAGGGTTCGACTCTCGACACCATAGAATCTGCGATCGCTCCCCTACAACCACGACTAACTATCAACTCCCTCCAACGCCACTCGCTAAAATTCCCAGAATTTTATTCACATCTGTTAGGTAATACTCAACCAAATCAATCTCAACCACTTTTCCTTCTAGCTTTAAAAATTTCCAGTTCGTTCCCGAAGTAACAACCCCATAAATGACCGAAATCTCATTTCCCTCAAGTTCATTAAATATCTGAGCCGCTACCATTTCCGCTACACATTGCCCCAGTCCAGCCAGAATATCCTCCTTTTTGGCTTCTACCAGCATCATCACGGGCGCACTGACAAATAGCCGCTCTGAGCCATTACTAATAATGAAATCACAAAAGCCAGTTAAGCTTTGGGAAGCATCTACATTAAAATCAATTCCCGAAAAGAGGCTAAATTGAGACTGTAACTGTTTTCTGACTTCGATTAAGATTGGGGCAATAATCATTTCAGAACGAGCTTTTTCACTATTACTCGCTAGGGCTAACGGTACATTGTAGCGGAGAGTTTCTCCTAAATATTCACTGCATTTTAATTCTGGGACTGCTGCAAAAATATCAGTGTCTTCAGAAGTCGTTAAATCAAACTGTTTCTTAACTCTGGCTAATGTGAATTCACTGTATGGCATTTGAGTAAGCAGTAAATGGGTGAAGTATCGAGTCTGGATAGTCTCAGTTATACGATTAATTGGTTAAAGGAGCGATCGCGTCCTCTCTCGCTCCTTAAAAAAAGCGATCGCTAGGCTTTTTATCATTTTTGAGAAAGCGTAAGGATGCTAAATACGGAGAGCAAGCTTCTCCTTAACGCGCTCTTGAAACGCTGCGAGTTCCCCTTCACCAAAATACTCCTGAAGGGCAGTGACGTTCTCAAGATTGATAACTTTGCCGCCTCTGAATCGGAAGTCAAACCCAAAAACTTCATTTTGATCTTGAATTCTTAAAATTCCCATCTAATTCATTAGTTCTAACACTGAGGAGAGTCCCTCTCATTTCATCCCAATTTCATTTATAGATGTCATCCTAATTTGAATAAGAGGATTCCAGAGGACGCTTAACTGCCAGAACCTTGAACTTATGCTCAATGCCATCCTCAAGTGGTCGATTGTCCGTCGCTGGATAGTCGTGCTGGGAGCCATTCTCGTCACGGTTTTGGGTGTGTACAATCTCACCCAAATGCCCTTAGATGTCTTCCCAGACTTCGCCCCACCCCAAGTCGAGATTCAAACCGAAGCACCCGGACTCGCTCCTGAAGAAGTCGAAACCCTCATTACCCTGCCGATTGAAAGCGCGGTAAACGGTACACCTGGAGTAGAAACAGTACGCTCCTCCTCTGCCGTTAGCATTTCCGTTGTCAAGGTCATCTTTAAATGGGGGACAGATGTTTATCAAGCCCGTCAATTGGTAACTGAACGGTTGCAACAAATTCAGCAAAAATTACCGGAGGGTGTGGAAAACCCGCAAATTTCGCCCATTTCTTCTCCCATCGGTACGGTGCTTCAGTACGCCTTCACCGCTGAAACCACCCCGTTAATGGAAGTTCGCCGCTTGGTTGACCGGGATATCACCAACCGACTGCTAGCTGTACCGGGCGTTTCTCAGGTGATTGCGTATGGCGGGGATGTCCGTCAATATCAGGTTTTAGCTGACCCCGCTAAACTTAGAGCCTTTAATGTTTCCTTAGAAGAAGTCACAGAAGCAGCTAGAGGCGCAAATGTCAATGCAGCGGGTGGCTTTTTAATTAATCCCGACCAAGAACTGATTATCCGAGGGGTAGGGCGGATTGAGTCCATCGAGGAACTAGCAAAATCGGCAGTAACGGCTCGAAATGGGACGCCTGTGCTGCTTCAAGATGTGGCAGAGGTACGGATTGGGGCAGCTTTGCAGCGAGGGGATGGCAGTTTGAACGGTCAGAGAGCGATTGTGGTTTTGGTCAACAAGCAACCTCAGTATGATACTCCCACGGTAACGAGAGCGATCGCAAAGGCAATGGATGAGGTGAAAGCGGGGTTGCCTAAAGATGTCAAAGTTACCGAAACATTCCGCCAACAAAGCTTCATCGATGCGGCGATTGAAAACGTCACCAGTTCTCTGCGCGACGGTATCATCATCGTCTCTATTATTCTGCTGATGTTTTTGATGAACTGGCGCACTGCCATCATCACCCTCAGCGCCATTCCCCTATCCGTCCTCATTGGGATGATGATTTTGGGCTGGTTTGGTCAGGGTATCAATACTATGACATTGGGAGGGTTAGCAGTTGCGAGCGGTTCGGTGGTGGATGACTCAATTGTAGATATGGAGAACTGCTATCGGGGACTGCGGAAGAACCAGGCATCAAGTAATCCCGTGCATCCGTTTCAGGTTGTCTACGACACGTCTGTAGAAGTGCGGGTTAGCGTGATTTTCTCTACGGTAATTATTGCCGTTGTCTTCGCGCCGATTTTCTTCCTCACAGGTGTGGAAGGACGCATCTTTACCC
Organism: uncultured bacterium; assembly: GCA_965364435.1. Lineage (GTDB taxonomy): Bacteria > Cyanobacteriota > Cyanobacteriia > Cyanobacteriales > Coleofasciculaceae > CBDTXL01. The sequence goes on from CBDTXL010000058.1 coordinate 15,212, forward strand.
CAATGGGTGTTGCCTATTTGGTGTCAATTTTCGCCTCTACGTTCGTGGCAATGACGCTTTCTCCAGCATTATGCGCGATTCTGCTGGCAAATCGATCGCTACCTACAGACGATACTTGGGTGAGTGCCTTATCCCAGCGACTCTATCAACCAATCCTCAACTTTTCTATCCGTTTTCCCTCCATTATTCTGGCAGTTGCAGGTGCGTCATTAGTGGCGTCTTTGGTGATTTTGCCGAGTTTGGGACGGGTATTTCTGCCGGAGTTTCAGGAACCCTCGTTAGTGAATACGATCCTTTTGTATCCGGGCAGTTCTCTGGAAGCAACCAATCAAGCTGGGTTAGCCATGCAGGACGCCCTCAAGGGAGATAAGCGATTTCAGTCCGTGCAGTTACGCGCTGGACGTGCTCCGGGTGATGCGGATGCGGGAGGGGTTAACCTGGGGCATTTGGATGTGGAACTGAGTTGGGAGGGGTTAAAGGATCGAGAGGGGAGTATTGAGAAACTGCGGGAGGAGTTTGCTAAGTTACCGGGTGTTGCATCTAACGTGGGTGGGTTTATCTCTCACCGGATGGATGAAGTATTGTCGGGGGTGAGAAGTGCGATCGCCATTAAAATTTTTGGCCCTAACCTAGAAGAATTGCGTCGTCTTGGTGCTGAAGTTCAGACGGCAGTAAGCGACATTCAGGGACTCGTAGAATTACAACTCGAACCCCAAGTCCCCATCCGACAGGTGCAAATTCAGTTTAACCGGGAAGCGGCGGCTCGTTACGGCTTAAGGGTGGGTCATCTAACGGAAATGGTGGAAACAGCACTCAACGGGCGAGTCGTTTCTCAAGTTCTCAAAGACCAACAATTGTTTGATTTAATGGTTTGGTTGAAGGAAGATGATCGCAGTAATGTAGATACCATTCGCGACTTGCTGGTAGATACCCCTACAGGACAGAAAATCCCTCTCGCTCAAGTTGCCAGCATTGATTATGGGACTGGACCGAATACGATTAACCGGGAGAATGTTTCTCGCCTAATTGTAGTTTCTGCCAACGTGTCAGGGCGAGATTTAGGTTCTGTAGTGGACGACATCCAAACCCAAGTACGCCAGTCGGTACAGTTGCCTACAGGTTACTTTATCCAATACGGCGGTCAGTTTGAATCGGAGCAACGAGCAACTCAGAATTTGCTGGTGTTTGGGGGACTTGCGATCGCAATTATTGCGGTCTTAATGTACTTTGCTGTGAAGTCCGTTGCTGCGATGTTGATGATTATGGTAAATCTGCCATTAGCACTGGTAGGAGGTATCTTTTCCATTGCGTTGGGAGGCGGAATTATCTCTGTCGTTTCGATGGTGGGATTCATTACTTTGTTTGGAGTGGCAACACGGAATGGGTTGATGTTGGTAGACAACTACAACAGCAAGTTGGCGCAGGGAATGCCCTTAAAAAACGTTATTTTTGAAGGTTCAATGGAGCGTTTGGTTGCCATTTTGATGACGGCTCTAACTTCAGCGTTGGGGATGATACCGTTAGTAATTGGGAGTGGTGCGGGTAAGGAAATTTTGCAACCTTTAGCCGTCGTGGTATTGGGAGGATTGTTTACTTCAACAGCGTTAACTTTGCTGGTTCTCCCAGCGCTCTATGCTCAATTTGGTAAATTTTTGATGCCGAAACCAACACATCAAGAGGCTCAAACTATCGTTACCAATGGATTGAAAGTTTGAATTGCCAAATCCCATACTTCTCTAGGAAGTTGGGGATTTAGTAGCTAGTATCTAAAATTTCAGGAGCAAAAAGTATGAAATATATCAAGTTTCTGTTGGTGGTCTTAGGCAGTGTAAGCCTGATTTTTCTCGGAGCCTGTGGTAACAACAACCAAGTCACAAACTCAGATAGCAGCCCAACAAGTACCAAACCAGCCGAATCAACTGCACAACCAACTGACGCCGCTAAAACTGAGTCATCCGGTCATGCCGCAAAACCTCTAAAAGGGGGTCAAGTTGTTGAGTCAGGACCCTATCACTTAGAGTTTGTTCCAGTGAAGGAAAATAAGGGAACTCATTTAGATTTTTATTTACAAAAAGGGGATAATCACGAAGCCATCTCAAACGCTAAAGTGATGGCTCAAGTTCAGCTACCTGATGGTACGCAGAAATCTTTAGACCTTCCCTATGATGCGGCGGGTAAACACTACGCTGCTGTGTTACCAGAAAAAGCAGCGGGTCAGTATCAGGTGAAAATTACTTCGGATATTGATGGAAAAAAGGTAGATGGTCGGTTTAGTTTCAATCGGTAAATTTTCCCGGTTTCCTAATGGAGTAAGGAGTATTTATTGCTATTGGAGTACAGGCAGTTCATCCTGATTTCATTTCTGTGTGGAATGCAACGAGTAGAAGGAAATTTCTTAGATTTGTCTTAGATGGGTATCAAGTTGATGCAACCAATTTCAGTAAGAACTGGCTTTTTAGCGCTAACCCTTGTGGCGATCACTTCCCTTGGTGGGGTTCTGACAGCCTGTTCTAATACCTCCCAGAGGGGTTCTACTGCCTCTGTTGACCAAAGCCAAGCCCAAAATACTCCTGCAACAGAAGCTAGTGGCAAGCAGGACATGATGCATGGCGACAGCATGAATCATGGCAGTGGCATGAACCATAGCATGGCAATGGATTTAGGTCCAGCCGATGAAAACTACGATCTGCGATTCATCGACGCGATGAGATTACATCACCGAGGAGCGATCGCGATGGCAAAAGAAGCCCAACAAAAATCTACTCGCCCTGAAATCAAAAAACTGGCAGACGACATCATCATCGCTCAAAGCAGAGAAGAAAATGAGCTGTTGCAGAAATGGCGCAAAGCATGGTATCCCAAAGCTGGAGATAAACCAACGGCTTATAACGCTCAAGTGGGTCGCATGATGGAGATGTCCCCTGAACAAATGCAAGCCATGATGATGAGTCAAGACTTAGGTGAGGCAGATGCGGAGTTTGACCTACGTTTTATGAATGCGATGATTCCTCATCATGAGGGAGCGCTAACAATGGCTCAAGACGCACTGAGTAAGTCTAAGCGCCCTGAAATCAAGAAACTTGCTCAAGAGATTATCACTTCACAACAAAAAGAAATTGATCTTCAGGAGCAGTGGCGACAAGCTTGGTACAAGCAGTAATCGATTGGGAAGATCCCACTCGGTTTAGCTCGAATTCCAATCTACCGCTAGATAGGTGCTTGTTATGAGAGTTCTGTTAGTCGAAGATGAGCCAGATTTAGGTGCTGCTATCAAGCGAATTTTGAACCAGGAAAAGTATGTGGTTGACTGGGTTCAAGATGGTACTGAAGCTTGGAATTATTTGGAAGACCCACAAACGCAATATACACTGGCTATCTTCGATTGGTTATTACCAGGACTGTCAGGATTAGAGCTATGCAAGCGGTTACGGGCAAGGCACAGCCCCCTGCCCATCTTAATGCTCACAGCCAAAGACCAAATGGAAGATAAGGTAGCAGGGTTAGATGCTGGCGCGGATGATTATCTAGTAAAACCGTTTGGGATGGCGGAATTACTGGCACGGTTGCGGGCATTGCAAAGGCGATCGCCTCAACTCCAACCCCAACAGCTTACAGTTGGCAACCTTACCTTAGATTACAGCACCCACACCGTTTGTTTTCAAAACACCTTAAGCGAACAACAGGCTATTTCCCTAACTACTAAGGAATTCCAATTGCTGGAGTACTTTATGAAACACCCTAACCACGTTGTTACCAGTGACCAGATTCGGAATCACCTCTGGGAAATGAGTGCAGAACCGATTAGTAATGTAGTGGCGGCTCAAGTGCGTCTCTTACGCCGCAAATTGGCGTCTTTTGGTTGCCCTAACTGGATTGAAACCCTGCATGGCTTGGGGTATCGTTTCAATCCAACTCATGAATAGACCTTTTGCACGCAGTCAATCGACGCTCGTAAATCAATCAAATTCATCTGCTATAGGCTGCGGTTCATAAACTCTCTGTCAGTATTTTTGCAATCGCTAGATCTGGAGGGTGTCAAAGGCTAGGTCTATTCGTTAGCGCATGATTCAAAATGTTACTTGTTTGGGTATAGCTTGAGTCATAGCGCTCGTCTCTCAATTCAGAGGTGGATTAAACCAATTCAATATGCAACCTTTTCCCAACGGCTTTAGCTGCATTTACCATAGTATTTAGCGTTACAGATGTATTTTCTGGATCGAGAAATCTGTCAAGAGATGCACGACTTGTGTTCATCTCTTGAGCCATTGCTGTTTTGGTGAGTCCTTTCTCTTGCATTAGTTGAGAGACTTGCCAAGCGAGAACACGCTTGAGTGCAATTGCTTCTACCTCGTCAAGTACTCCGTCTTCTTCGAGAAGATCGTCAAGTGAAGAACCGATATGAGGATTGGTAGTCATTCTCTTTCCTCTAAGTCTCGCTTTCGAGATAAAGCTAGGTCTAAGTCTCCCTTGGGTGTTTTCTGCGTTTTCTTAATAAATCCATGAAGCAGAATCAATTGCTCTTCGTAAAAGCAGAAGATTACACGAGCGATCCCATCAGGTAAATCAGTGCGAACTTCAAATAACCCTTTTCCTAGTGGTCTACAAGTTGGCATCCCGATAGGCCAGCCATACTCAGCTGTTTTGATATCAGTACCAATCAAATAACGCTCACTTTTTTCTAGACTCTTTAACCACTCACGAACAGGCTCTTTACCTGCTTCGTTTTTTTTTATAGAACCTTGCAGGAACTTTTTTATCTGTCATTTCTAACCTGATTGTACCATTTTTGGTGCAATTTGTCAATAGGTATTTCATCCTAGTTTCATAAAGGACTGTCAAGCTAATGGATAAGGAAGCGATAGAGCTTGTTTACCCGGAGGATGTCATGAACGTAAGATTTACTCAAACTCTTATCAGTGCAGCTGTCGGAGGTATGGCAGCCCTAGCCTTTACAGCTAGCCCGTTATCAGCACAGAACGCTGAAGTAACCCCCACTTCACCTGCAAACTCTACTCCTGAAGCTACAACCAATCAACACCAACAGCACCAACAGCACCAAGAAATGATGGATCAGATGCAGCAAACGATGGGTCAGATGCAGCAGATGATGGAGAAGTGCAAAGCCAAGATGAGCCAGGGCATGACGGGCAGCGGTAACACACATACCGGGGGACAGCAGGGTCAACACGGGCAGGGTAGCACGAACCATAGCACTGGTAATTAGACACATTTTGGCTCAGCACGCTTGAGGTTAAAACTCCCCGGAGTAAGCGCTGGATAACTCCGCCCAGAGACTTTTACCCTTGAGCCAATCTCAGTAGTTCGACCTATGTATCAAAATAAACTGTTTAACC
>CBDTXL010000059.1:0-20475 GCA_965364435.1 uncultured bacterium
CAAAATAAAAAACAAAGGTGATGCTGTTTATTCAATTTAGCTGCGTAGCAGCTTATCAAATCCTGTTTTACAGGATGAGGAGACTTTTTCTCTAGAACAGAAACGGCTTTCTTCAAAGCGGTGTGTAAGGTTTCGCCTTCTGTGGCGGGGCGATCGCGCTTATCTTCGTGCCATTCCTTCATAGTACCCCAGCGACGAATGATAGCAAGAGGTCTATTCTCCTTCCTGCTGGGGATTTTGGGCCGGTGGAAGCGTGAACGGTGGAATTGGTTCAGCCATCTTTGCACGATAACATGACAGTAATAGCCCTCTTGCAATCATTATTAGTGCGACTGGCGTCTTGCTATCCTATGTGTCTTTTGACAGGTTCGCTGATGTTAGAATTTAACTCAAAAAACTTGATAAGCCCAACTATTAATCTTTCTTTACATATTTAAATTTTCAAGTTATTTCTAAGTCTCCAGAACCCGTAACCTCCAAAATTTTTCACTTCTCGGAAGTAAATACCTTACCACCCATCAACCTCACGCGATCGCCAGACGAAAATGAGTAACACCATTGCCGGTTACAACCTTATCGAAGCCCTTTATGAAGGTACTACTAGCTGTGTTTATCGTGCTTCTAGAGAGTCAGAGCCAACTTGGGTGATTATTAAAACGCTTAAAGCTGAGTATCCCAGTATAGAACAGCTCGCCCGCTTAAGACATGAATATAACATACTTCAAACCTTGGACATAGAAGGGATTATTAAAACCCTAGCTTTGGAAAGCTATCAAAATGGATTGGCACTAATCTTGTCAGATTTTGGGGGAGAACCTCTGACCCAATTAATCGCCGCTCAAACGTTTGAGTTAAGCAAGTTTTTACCGATTGCTATTCAGTTGGCTTCAATCCTCGTTCAGCTGCATCAAAACAACATTATTCATAAAGATATTAAACCTCACAATATCCTGATTAATCCCAAAACTAGTCAAGTTCAAATTATAGACTTTAGCATTTCATCACGTCTGTCAAGAGAGAATCAGACCGTCAGTAATCCCACTTTGCTTGAAGGCACCCTTGCCTATATGTCGCCTGAGCAAACGGGAAGAATGAACCGCTCAGTTGACTATCGAACTGACTTTTATTCCTTAGGCGTTACCTTCTATGAAATGCTGACAGGACAGCTGCCATTTCAAGCTACTGATGCTTTGGGAATTGTTCACTGTCATATTGCTAAAACACCAGTACCTCCCCACCTGATCAATTCAGAAATTCCCGAAGCGGTGTCTGATATTGTGATGAAATTAATGGCCAAGACAGCAGAAGACCGCTATCAGAGTGCGCTAGGGCTTAAAGCTGACTTGGAGATTTGTCTAAAGATGCTGCAAACGTTGGGCAAGATTCCTCGATTTACGGTGGGAGAGTTGGATTTATTTAGTCAATTCTCGATTCCGCAAAAGCTGTATGGGCGCGAACAAGAAGTTAGTCGGTTAATGGATGCCTTTAGGCGAGTTAGCAGCCCCCCTCAACAACAAGGAAGAGCTGAGATGATGCTTGTTTCCGGCTACTCCGGAATTGGTAAATCTTCTTTGGTGAATGAAATCCACAAACCCATTGTTGAGGCGCGAGGTTACTTCATTTCTGGTAAGTTTGACCAATTTAAGCGAAATATTCCTTATGCTTCCTTGATTCAAGCCTTTCAGGAATTAATGCGGCAACTGTTGACAGAAAGTTCTGACAAGATAGCAGTTTGGAAAGCAAAACTTTTAGAAGCTCTCGGTTCCAATGGTCAGGTCATTATTGATGTAATTCCCGAAGTGGAACGCATTCTTGGTGTTCAGCCTCCCGCGCCGCAATTGGGACCAGCTGAATCCCAAAATCGATTTAACCGAGTATTTCGACAATTCATCCAAGTCTTTACCCAACCCGAACATCCTCTCGTTCTATTTCTAGATGACTTACAGTGGGTAGATTCAGCCTCTTTAAAATTGATTCAGTTGCTAGCTTGCGATGCAGACAGTCAATATCTGTTGTTAATTGGCGCGTATCGCGATAACGAAGTCAGTGCAACTCATCCATTGATGGTGACGTTGGAGGAGATTCACTCATGCAATGCGGTTGTGAACAATATAGTCCTCCAGCCTTTGCAGATTAACCATGTCAACCAATTAATTAGCGATACCCTCCGTACTGACACAGAAAAGTCCCAGCCGTTAACTGAGTTAGTGTTTAACAAAACACAGGGAAATCCCTTCTTCTTAACTCAGCTTCTTAAATCGCTATATCAGGAAAACCTATTGTCCTTTGATTTCAGTCAGGGTTGCTGGCAGTGGGATGTTAATCGCCTTCAAGGCATTGATATCACTGATAATGTCGTTGAGTTAATGGTCAGTCAGATTCAAAAGCTGCTCCCCACGACGCAGAATGCCTTGAAATTAGCTGCCTGTATTGGTGACAAATTTACTTTAGACGTTCTGAGCATTGTTAATCAAAAATCGCTCTCAGAAACCGCAGCAGAGTTGTGGGAATCCCTACAAGCAGGTTTGGTTTTACCTCTGAGCCAGTCTTATAAAATTCCTATGGTTGGGGAATGGGAAATTAACAATCGCCAATCCCCAATCGCCTACAAGTTTCTACATGACCGAGTACAGCAAGCCGCTTATTCATTAATTCCCACAGAGGAGAAAAAACAAACTCACCTGAAAATTGGCGAACTCTTACTTCAGCATACTTCTGAAGCAGACCTTGAAGAAAATATTTTTGAAATTGTCAACCAGCTTAATATAGGGGTTGAGTTAATTACCCAGCAATCCCAACAAGATGAACTCGCCCAACTCAATCTAATCGCTGGTAAGAAAGCAAAAGCAGCAACAGCTTACGAGCCTGCCTGCCGTTACCTATCCAAGGGGTTAGAACTGCTCTCAGAATCTAGCTGGGAGAGCCAGTATAACTTGACGCTCGATTTGTATGTGGAGGCAACGGGAGCGGAGTATTTAAATCTGAATGCTGAACGGGCAACACGTCTTGCGGAAGTGGTTCTGAAACAGGCAAATAACTTGCTCGATCAGGTCAAAATTTATGAATTACAAATGCTATTTTATATCCAGAAAAATCAAATGAAAGCCGCTTTAGAAACTGGGCTAAAAGTTCTGGATATGATCGGAGTGACTCTGGCAACGGTTCCACCAGAAAAGATGGATGTTGAAGAGTTAGCCAACCGACCCGAAATGACCGACCCGAAGCATCTGGCGGTGATGCGAATTTTAGTCAGCTGTGCAGCTCCAGCTTATGCGACAACACCTGAGGTTTTTCCCTACATTGCCTATACGCTGGTCAACCAGAGTGTTACTTATGGCAATACGTCGCTTTCGGCGTTTGGGTATGCCCTGTATGGCTTAATTCTATGTGCTCAGTTAATCGATATAGAAACAGGATATCGCTACGGACAACTTGGTTTAAAGCTATTAGAACACTTTAATGCTAGACCCCTAAAAGCCGCCGTTCACAATATTGTTCACGGTCACATTCTTCATTGGAAAGAACATGCTAGGGAATGCATTGCTCCCTTGCTGGACGGCGTGCAAACAGGATTAGAGTTCGGAGATTTGGAGTGGTCTGGTTATGATTTTTTCTATACGTGTGACCAGATGTTTTTTATCGGTGAACCGTTGGAGGTCGTCGCTCAAAAGCAAGGGCAGCATTTGGATTGCTTGGTCAAACTCAAACTCGATTTTCAGAGTTCTTACCTCAAGTTTTGGCGAATCGCAGTCTTGAATTTACTCGACGCCCCTGAGGAAGAGTACCGTTTCCACGGCGAACTTTTGAATGCAGATGCTCTACTGGAACGGGTTCTCAAAATTGATAACCACATGTTGCTTTTTGCGGCTTATTTTTCCAGAGCAATCCAGAATTATTTGGCCCAAAATTACACTCAATGTATTCACAATGCTGATATAGCTGAAAAACATTTGGGGGGTGTGAATGGTCTCAGCCTCAATGCCACTTATTGCTTGTATTATTCCCTTGCCCTCCTGGGGCAATATGTACATGCATTAGAAGCAGAACAACAGCAAATTCTGAAAAAAGTTGCTGAACACCAGAAAAAAATGCAGGTATGGGCATTTCATTGCCCAGTAAATTTCCAGCACAAATACGATTTGGTAGAAGCAGAGAAGGCGCGAGTTTTGGGTCAACATTTAGAAGCGATGGAGCTTTACGATCGCGCGATCGCAGCAGCTAAAGAACAAGGATTTATTCATGAGGAAGCCGTAGCGTCAGAACTAGCAGCCAAGTTTTATTTTGAGCGAGGTCGGGAAAACATTGCAAGAGACTATCTCACTCAGTCTTACTATGCCTATGCTCAGTGGGGAGCAACCGTCAAAATCAGAGACTTACAAGCCAAATATCCTCACATTTTATCCGGGACACTGAAGCGACAAACGAAAGGTCTAGAGGTTAATCGGACAATTAACTCTACGACTACAGGAGGGTCTGTAGCTCTAGATTTAGCCGCAGTCATGAAAGCTTCGCAAGCTCTTTCTGGTGAAATTGTTCTAGGTAATTTATTGCATAAATTGATGCGAATTTTACTAGAAAATGCTGGAGCAGAAACTGGATTATTAATCTTAGAGAAAGCAGGGCGATTAGTAATAGAGGCATCAGGGAGCGTAGATAACGATGATATAACCGTGCAGCAATCGACTCCTGTAGAAATCAGTCAGCAGCTACCGCTATCTATAATTAATTACGTGCGTCAAACTCAGGAAAATATCGTACTAAATGATGCTAGTAGTGAGGGATTATTTACGACAGATACCTATATCCTCAACTGCAAACCTAAATCTGTTTTATGTACGCCAATAGTCCATCAAGGTAAACTCATTGGCATCCTTTACTTAGAAAATAATCTAACGAGGAGTGCTTTTACGCCAGAGCGGGTGGAAGTCTTACAACTCTTATCCTCTCAAGCAGCAATTTCGATTGAGAATGCGCGTCTTTATAACGATTTAGAGAATTATAGCCGGACGTTAGAAGCGAAAGTAGAAGAGCGAACGCTGGAATTACAAGAGGAGATTGGCGATCGCAAACGAGCTGAAGAAGCCGCCGAAGCCGCTAACCGAGCTAAAAGCGAATTCCTCGCCAACATGAGCCACGAACTCCGCACTCCACTCAATGGCATATTAGGTTACACCCAAATCTTTAAAAAATATAAAAATTTAACTGAACAGCAAAAGAATGGGATCGGTATCATTCATCAGTGCGGCGAACACCTGCTGACGCTGATTAACGATATTTTAGACCTCTCTAAAATCGAAGCTCGGAAAATGGAGCTTTACCCCAACGCCTTTCATTTTCCTGAATTTATTAATGGCATTTTTGAAATTTTTCGTATCCGTGCCGAACAAAAGAGACTTTCGCTAATTTACACAACGCTTTCTCCTCTGCCAAAAATTATTCAGGCTGATGAAAAACGGTTGCGACAAGTTTTGATTAACTTACTTAGCAATGCCGTGAAGTTTACAGAAAAAGGGAGTATAACGTTTAGAGTAGGCTATCAGGAGGGGAAACTCCGGTTTCAGGTGGAAGATACAGGCGTGGGGATTGCACCGGAGCAATTAGAAGAAATTTTCTTGCCATTCCAGCAGGTGGGTGACAATAGTCAGAAGACTGAAGGAACGGGATTGGGATTGGCAATTAGTCGTCAATTAGTCCGGATGATGGGCGGTGAACTGAAGGTCAAGAGTACTCTAGGTAAAGGGAGCGTTTTCTGGCTGGATTTGGATTTGTCTGAGGTTTCCCACCCGTTGGATATTGCTAATGTTGATGAACGTAACATTATTGGTTTTGTGGGCAGTAAGCGAAAAGTTCTGGTGGTAGACGACAAGTGGGAAAATCGCTGTGTCCTGGTTAATCTATTAGAGCCTTTAGGGTTTGAGGTTGTTGAAGCGACGAATGGATTAGAAGGTTTAAATAAAGCGCATGAATTTAAGCCGGATGTGATTTTTATGGACTTGGTAATGAACGTGATGGATGGCTTTGAAGCTACCCGTCGTTTAAGGACGTTACCAGAGCTTAAAGATATAGTGGTGATTGCCATCTCAGCTAGCGTGTTTGATTTTGATCGCCAACAGAGTCGAGAGGTTGGTTGTGATGATTTTCTCCCCAAGCCGATTCGGGAAGCAGAGCTTTTAGAAAAATTACATCTGTACTTGCGACTGGAATGGATTTATGAGGAAACAAATAGTGACAGCCCACAGCCAGAAACTGTGAGTGCAAAATCCAACAGTCAGAACCCGGTATTGATTGCTCCACCTGCCTCTGAGGTCGCTGCCTTGCTCGATTTGGCGAAAAGAGGCGACCTTAGAGGCATGGTGAAGCGAGCCGCTCAACTGGAGGAATTAGATCAGCAATGGGTACCGTTTGTCACCCATCTGCGTCAACTGGCTAAAGAGTTTAAAGGAAAACAAATTCGGGAATTTTTAAAACAATTTTAAGAGGGAAAAATGAGTGTTGATACTACAGAAAAAGGAATCATTTTAATCGTCGATGACACACCCACCAATTTGGAGATGCTGCTCGATTGTTTAGAGGAGTATGGCTTCAAGGTTGTGGTGGCTGAAGATGGGGAAAGTGCGCTTGAAATGGCGGAATATGCCCCACCCGACCTGATATTATTGGATATACTCATGCCAGAAATGGACGGCTTTGAAACGTGCCGTCGCTTAAAAACTAATCCAGCCACTCAGGATATTCCCGTAATTTTCATGACTGCCCTGACCGACAAGGTGGATAAGGTTAAAGGGTTGAATCTCGGAGCAGTAGATTACATCACCAAACCGCTAGAGCATGAAGAGGTTTTAGCCCGTGTCAACATCCACCTGCACCTGCGGAACCTAACAAAAAGACTCACAGAGCAAAATGAGCGTCTACAACAGGAAATCTCGGAGCGTAAGCAAGCAGAAAAGGAACGAGAGCAGGCTTTTCGATCGCTAGAGCAGAGTGAAGCCCGGTTTAGGCGCTTGGTTGAATCCAATATCATTGGGATTATTTACGCAGACCTGAACGGCAACATTACAGAGGCTAACGACGCATTCCTACAGATGGTGGGATATGAGCGCTCCGAACTGCGATCGGGAGATTTACGCTTAGACAAAATCACTCCGCCAGAATATCAACATTTAGATCAAGGAGCGATCGCACAATTAATCAGTTCTGGAGTTTGTCCTGCCTTCGAGAAGGAATTCATTCGCTCTGATGGCACGCGCATTCCTCTTTTGGTTGGATGGGCCATGCTGGAGGAGTCTCAACAGAACACAATCGGTTTTGTCCTCGACCTTACTGAGCGCAAGCAAGCCGAACAGAAAATCCGCGAACAAGCTGCTCTGCTCGATATCACCACAGATGCGATTCTCGTGCGAGACTTGAACAACCAAATCCAATTTTGGAACCAAGGAGCTGAACGTGTGTATGGATGGAAAGCCCAAGAAGCGATCGGCAGGAATGCTAATCAGCTTCTGTACCGACCGGAAACCATAGATCAGCTCGAAAACAATTGGAACAGTCTAGTTGAGTGTGGCTCTTGGCAAGGTGAGTTACATCAAGTCACTCAAGACGGCAAGGAAATCATCGTTGCTAGTCGCTGGACACTGGTGCGCGATGACCAGGGACAACCCAAATCCATCTTGATCGTTAACACCGATATTACAGAGAAAAAACAACTCGAAGCCCAGTTTCTGAGAACTCAGCGCCTAGAGAGTCTCGGCACGCTGGCAAGTGGCATCGCCCACGACCTCAACAACGCGCTGACACCAATGATGATGGCGGCTCAGCTACTGGAGTGCAAACTCCCGGATGAGCAGAGCCAGCAGTGGCTCAAGATACTGGAGACTAACGTTAGACGTGCATCAGATTTGGTTAGACAAGTGCTGTCATTTTCACGAGGACTCGCAGGTAGGCACACACCCCTAGCAGTGGGAGGCTTAATCACAGAAATTGAGAACATTGTTAAACAGACATTTCTCAGAGCGATTGAAATTCGCACCGATATTCCAACACAAAACCTGTGGACTATCTCTGGTGATGCAACTCAGTTACACCAAGTACTGATGAACCTCTGCATTAATGCTCGCGATGCTATGCCACAGGGCGGTGTCTTGGAGATTACTGCCCAAAATATCTGGATTGATACGCACTATGTCCGCATGAATCTTGACGCTAAGGTGGGTCCTTACGTTGTGATTACAGTATCCGATACAGGAACAGGAATTCCTCTGGAAATAATAGATAGAATTTTTGAGCCATTTTTCACAACAAAAGAGGTTGGTCAAGGTACAGGACTAGGTCTTTCTACCGTAATTGGTATCATCAAGAGCCACGGGGGTTTTGTGAAAGTATTTAGTGAGGTCGGAAAAGGAACACAGTTTAAGATTTATTTGCCTGTAACGCAAACGATTTCGACAGATGAGTTTGCTGAGGAACAACACAAATTACCGAAAGGTCATGGAGAGTTGATTCTTGTAGTGGATGATGAAGATTCAATTCGCGAGATTACCAAAACCTCGCTTGAAAGCCATGATTATAGAGTTTTAATGGCAATTGATGGTATCGAAGCGGTCACCCTGTATGCCCAACAGAAAGATGAAATCAGTCTGGTATTGGTTGATATGATGATGCCATCGATGGACGGTATGACCACCATTCAAACCTTGCAAAAAATTAATCCACGAGTCAAGATTATTGCCGTTAGTGGACTGGTATCGAGCCCTAACATGATTAAACGTCTTGAGAAGAATGTTAAAACCTTTTTGTCAAAACCCTACACGTCCAATGAATTGTTGAAAAATTTACAAGTTGTTCTTGGTACAAGTTAGAACAGAATGAAAATCTCCGCTCTCCCGTACATAGGGTCCCTCCCGGAGAGTGACAGAAGAGGGATAACAGAAACTCCTCTCTTAACCGGAAGTTGCCCCCAGGGGGGCAACTTCCGATTAACCATTACCCATTAAAAATTAGCAGCCTACAAGTCTTGGTGTGCTAAGGCTTGTAGGCTATTTCACTAAATGGATAAAGTCGAGCTAAGGTTCTGACTGGCAACTACAAATCTGACACGCCTCCAACCTTTCCTCTATCTGCTTGCGCTCGGTGATATCTATAGCCGTGCCGAGTACCTGCTCCGGTAAGCCCTCGCTAGTTCTGCTAAAGACAACCTCCCAAGTGTGAAACCAGCACCATTGACCGTTAGCGTTTTTCATGCGGAACTCGTTTTCAACAACCTCACCCTCCGCAGCTGTAGCCAATCGGCTTTTGATTTCAGCTAGTTTGGGAAAATCATCAGGGTGTAAAAACTCTTCAAAAAATCCTGTGCCCATCCCTTGGATGGCTTCCGGTGTCTGACCATAAAATTCATTCGCCTTGTGGTTCAAGTAGATATAGCGCTGTTGAATCAGGTCAGATATGTAAATCAAATACGGTGTTGTCTTTGCAAGCTGCTGGATGAAACGTTGGCTTTCTTGTAATCCCAACTCTGCCTGCTTGCGGGCAGTGATATCACGGACAAAGCTTTGAATCGCTAGCTGACCGCCATATTCAACTACACGGCTACTTATTTCAACTGGCATCTCCATGCCATTTTTACACTTGTGAACATGTTCAAATGTTACACTGCCAGTTCTCCATAACTGCCGAAGCACTGCTTGTCGGTGGTTAGGGTCCATTGGCGGACTAATAACCTCAGCCGGTAAGTGGAGAAGCTGTTTGCGGGTGTATCCTAATCGCCGTGCAGCATGCTCATTGACATCCAAGAGGCTATGGGTTGAAGAGTCGGTGATAAAGATTGAGTCGTGAGCCCACTCAAACAAGTTGCGGTAATTTTTTTCAGATTCCCGCAGCGCCTCTTCTGCCTGCTTACGCTCAGTAATATCTCTTGCCGTGTACACCACTGCCTCAACACCACCCTCAGTGCTATGGATAGGGCTGAGGATGTACTCGTAGTGTCTGACTCCACTGACAGTGGGCAGGCTGATTTCCTCAGCGATCGATTGCCCCGTACCCAAGGCAATTTGGAGTTTCGCATCGAAAGGCTTCATTGTTTTTGGAGGCAAGCCCACCTGATGCCAGGTCTTACCATAGAGTTCAGTCTGCTCTAGCCCGAATGACTGCATAAAGGCGCGATTGGCGTAAGTGTACCTCCCCAACCTGTCATACATACAGACCTGGTCTACAGATGCCGAGAGAACCTGTTCGAGCATCCTTGCTCGCTGCTCAACCTTAGCGGTCAATTGTTGCAAATCCTCTTCAAATCCGTAGCTTCTAGCACTAACAGGTTCTGACTCTTGGCTGACTACCTCGCCCATCTCTGTGAAATCTTCAGCCGCACCGACATTCTGAGAGGGGAAAGCGCTGTGTAGGGGCAAAGAGACTTCATCAAGTAAATCTTGACCAGCAGCTAGAGCCTGATTAAGCTCTTCTATACTTCGTATGTTCCTGTCTGACAACCCCTCCTGTGTCAACTCGACTAGCTGCTTATTCAAGCAGGTAACTTTTTCCCTCAGTGAATCTATTTGTTGGTTAAGTCCTTCAAGTGAAGCTGGTGGGGTTTCGCTAACCGGAAAACCAAATACTTGCTTGAGTGCCTCAACTACCACGGCTGTTTTGCATTTGCCTGTTGCCTTAGCTTGAGAGATAATCGCCTGAACCAGATCTTCCGGTAGCCTGAATGTCACTACCCTACTAGCCATTTTTTCCACCATTGAATCAGGTTTATTTAACTTAAGCTTAATCAAGTTTATTTAGCTTAATCTTTTGATACTTATAGTTATATAAACATTTTGTAAATTTAGTGTAAATATTTGGTAAATTTATTGATTCTTGCCACCTTCTGCCCTCAAAGGGTCACACCGGATAATTTTCGTCCCAAAGAAAGCCTAAATCCTTGCAGACTCTAATTGTTGAAGCTAGCCCATAAAGGGAAAGCAAGCCAAAAGTCAAAATTGATTCTCAACTAAAGACGCTTATTGACTATTGCGATCGCAGAGTCTTCCCCCGAACGGCGGGTCTTCCCTCCATTTCATCAAAAATGCCCAAAGTGGCAGTTTAAAGCCCCTAACTAAGCACTTAGGGAAATTTAAACATAACACTCGAATCTTTCAAGTCTGTCCCTAACTAGTTTGGGCTAAAATTCTTTTGGGGTTTAGTTGCGGCTACCTGTTTAGCGTGGGTCTAGTTTTTATTGTACATTATTTTGTAAATTTTAACAAAGAATATTCACAAGGAGCGATATGACATGAACTGTTACATTCCTTCCAAAAAAAATGAAGGTTGGTGCAGATACTTTTGCTCAAATGCGCTCGTTTTTATCCTCTGAATAGAGGCTGAGAATAGGATAAATTTATTTTCCTAAATAAAAATAATAAAAATATAAAAATATTTAACATAGTTATTTATTTAATAAGCTTAAACGTTTTTATTTAAGAAGAAAAACGTCAAGCATTTTGTAGCAATTAATTGAATAATTTTTAAAGCTGTGTAGGTAGTTTTCATTGGCATAATCCCAATGAAAGCACGTTGTTCTGGTAGGGGCGCACAGCTGTGCGCCCCTACAGAGGGGAGATTTGCTTGCATAGGGATGCTCCAGTCTCTGTAGTACATAAGGACACAAAAATGAAAATAGTATTACACTCTATCCTCAATATTGGTACTACATAAAAATAAAATAGTATTACGCAGGAAAGTCAAAATTGGAGTGGCTTTTATCTTAAAATTATGTAAAGATTTTATAAGTAGCATATAAATCTTTGGGGAATATACTGAATATTCTTAAATATTCACGCAAGTATAATCGCCGTAGCTTAGCTATTCATTGATTAGCTGATAACCTACAGGAGAGAGGATAAACGTTATGTGAAAAGCTGATGAATCTTTGATGAATGCTCTTATTCATTTCACTTTGCCTGAATATACTGAACATGTGAACCCTCAAAACGCTTGATTGACAGTTATGTGTGTTGACCTTCGCTTCACTGGTATCGCAATTTTGTTAATCGGGTTACAGCTGTTAAGCCCAAAGATACTCGAGGCAAAAGTAGAACTTGGTCTACCTAATATCATCTCCTCGACGCCATCATTTGTTGCTTTCAACGACAAGAGTTCACCAACGGTTAATCAAATTGCTCAGGGAAGCTCAGACTTCGATCCACCCGATAATGGAGGACCAGACAATACCAGAGGTTCTGGAACCCGTTAAGTCAGGATTATTTGTTAGGAGAATAAAACCCTGAGGATATTGCTGACAGTTCTAATTATTCAGAGTGCTTTTGTAGGGGACAGGTACTTGTAATTTGTGACTTGCTCAGGATAAGTCCAGCGTTACCCTCCTATTGGCGACGATTTCCACCATCTGTTTTTTTGCACTAACGTATGGACTTGCCAGTTGGGATTGGCTTTTGGATAGTCCACTCGGTAATGCCCACCCCGGCTTTCTGTGCGAAAGGCAGCGCTTTTAAGAATTAAGTGCGCTACATCCAGTAAGTTGTACGTTTCACCCCAAGTCCGCAATTGTCGGTCTGCATCCGGTAAATCAAACCTGAGTGTCTTGGTAGGGGGTAAACTCAGTAAGTGTTGACTAAAGGGAAGAGCAGCAAATTCGGAGCGCCAGACTTCAATCTGTGCGATCGCCTTTTCTAACATAGCCTCAGATCGACAAATACCAGCGCTTTGCCACACCAGTTGTTGTAACTCGACGCGCAGTGCTGCCATTTTGTCTTTTTGACTTGCCCAGTCTTTCACCGCTAAATGGGGAATGGGAAATTCATTGTGAGTTATTTTTAATTCCTCAGGCTTAATTTGACGTAGCTGGGCACCAAAGACTAAACATTCCAACAGAGAATTGCTTGCAAGACGATTCGCGCCGTGAACGCCAGTACTGGCTGTTTCCCCGATCGCATACAAACCTGCAATCGACGTGCGGTTCATCAAATCCGCCGCAATTCCGCCCATCCAGTAGTGAGCAGCGGGTGCGACGGGAATTGGCTCGTGGAAGACATCAATCCCCCATTGCTGACACACCTGGATAATGTTTGGAAATCGGTGGCGAATCGTATCAGCGGGAATCGGTTGCAAGTCTAAATAGACACATTGGGGAGTAGGGGAGGAACTTTCGCCGTTCTCTTGTGGCTTGGGATTTGTGGGAACATTCGAGTGTTCTTCCTCACTCCCTGCTTCACGCTGCAAGTGGCTAAAAATTGCGCGACTGACAACATCTCTGGGTGCAAGTTCTCCATCCGGGTGGTAATCAAAAGCAAACCGGCGTCTTTGGGTATCTACCAGGTGGGCACCTTCTCCTCGTACTGCTTCGCTGATCAGAAAGTGTGGGGCACCAGGCTTTGTCAGGGCAGTAGGGTGAAATTGCACAAATTCCAAATCTCGCAGGATTGCCCCAGCACGCCAAGCGATCGCTACCCCATCCCCAGTACTGACTTCTGGGTTAGTTGTCTGAGCATAAACCTGACCGCCACCGCCGGTTGCTAAGACCACTGCCCCGGCTTGTACCCAACTAACCTGACTGTTGTAAATTAGGCTTATCCCCTGACAACGCCCGGTTTGCGGATTAAGCCATAACGATAAAGCAAACGCCTGCTGTAAAACCGTGATGTTCTGGCGGCGTAACACCTGAGCAGTTAGGGTGCTGACGACTTTCCGACCTGTTGTGTCAGCGGCATGAAGCACACGAGGACGAGAGTGAGCCGCCTCCAAGGTCAAAGCCAACTGACTCCCCTTGCGGTCAAAGGTGACGCCCATATCGACCAAAGATTGAATGCACTCCGGTGCCTGCTCCACTAGAAACTTCACAGCATCCAAGTCACAAAGTCCAGCACCAGCCCGCATCGTATCCTCAACGTGCAGCACTGGTGAGTCAGCTGGATCAATTGCGGCGGCAATACCACCCTGCGCCCAGTCACTGGCACCCGTCGATAACGTGTCTTTGGTAATTAAGCCGACATGCAAAGTATCGGGCAGACAAAGGGCTGCATAAAGTCCAGCAGCACCAGCACCCACCACTACGACATCAAACTGGGTAGGAATGTCTAGCTCAAGGGAAGAATCGGAAGGGAGGGGATTCAACTTTGATTAGGTTCTGAATAATAATAAATTTAACAAATTTTAATAAACAACCCACCCTCTAAAGGGGTGGGTTGGAGCAAGAATTGACTAATGAGTGAGGTTTTTAGTAGACGCCAGGATTGTAGCGGTCTCCACCCTCCACGAACGTTGGATCGACCTCAGTCACGGTAAATTTGTCAAGGTTAGCTTGCAGCAGTTCTTTCTGGCGCTCGCTAAGTCCTGGAATATTCAGAACGTCCTCTACCTTTTCATAGGGAGCATTATCAACAATTTTTCCCGCTAGAGTGGGGTACATCCCTCGATACTTACGGAAAGCTCGAACATGGGTATTGTTCAAATCGAGCTTTTTGCCAAACTCAGTAGCTAGCTTGTCGTCGGCACTGTTACGCAGGGGGGCTTCGGCGAACACGACAGGTAAGGATTGCAGAGTAACATTTCTTAAAGAAGCCGCAGACTCTAAAGGCATCGGCAAAGCGATCGCACTCTGGGGCTGCCCTAACCACCCGAGACAGCCCACCAACAGACTCAAGACTGCTAGTAGACGAACCAATCTTTTCATCAACTTAACTCCTTACTTACACAACACCGTCTGAAGAGAGGCTCAGCTCTCTTCAATTAGTTTAATTTTTGTTTTCTATCATCTCATTTTATCTCAGCAGTGGTAACGCTCAGCCGCGCTAGTCAAATCCTAAATAGATCTAAATACCGCAAGGATTATCGGACTTTTGTGTGAAGATAGAAAACTGTCTCTTTTGAGGTTCCCAAGGAAACTTAATTATGTCCCTGCGATTAGGCGATACAGTACCCGACTTTACTCAAGCATCCTCTGAAGGCGAAATCAACTTTTATGAGTGGGCAGGCGACAGCTGGGTAGTGCTGTTCTCTCACCCGGCAGACTTCACTCCGGTTTGCACCACCGAATTAGGTGCTGTTGCCAAGCTTAAGCCGGAATTCGACAAGCGCAATGTTAAGGTGCTGGCTCTGAGCGTAGACGATGTTGAATCCCACAAAGGTTGGATTGGAGACATCAACGAAACCCAGAGTACCACTGTGAACTACCCGATTTTGGCGGACGCTGATAAAAAGGTCTCTGACCTCTACGACATGATCCATCCCAACTCGCTTAATAATTTAACAGTACGTTCTGTCTTCATCATCGACTCTCAGAAGAAACTGCGGCTGACTTTCACCTACCCCGCCAGCACGGGTCGCAACTTTGATGAAATCCTGCGGGTGATTGACTCATTGCAACTCACCGACAACTACAGTGTGGCGACCCCAGTTAACTGGACGGATGGCGGTGACTGTGTGATTGTCCCCTCCCTCAAAGATCCAGAAGTCCTCAAGGAGAAATTTCCCAAGGGTTATGAGGAAATCAAGCCCTACCTGCGGATGACACCCCAACCCAACAAGTAAAATAATTGGGAATTGGGAATGGGGAATTGCCTTGGGACTCGGCACTTGCGGCAATGCTATTGTCCGTGCGTTGTGCTTAGGGATTAGCTTGGTACTTTCCTCATTCCCCCTTATCCCCTCCAAGGGCACCGAGTTCCCCATTCCCCAATCTAAATGGATATCAAAGCAGGCTTCGTCGGAACCGTTGGTAACACGCCACTCATTCGGTTAAACAGCTTCAGTGACCAGACGGGTTGTGAAATCCTTGGTAAAGCAGAGTTTCTCAATCCAGGCGGTTCCGTGAAAGACCGGGCGGCGCTTTATATCATTAAAGATGCTGAAGAAAAAGGTTTACTCAAGCCTGGGGGCACCGTAGTTGAGGGAACAGCGGGCAACACGGGCATTGGTCTGGCTCATATTTGTAATGCTAAGGGTTACAAGTGCCTGATTGTTATCCCAGACACTCAATCCCAAGAAAAGATGGACGCCTTGAGAACCCTGGGTGCCGAAGTTCGTCCCGTCCCCGCGGTGCCGTACAAAGACCCCAATAATTACGTGAAGCTCTCTGGACGCCTCGCAGCAGAGATGGAAAATGCGATCTGGGCAAATCAGTTTGATAACTTGGCAAACCGCATAGCTCACTACGAAACCACTGGTCCAGAAATTTGGGAGCAGACCGACGGTAAGATTGATGCTTGGGTCACCGCCACTGGAACCGGCGGGACTTATGCTGGTGTCGCCCTGTACTTGAAAGAAAAAAATCCTCACATCAAAACCGTTTTGGCAGATCCAATGGGAAGTGGACTCTACAGTTATGCTAAAACGGGTGAGATACGACTTGAAGGTAGCTCGATTACAGAAGGCATCGGTAACAGCCGCGTCACAGCTAATATGGAAGGCGTTCCCATAGATGATGCAATTCAAGTTGAAGATAGCGAGGCTGTGAGGGTGATTTACCAGCTGCTCAGGAAAGATGGTCTATTTATGGGAGGTTCTGTGGGCATTAATGTGGGAGCAGCAGTTGCTCTTGCCAAACAAATGGGTCCGGGTCACACGATTGTCACCGTCCTTTGTGATGGTGGGGCACGGTACCAGTCGCGGCTATTTAATCGGGACTGGCTGGAGTCGAAAGGACTTTCGCCGGATTAGGAGATTTAAGCTAACGCGCATCTAATTTGCATATTGTTGGGTTGTCGGGAAAACCATCAATTCCTCTCCCCGTCCCCCCGTCTCCCCGTCAGTTTCAACAGGCAACGCGAGAAGCGTGACAGCTTACCAGGGGTTGCCAACCAGCGTGAAAGCACTCCAGTAGTAGGGATGGGTATAATTTCTGTTTTCCCCCTGCTGTAACTCTGGTGGCAAGGGAATAGGCTTATCGCCAGTAACTAACTGACCTTCCTCGATCCGCACTTCACCCCTGAGCATCGCCAACTGCGCGGATCGCAGTGCCTCTGCTTTGACGGGGACTTTCTTCAATTGCTCATAAAACTTCGTCATTAACCCTAGCGTGCCTTCATCGCTGACATACCATAGACTTCCCAGCGCTGACTTGACCCCCGCCAGCGCTGCCAACCCAGCAAATCCTAACTCCGCCTCCTCATCTCCCAACGCCGTGCGACAGGCACTCAACACCAACAGTTCTACGGGCGGGTTATTAAACCTCAGTTGGCGCAGCTGGTCGAGTTGTAGCTTGGTGTCCGAGAACTGGATGTAGGAGTTACTGGGTTTACCGGGTTGAAATTCACCATGAGTAGCCAAATGGATAATACCAAAGGGTTGTGAGGCGTGGATTCGCTTGAGATTGTCCAGGGTGAAGTCTTTGTTGAGGAAAGACTTACCCGGCCACAACTGAGTCGCAATGACAGACAACTCCACGGGTACAGATGGTAAGGGGTCTTGGTCAGTAAATTCTGCCGCTCCCATCCCCAAGACTTGAGAGTTCCTCACATCCAGGTAGCGAGTATCGGTGAGGCTGAGGCTGGGCATTAAGCCAACACTGTATTTTTCTACAATAAACTTTTGCCGATCATGGAGTGCAGCGAGGGGCACTGAGCGCAAACCAGCGTCCATGATGAAAACGAGATTATTGATCTGTTGGTCTTGTAAATCCTTCTCTAAGGGGGCCACTAACCACTGATACATCTGCTGCGCTGGAGCCAGGTACCTACGGGAGTATCTCAAACTGACATTAGTGATGCTAGTGCGGAATTCTGTCGCCACACTGAGAACTTTCGCTCGCGTTGCGCCTTCCACCCGCCGTCGAATTGGTGTTCCCTCAGAGGTGACTAGCACTAGATCCAGTTGGTCATTGGCTTGTGCAGGCGCTTTTATCTGCGATCGCGTTGCGCTGCCGCCTGCACTTCGTTCCGCTTTGCTAACGGTTGTTGGTACAAAGGAGACATAAATGAGAGCCGGTTTAAGACCAGTAGCTTGTTCAATCTCGCGCAGGGTAACCTGGGCATCGGTCAGAGTTTTTATAGAGGTCTGGCTGATGCCGAGATAGTTCTCAAACTCACTGGTAAAGCCTTCTTCCAGTTTGGCGACCTCGGTGTCTATTTTTACAGGGGGGCTGTTGTTCGCGACTACTGGGGGTGTGGGGGGTGCTTCTGGTAGTTTAATCAGATCAATGGGATTGATAGGTGGAACGCTAATAATCCGAATGTTGCCTTCGGTGTGGGTGAAGGGAAAAGATTGTTGAGGTGCAATGGTAAAATTGCCACTGGTGATCGCACTTGCTGTGCCGTTGGTTGTAGCATCGCCGACATCAAAGGGAATCACTCCCTTGCCTCCGTGCCTGATGGTGATGTCGCCGCCACGGCTATTGCCGATAGTGGAAATGCTAGCATCTTTGCCATTGGCTGCGGTGAAGCTGCCGGTGGCTCTAAAAAAGCTTTCGGTTGTAATCTCAACGGTGCCGCCAAGGGTTCCTCCTTGGGCATTAATCGAAGTCACTTGGATATCGCCTTCGGGGTCAAGGCTGACATTGCCACCCTTACCAGAACCGCCACTTGAGTTGATTTCTCCAGTTGTGATCTGGGTTCTCGCTTCAATTTTGATGTCTCCACCATTGCTGGCTCCAGAAGAAGTAGTATTGCCGATGGTGATGCTGCCTTTGGGTGTGAATAGCGCGATCGCACCTCCATCATCAGTCGAGCTAGTATTAAGCGTGGCTGCACTGCCATTGATATTGCCGAGTAAGCTGGTCACGGTAAGATTTCCGCCATTGGTGCTGATGCCGGTGGTTGTGCCGACGGTACCGATGGTTAGCGTATTGGCATTTGTGTAATTGATTGCTCCTGTGGTGTTCCCAGCTAGGGTAGTAATTTCATTGGCGGGATTATTCAGGGTATAGCTGCCACTGCCGAGTAACTCCAAGCCATTAGCTGAAATCTTCTCAGTTTGGGAGATATTTCCCCCTGCCTCTAGGGTCAGGTTTCCAAGGGTTGTCATCCCCACAGTGCTATTGACACTGCCAATGCTAAAGCCGTTGCTGTCTCGGAAGCTAACCTCACCCGTGGTATTCCCAGCGAGAGTGCTGATGTCATTGGCGGGATTATTCAGAATGTAGGAACCAGTGCCAAGTAACTCCAAACCCTTGGCTGAAATTGCCCCCGTTTGGGTAATCGTGTTGGCGGCATTCAGTGTCAAATTGCCATTGGTAGCGATCGCACCATTCAGATTAATACTACCGTTGTTGCTAGTGATCGTAATTGCCTGACCGGGATTGCTGATATTACCAGTGGTGATGTCTTGATTGGCTAAAAGGGTAATGGTTTTGTTTCCGGTGAGGGTAAATCCTGTGGTGGTAAGGGAGCCTGAGCCAAAGGGCGATCGCAATTTTACTGGATCATTGAAAGTAACTTCACCAGTCAAGGTAATTCCACCACTGCCGTTCTCCCGTCCGATGATGATTTGGGCAAACCCATTTTGCAAGCTGTTGAGTTCAGCAGTACCCAGATTCAAGCCTGCGTCGCTGGTGGTGCCGCCGAGGGTTATGCCCAAACTGGAGGTAAGGGGTTGTAACTGAAGGATGCCAGTCCCCTTGATTTGCGTGGTGCCAAGAAGGTTAATTTCATCCGCACTCAGGGTGATGGTGCCGCCGACTGTACCCGTTGCGTTAATTGAGGCGTTGTCCCTCAAGACAACCCCTTCTCCACCATTAGCACCCGTGCCCTCCAGGGTAATACTTCCATTCCCAGTCGCTTCCACCACAGCGCCCCCGTATATCAAGATGCCACGGTTGTTGACTCCTGTTACGTTTGTGCTAGTGCCTGTCAGGTTGATATTTCCACCCCTGGAGCTGACACCGGAGCCTAGCTCCTGAATCTGTATCCCGTAATTATCACTCGTCCCATTCCTGGTAGTGCCCTCCAGGGTAATATTCCCCCTGCCCGTTGCTTCCACCACACCGCCGTTGTCCAGCAAAATGCCATCGTTGTTGCCTCCAGTCCCCTGAGCCATGCCTATCAGGCTGATATTTCCATCCTCCGAGCGGACACTGGAACCTCGCTCCCGAATCTGGATGCCGTCATCATCATTCATCCCCTTCCCGCCAGTGCCATTCAGGGTAATATCCCCCTCGCCCTTGGCTTCCACCACGCCACCGTAGACAAGCCAAATGCCGATGTTGTTGCTGCCAGTCCCGTTACCAGTGCCCGTTATACTGATGTTTCCCCCGGCAGCGGAAACTCTCGTACCTGCATCCTGAATATCTATCCCGGCATTATTATTCCTGCCATTCCCGCCAGTGCCATTGAGGGTAATATCCCCCTTGCCCTTGGCTTCCACCACGCCACCGTCTAAAAGTTGAATGCCATCGTTGGATTCTCCAGTCCCAGCAGCGCCGGTGCCCGTCAGGCTGATATTTCCATCCAGCGAAGAAACCCTGCCTGCATCCTGAATATCTATCCCGTCATTATCATTCGTGCCATTCCCGCCAGTGCCATTGAGGGTAATATCCCCCTTGCCCTTGGCTTCCAC
>CBDTXL010000060.1:0-20094 GCA_965364435.1 uncultured bacterium
GGGAATGCCTGTAGTGTTGTCGGGGGAGGAGGTTTTGCCGGGGTTTAGTTTGGAGGTGAGTTAGCCTTTTGCTGTACGTCAGGCGATCGCTTATTCCCATTTTTCAAGGTAAACGCCACATAGCTACCATCCGCAGAGATGGAGGCATTATAGGAGATAAGCTGTCACGCTTCTCGCGTTGCCTGTTGAGACTGACGGGGAGATGGGGAGACGGGGGGACAGGGAGAGGAATTGATGGTTTTCCCGACAACCCAACAATATGCAAATTAGATGCGCGTTACCTTACCATTCCCCTCGACCCCCCCGCACCCTCGACTGGCTTGTGGAGGTTTTTACGCAATTGTCAATTGAAAATTAGTAACCTATACTACATACACTATAAAGTCAGAAATGTCTTCATCTCATGACACCAAAGAGAGAATCAGGCTTTTGATTAGTTGCACTTGGGCATTGCGATCGCCTATCTCTGGATTCAGAAGCCCCGCCACAGGTATTGAGTCAGTTGCTGTCCTACACGACGTTCTTCATTTGGGTCAGCAGGCAAGTTCCAGCGGAGGGACTGATAGAGTAAGTGGCGGTGCAGGTCAAAGGTGGCTTCGATCAGTTCCCCATAGTTGCTGGCGGCATCAAGTGCCCAATAGTAATAAGTAAAGAGTGCGGAAATGATGCCCACGGGAGCTGCCCACCATGCCCAAATTGCCCAAATTATAAACAGCAGGCTCCAGAGCAAGACGCGGGCGGCGGTGTTGAGGTCGGCACGGGCTTCTTGCAGGTCTTTTTTGACGGCATCGGGGAGGAGGAGCCACAAGCGCGACCAGCAGACGATCGCATCCAGTCCATATTTTTCCAGGGGGCGCTGTTCGGCGGCACGGAGGATATTCCCTAGGCGGGTGGGCATGAGTTGGTTGGGCAGGGGAAGATGGAGTTGCTGCCAGTCAAGTTGAACCAATTCATCGCGCTGTTCGGCGGTGAGTTGAGTGGGGTCGATGCGGACGAGTTGTTGCCAGCGATCGCTAATTCGTTGACTGCGCTTAGCCTCTTTGGCAATCAGCCAGCGACGTAGGGGACGCAGCCAGGGATGCCAGTAGCCTTCCAAAAATCGTAGGACGGGCAAGTCGAAGCGTTGCACTACGAAGGCAGAGGCAGCAATCAGGCAGAAGCCAGCGACTAATAGAGCAATTTGTAGGGGTTCGGGTTGTTGTTTGAACCAGGTGCTGGCAGGTTTCCAGCCGAAGCGCTGTAGTCCTGCGGCAGCTCCCCCTGCCCAAAAGACAAAGGCGGGAGTGAGCAGGGTGGCGACCCATTGTTCGGCAAGTTTGCTGCCAAAGCTTTCGAGGAATTTTGCGGACACGGCGCGACCGAGAGTGTGGATGGAGTTTAGGCTATTCGGTTAGCCAACTGAAGAGTTTACCAACAGTGAGGCTGAAGGATTCGGCAAAGGGTGGGACGGGTAAGCGATCGCTTTCTTGTTCATAGACGGCGAGGGTGCGATCAGCAAAATAAACAAACACGAGTTCCTCTTCTGGGTCAATCAACCAGCCCATTTGGGTGCTGTGGGCGAGGCAGTGGAGGATGTTGCGGATAACTTTGGTTTGGCTTTGGTCGGGGGAGAGGATTTCTATCGTCCAGTCGGGGGCAATTGTGAAGGTATTGGACACTTTGCCGTTGTCGTCACGGGGAATGTTTTCCCAAGTGAAGACTGCAATATCAGGAACGAGCGACCTGCCGCCAAAGGTACAGCGGAGTTCCGAATAAGCACGGGCGATGTGTCCGGGTTTGAGCGCTAGGTTGATGTCAGTACCAAGGTCAAGCTGAACCGTGCTGTGTTTTCCTTGGGGCATAGGTTTCTGGATAATCTGACCGTCGATGAATTCACTGGCGGGTTTGGTTTCCGGCAGCTTGAGAAATTCGTCGAGGGTCAAGGATTTGGCGGGGGTTTGAACCATTGCCGTTTCGGGGGTGTGGGCATCAGGCTGTGTTTTCAAACTCTATATTTAGCTGTCTGTTGCAAAGAAGATCCCCCCCTGCCCCCCTTAAAAAGGGGGGAGAATTTCCTCAAAGTCCACCTTTTAAAAGGGAGAGCGTCCTGTCAAAGTCTACCTTTTTAAGGGGAGAGAATCCTGTCAAAGTTCACCTTTTTAAGGGGGGAGAATTTCCTCAAAGTCCCCCTTTTTAAGGGGGATTTAGGGGGATCTCAGGGTTTGAAAACACGCCATAGTGAGTATTGTATCGTTATGGTTAGAACGCAGGTTCGAGGGGAACTTTGTGAACTTCACACAGGGGCGTGGGGCGACCGATGCGATCGCGTGACCAAGTGTAGTCACAGAGAGGACACTTAAATTTGCGTGCAGAGATTTCAGAAATTGAACCAGGTAGAGAGTTGAAGTTTTTTTGGTTCGTTTGCTGGAATTGCGTCACCCAAGTGCAAGTGGCTTCCGTGTCTGTCAGTAAATCCCAGATGGGATCTTCCACAGATTCTCCAGCTTGAGCCTGTTGCAGGAGTTGGTCAAGTTGTTGACGCATTTGTTCGCCTTCTTCAAAACCCAGTAATTTGGATAGGTGGGGACGAATGGCGAGGGCGGTTTCTAGGATTGAGAGGTTATCAGTCATAATCGCTTGAATGAGTGATAGGTTGGAATAACGGTTAAACACCCATGTAGCTGAAGGCTGCCCAGAAGTAGGGATGGGAGAATTTCAATTTAAGCGATCGATACAATTCCTGAGCTTCCCTAGATGCGAGTTCGGGAATGAATGTTTCACAATGAGCAACTACATCACGCGGTTTAGAATCCCGGAGCCATTGTTGGGCTTTGATTAAAGCTTGTGATGGTTCTAGGTGTTGGTCACGCCAGAGTGTGTAAAACCGACTGAGCAAAACCATAGTGCTGACTTCATCAACTGACCAGAGGGAGGCAACGACTCCGGCGACACCTGCCTGAAGCAAGCCTGTAGGCAAGCTGATGACTTCATCGGCTAGTTCAATTCCTGCCAGTCCGGTTTCGCAGGCGGAGAGGATGGCGAGGCGGATGCCGTTGAGCTTGAGGTCGAGGAGGTCACGCAGAGTAAGGATGGCTTCTTCGCCTTTACCCGTCATGGCAAGACCACTTTTGAGGGGTTCTTGCAGGTTAGCTTTGCCGTGGCAGGAACAGTGCAGAACATTGTAATGGGGTAATGCAGCAAGAATGGCTTCTCTGGTTGCTTGTTCGTGGCGGAGAACGTTGGGATTTTGGAAAGTGGCGATCGCTATTTGAACTTCTCGTTCTGAGCTTGGCAGGGGACCAGCGTTCTCATGTGTAGGTTCATCGATCGCTAATATTGAATCTGCTACAGTCCGCTGAGCAATCTCCTGAGCTGTTGAGAGCGATCGCGCATTGGGGGCGTAGGTAAAGTGGATGGAATCGAGGGCGTAGTGCCGTCCGGTGGGGGCAGTGGGAGCTTCTGTCCAGGCGGCGTGGAGGGGGAGGAAGCTGAGGAGTCCGGTGGGAATCAGGGTGGCTTGCTGGAAATGGCGCTGCTTGAGGTGGTCGATTAGGGGTGCCATCAGCGGTTGCCAGAGTTGGCGGGTGCCTTGGTTGATCGCGTCTAGCCAAGCTGCGTGGTTAGCTTGGGATTGGGCATAGGCGTTGAACCATGCAACGAGGATTTCTCGTAGTCTGGTTTCGGTGAGTTCATTCAACCAAAGAGGAGCAATACCGTCTTGGGTGATGATAAGGGCGAGGCTTCCGGCAGAGGTAGGAACGAGGTAGACGAGGGGGATACCAGGGCGGAGAGCTTGGCGGATATCATCGAAGCTGGGTTGAGCCAGGAAGTCTTCATAAGGTAACGCGCATCTAATTTGCATATTGTTGGGTTGTCGGGAAAACCATCAATTCCTCTCCCTGTCCCCCCGTCTCCCCATCTCCCCGTCAGTCTCAACAGGCAACGCGAGAAGCGTGACAGCTTAGCCGGGAACTTTACGGATTTGGTCAATGGTTTCTGTTAGGGTTTGGCGGAGACGGAGGGCTTCGGTGCGGAGGGCTTCGGGGGTGAGGCTATGGCGTTCCTCTGAGGTCATCCGCAGGCGTTGTTGGGTTTCGATGTTGCGGAGTTGGTTGGTGATGTCTTGATATTGGGTGTAGAGTGTGGAGTCACGTTCCTGAAGTTGTTCTAGGTCAGCGCGATCGCGTGCCAGGGTGTCGCTTAAGCCACGGGCACGTCCTTGCTCCAGTGTGAGGACGGCGGCTGGGAGTTCACCTGCCTTTGCGAGGGCGTAGGCGGCGCGGCGATGGAGGTCATTAGTTTTGGAGAGTTCGGCGGCTTGGCTATCAAGGAAAAGAGCGCTTCGGTAGAGGATATCAGCAGCCTGGAGTGCCTGTTCATAAGGAGCGGTGGAGTCTATCCAGCGTTGTTGCTCGAAGTAGAGATTGCCAAGGTTGCGGGCAGCCATGCGGCATTCTTGGGGAAATGCCTCACGGGTATAAACCTGCAACGCCAACTGGTAAGCAGCAATGGACTGTTCCAGGTTATCAGCACGGTCGCCTCGGATACGAGCCAAATACGCAGCCGCCAGATTGTTTTGTGTCCCTGCCCATTGTTGTGGGAATGCCTCACGGGTTCTTACCTGCAATGCTAACTGACAGGCAGCAATAGACTGTTCTAGATTATCGGGACGGTCGCCTCGGATACGAGCCAAATACGCAGCCGCCAGACTGTTTTGTATCATTGCCCATTGTTGTGGGAATGCCTTACGGGTTCTTACCTGCAATGCCAACTGGTAAGCATCAATCGCCTGTTCGAGGTTTTCAGCTCGGTCGCCTCGGATGCGCTCACTGTAAGCAGCCGCCAGATTGTTTTGTGTCCTTGCCCATTGTTCTGGAAATGCCTCACGGGTAAGAATCTGCAACGCCAATTTTGCAGCAGCAATCGCCTGTTCGAGGTTGTTAGCACGGTCGCCTCGGATGCGGTTGTGGTATGTACCTACCAAAATATTTTGTGTAATCGCCCATTTTTCTGGAAATGCCTCACGGGTAAAAACATGCAATGCCAATTGGGCGGCAGCAATAGCCTGTTCCCGATTATCAGCACGGTCGCCTCGGATGCGCTCGTTGTAGGCAACTGCCAGATTGTAGTGCGCCATCGCCCAATCTTCTGGGAATGCCTCATGAGTATGAACCTGCAACGCCAACTCGTAGGCAGCAATAGCCTGTTCCAGGTTATCAGCCCGGTCGCCCCGGATGCGTTGGCGGTAGGCATTTGCCAAGTTGTTTTGCGTCATCGCCCAATCGGCGGGGAATGCCTCACGGGTTCTGACCTGCAACGCTAACTGGTGAGTCGCAATCGCCTGTTCGATGTTATCAGCCCGGTCGCCCCGGATACGCTCCATATACGCTTGTGCCAGTATGTTTTGCGTCATCGCCCATTGTTCTGGGAATGCCTCACGGGTTTTGACCTGTAATACTAGCTGACACCCAGCAATGGACTGTTCCAGATTATCCGCACGGTCGCCCCGGATACGATCAAGATACGCATATGCCAAATTGTATTGTGTCATTGCCCATTGTTCTGGGAATGCCTCACGAGTATAGACCTGCAATGCCAACTGGGAGGCAACAATCGCCTGTTCGAGGTTATCTGCTCGATCGCTGCGGAGGCGCTGGCGGTACGCAACTGCAAGAAGGTATTGCGCTTCTGCCCATTTTTCTGGAGATGCCTCGCGGGTATAGATCTGCAACAGCAACTGGGATGAAGCTGCCAAAATTGACAAACATCGCTGCGAATAACGCTTGTTGGTCTGTATCGCTATTGAAAAATCTGGATGCCATCATGGGCATTGCCTGCAACAGCGTCTCATTCAGTTGGTGCTGGTGTTCTGCTAGGAAGGAATAGACCTGTCTTATATTCCCCTGAGTGTTCGCAACTTGTCGCAGGATTTCTGCCAAAAATGCCAGCGATGCCTGCATCGGCGCATCAGCACTGGATACACCCTGGTTCTCTCCCGCTAACCCTGCCCTCAGTTTTTGAGCAAACTGCCGCAGCCACCCTGCATTCGGGTTTCCCTGCTGCTCCAGTAAATCTGCCATTTGCGCCATCACCGCCAACAGCCCCGCATCCACCAACTCGGCGTGCTGCTTTAAGAGCGCTAACTCTTCCCCACTGGCACAACCCAAAAGCTGTTGAATTAAGTTCACATACGCCTGTATCCGCTGTTCATCCATGCCCTTGCTGCTCCGCGTTTACCCATCAAAAGTGGCAGATTTGACAGATTTGCCACTTCTAGTATGACTTCACACGCTGAGGATGCCTTTCCGAAGCGGGAAAAGCACGGGTTTGGAACAACTCCAGTCAGTTACAGAGCAAAATTCACCAGTTCAGCTTGGCGTTCGCTAGGGCTTAAACCCTTAGCATAAATCTAGAATTATCTAGAACACCAGTTCAGTAATCATCAAACAATATATTTTTCGTAGGGGCAGTGCCCCCGGGAAAAGCCCCGAACCCCAGAACGGGGCAACTGAATCGGTTTTCTAGGAATATACGTTACTGCTCCACACCCCAAGAACACTTGGCAATTAGTCCATATGAGTAAACTTCGTGCCTTGATATTTGACGTTGATGGGACTTTGGCAGATACTGAGCGGGATGGTCACCGAGTTGCTTTTAATCGCGCCTTTGCCGAAGCTGGACTGGATTGGGACTGGACCGTCTCGCTGTACGGTGAATTGCTCGATATCGCGGGGGGTAAGGAGCGCATCCGCTTTTACTTGAACCAGTACCGACCTGATTTCGAGCCACCTGCCGGACTCGATGGATTTATCGCCAACCTTCACGCGACCAAAACCCAGTATTACCAACAACTGGTAGCTGAGGGAGCCATCCCCTTGCGTCCTGGGGTGAAGCGATTACTGGAAGAGGCGCGAATACAAGGAATGCGTTTGGCGATCGCAACTACAGCTGCCCTACCGAATGTTACCGCCTTGTTGGAACACACCCTTGGCTCAGATAGCCCCTCCTGGTTTGAGGTAATTGCAGCCGGTGACATCGTACCTGCCAAAAAGCCAGCCCCAGATATTTATCAGTATGTGCTGCGGGTGATGGACTTAGAAGCGCAGGATTGCCTTGCGATTGAGGACTCTCTCCACGGTCTCTCGGCGTCCTCTAAAGCGGGTTTGAAGACGGTTGTTACCGTCAACGATTATACGCGAGACCAAGATTTTTCCGGTGCAATACTGGTATTAAATCACCTGGGAGAACCGGAGCAGCCATTTACTGTCCTTGCTGGTGATGCTGGGGATGTGAGTTATTTGGATATGGCACTTGTGCATCGTCTGCACGATAACTGATACGAATAAGTCCTCCAAAATAGGCTTTCTTCGATTTCTCAGATTAAAAGGAGACATTTCAAATGATTGCTCAACCACAACATCAACTAATGACTCCCCAAGAGTATCTGGAATGGGAAGAACAACAACCCATTAAGTACGAATATATTAATGGGAAAGTCTTTGCTATGACAGGGGGAACCCTTCCCCATAACTCCATTGCCGTAAATCTTACATCTGCACTTCATACTCACCTACGGGGAAAAGGCTGTAAAGTCTTTATGGCAGATGCCAAAGTAGGAGTTTCGCTTCAGGGACCCTTTCACTATCCAGATGTGATGGTTACTTGCGATCCGCGAGACCAAAAAGCACGTAAAGTTATCTATCATCCCTGTTTGCTTGTAGAAGTACTATCTCCGGGTACAGAGGGTTTTGATCGTGGCAAGAAATTTAGGCATTATCGTCAGATTGACACCTTAAAAGAATATGTTCTCATTGAGGCAGACAAAATGAACGTGGAATGCTACCGACTCAATGAGAAAGGAAAATGGGAACTCACTTCTTATTCACTTGAAGAAACGATCATTAACGGAACAGAACTAGAGGTTCACTTAACCAGCATTGATTTCTGCTGCCCTATTTCTCTGCTGTATGAAGATGTTGCTTTTCCTGAAGATAACCCAGAAGAGACTCCGGATAACTAAAACATATACAATATCATTGATAGGCTTAAAAAAATCAATTCACATTGAGGTCTGAGGCCTGAAAGAGACAACTCCCGCCGCCATGCCACCTTGCTGCAACAGATGGTGTAAACGCGAGAAATGAAAAAGGCGAAGTTATTTCTGAACGCCTGCTTAACTGAGGGACGTTGGGTTCATCACCGCCTCCAAGAGCAAATCCGCCCCAAAACGGACAGCGTCGGTGCAGGCTAGCCCTGTCTCTTCCCGTACCTGGTCAATCACTCCCTGTGCTGCCGATTCATTGAGGTGACCGGTGTTAAGAGCGATCGCAACCACTCGTACAGGGGCAAAAGCACCACCCGCCGTAGCAACCATCTCATAAAGCCGAATCACCTCTGCTAAAGGAGGAATCGGCACATGGTTATGATTGTGGATGTGAGTCTGTCCAGCTCGATGCACCAACACCAATCCCGTCGGCTGAGTCCCACGAATTAGCGGTAGTGTTGCCGTTGAACCCGGATGCAAGAGCGAACCCTGCCCCTCAACAATCAACAAGTCGTGGTCGTTGCCATAGCGCATTACCAACTGCTCCACAGCACCGGCGGCAAAGTCTACCCGTATGGCATCCAGAGGTATACCATCCCCGGCAATCATCACACCCGCTTGACCCGTTGCCAGGAACTTCGAGCGTATCCCTCGTCGCTGCGCTGCCCGATTCAACTCCAAACTTGCCGACATCTTACCGACACTCATATCAGTCCCAACTGTCAAGACGCGCTGGCAAGGAAGCGATCGCGCTTTACCACTCCCCACGCCCAATCCCGATGGTTCCCGACGAATATCCCAAATTAACTGACCCTCCTTGAGTAAGGACTGTAACTCTGGGTCAGACGCCATTGAGGTATGCAAACCATTGAACACCGACAACCCCGCAGCTACCCCCTGCTTCACCTCCTGCCACCAGGCATCCGGCAGGACACCTCCAGATGGTGCAATCCCAATTGCTAGAACATCTGGTTCATAAGCGAGTGCCGACGCCACCGAATCAACAATCGGGGCATTACAGGGAATGCCGGTTAATTGAGACAAGGACTCTCCAGCAGACTGCTTGTCAATCACTGCCACAACGGTTGCTTCACCATACCGTAAAAGCGTCAGCCCCGTTTTCCCACCAGAACCGCGAATTCCTTCATGTAGCAAAATTGCGACGCGATGCTCAGGGGTTAGACGCATGGTGTTGCACCCCCAGTCCTGGTAAATCGTTCGGTATCAGACGCCCATTCTGCACCGTGGCACCTGTGAAGGGGTCATCCACTAAGTTCAGGTGGCTGTCTAAATCCAGATAATCAGCTAACGGCGAAAGCTGCGATGCGGCTGTATTCGCCAGTGTGCTATCGGAATAACAACCAAACATCACCTGTAACCCACAAGCTCTTGCAGTATGTACCATCCGCATTGCCTCGGTTAAACCTCCCGATTTCATTAGTTTGATATTAATCCCATGTACACGGTCTGCCAGTCGGGGGATATCGCCGCTGGTGAAGCAGCTTTCATCGACAAAAATTGGTAAAGGCGATCGCTCGTATAGCATCGGTAACTTTTCCTCTTGCCCCGCAGCGAGGGGCTGTTCCACATGCCTCACGCCCTGACTCGCAAGCCAGCTACACATCTTGATCGCATCCTCCAGACTCCAACCCCCATTCGCATCGACACTCAACTCCGCTTGGGGTGCTTCTTCTCGGATTGCTAGCAACATCTCCTGATCAGCAGCAATTCCCGCAGGAGAGCCTAGTTTAATTTTCAGAACACCTCCACCCGTGAACCCAATCCAGTCCCGCACTCGCTGCCTTGCCCCAACTGGCGAATTGATTCCAACTGTGACCGAAGTTGGCACAATCCGGCGGCGGTTCAACCCCCACAGACGCCACAACGGCATTTCCACCCGCTTTCCCAACCAGTCATGCAATGCCAGATCAATTGCCGCCCAAGCTGAGCTAGGCACCTCTTCCTCCGCCAGCACCCGCTCAATCTTCTGCCGTTCCCAAGGACTAAATGTTTCCAGCATGGGTGCGATTCGCTGTAGCGTCTCAAAAAGAACTTCCGTACTTTGTCGAGCTTCACTGATGGGGGAGGCGATGCCTACGGGGGTTCGCGCCGCGACTATTGCGTCCCCTTGGACTTCCTCCCGCTTTGGTAACGCGGACGCAAACGGAGAGGCTTCCCCCCAGCCCTCGATGCCCTCCTGCTCTACCCGCACCCAGACATTTGTTGTTTGGGATGTTGTGCCGCGACTGATGGTCAAGGCGAACCGCTTATGTACAGTGAAGGTTTCAACGCCAATACGCATAATTTTTCTGGGTTTTCACAAAAGCAACTTTACAAAACTTAAAGTTTTTGTTACATTAGTTTACATAAATAAACGACATACATTAGGAGAATTCGATGCGGAGCAATGGAGCTATTGTGGACGACCAAGGTAAATTGAACAACTTTGCAGTTGAGCCAAAAATGTACGTGCAAGCAAATCCTCGCCTTGGCTTTACACCCTACGCTGAAGCATTCAACGGGCGTCTAGCGATGATTGGGTTTGTTTCCCTGTTGGCTTTAGAAGTAATCAGCGGACATGGATTGATTGGCTTTTTGACGAGCCTGTAGATGTATAACGAAAAAAATAATACGCCTAACCCGCTAAACTGGGTGCGGGTTTGAGTCAGGTTCTTGTTTGTCCTGGCTCTATTTTTTGGCTTTGTTAGTATCGTACAGGGCTAGTCCTTGCAGCAAGTAACCTATCCTGTGGTCAGGAACTGATTAATGAGTTCTATTCAACGGTGGAAAACCATCAACTCACAGCTTGTATTTGACCACCAATGGTGTCAAGTCAGGCAAGATGAGGTCGAGTTACCGAATGGTAAAGTTATAGATGATTATTTTGTAAATGTCAGACCTGATATCGCTCTTGTACTTGCAGTTACGCAGCAAAGAGAGATTATCTTTGTTCGTCAATATCGACATGGCGTCGGCGAGATTTTATTAGAACTTCCTGGGGGTTCCTTCAACCCACAAATAGAATCTAGCCTAACAGCTGCTGCTAGAGAATTAGAAGAAGAGACTGGGTATGTTGCTGACCAGATGCTCCATTTGGCAACGTTATACGATAATCCCGTAAAGGATACGAATAAGATTTATTTAATTATTGGGGAAAATGCTCATCCATCTGGAACACAACAGCTAGATGTAACAGAAGACATTGAAGTTGTACTAGTGCCCGTAGAAGAGGTAATGGATAGAATTTCAACTAGGGAAATTTGTGTTTGTGGAACTATCGCTGCTTTATTCTTAGGCTTACAGTTTCTATCCCAGCGTCCTGCAACATAGCTATACTTTGCACAGGCACAACCTGACATTTTGGTGACTAATGGCTAATATAGCAATCCTAAATCAGTTGTGAGAGCATCCTAATTTTATCTGTGTTCATCTGTGTGCATCTGTGGTTCACTTTTCTTACGAATCATTTAGAACTGCTATAGCTAATGGCTTTTAGATTCCTTTGAAGCCAACTTCCATGTCTATTTCTTTAGCCGAACTGACAGGCGGCACAGTAGGAGTTTTGGTTCTCTGGCGAACAACGCCAATCTGGTTGAGAGCAATACCTAACAGAATTACGCTGCCTCCAATATACTGAGCAAAAGTTGGTGCTTCTCCCAAAATTAAATAAGCTGCCAAAATGCCTGCAATCGGACTAAAAGAGCTAGCCAAGGAAACATCTGAGGCGCTAGAAGTCTTTAAACCAGTAAACCATAATAATTGACCCCCCACGACAATTACCGCACCATAAATTAGCATCCATTGCCACAACAACGGCGAGAAGACATCGATGAAATGGATGGGACCATAGATGATAAGCGCTGCCACAAAGAAGAGTACAGTTCCTAAAGCTGTCCGAAATATAGTGAAGATTCCCAAGGGGATATTGCGGAGCTTCACTTTACTAATAATCGTGGAAACTGCCAAACAGCTCGCCCCAACAGCTACCATTAGTTCGCCTTGTCCCAGCTGGAACCCCGCCATCGACACCATATTGTCCCCCGAAGGCTGAAGTAATATTGTTAGAACGACGCCAATAAACGCTACAATCGCACCAGCAACGACGCAACGATTCACCCTCTCCCGTAACAACAAGACGGATAAAGCCAAGGCAAGGGGCGGCTCAATTCGCCCAATCAAAACTACATTATTGACCGTCGTTAGATCGAGAGCCGCAAAAATTAAACCGGGGGCTAGAGCGCCGGAGAGAATTGCTACTCCAATTAGACCCAGCCAATCTGTCCTAGAAAGCTGCTTCAAAGATTGAAGATTCCACTGTCTTCGGTAGAGTATAATCAGAGCCATCAAGGCGCAAAGATTGCCGACAAACAACACATTGCAAAATGAAATGGGATTCCTTCCGTCAATTAAATTGCGCTCCCCAATGTTAGTGAGCTGACGTGTAATGGAGTTAGCCGTCGCGAAGATAATAATAGCTCCTAACAGATAGGCGCGACTTGGAATCCGAATGGTTAAAGAAGCCATTGATTATCGGTTTCTCCCCAATACTTGCAATCCGTTGTATGATAGCGTGCAGTATAACTTTAAAATAGGGACTTTACGTCTGTTTGTTTTACTCTCTCGGTTCGTAATAGTGACACTCCTCACAGGGACCGGAGGGATTAACGGCACAGCGGATATAACCAGAGCAGGCATTAAATCGGCAGGTAATGTCACCGATTAAATAGCCAACACCTTCAAGGTAATATCGGTCGGGAGGTAATTGATTTGTTGGCAGCACCCTAACTGCTGGCGGCTGCATAGCTTCTCTCAACCTTGCTTGCGCCTGTTGCTTTGTTCTTTGCATCAGCCAAACAGAAAGCAATGGTGGCGTCAAACCCAAGAGAAAAACTAAGATTGCTTGTAACACTCTCTTCTGATCAGGGGTGAGTCTGTCTACTGAGTCGTTGAGCGATCGCTATAATTTGAGCATAGCTCTTTCTCCATCCCCTAAGAAGAGCGCACCCCACTCCCTCTGATACCCAATTTATGAATGTCCAAAAAGGGCAAGGTTTTCCTACCCTTGCCCTTCAAAAGCTGAATCATATCGGGAGTGAAAAAACAGCTTACATGACAGTCTGGTACAGTGGCTCTCCCATGCGCCTGTTAATTTCTGTGGTTTCATCAAAGCCACGAGGAATTTCTCTTAACCTGACCTGCTTAGCTTGAAGTGCCGTTTGTAAAAGTTTCATCGCCTGCTCAGGCTTGCCACGACCGCAAAAGAATAGATCAGCAGCGAAATATCCATACTCTGGCCAGGTGTGTATGGCTATATGAGACTCTGCCAACGTTGCCGTTGCCGTTACTCCGTGGGGGCTAAACTGATGTACACACAAATCTATAAGGGTTGCTTCTCCAGCTGAAATCGCATCAATCAAGGCGCGGCGAATTCCTTCGGGGTCATTAAGAAGGTCTTCCGGCGCTTGCCATGCGTCAACGACCAGATGAGTTCCCACTTGTTTCATTCTGCCTGGTTTACTCCACCCAATAATGTCTCAAAGATCCCAACTATAGCATATTCTTAATTTCCTACTCAAGCGCCTTGCCCTTAAAAGGTTGAAGTTGAGGGTTGAGGCTTGAGG
The DNA here is from genome assembly GCA_965364435.1 of uncultured bacterium. GTDB lineage: Bacteria > Cyanobacteriota > Cyanobacteriia > Cyanobacteriales > Coleofasciculaceae > CBDTXL01. The sequence continues at coordinate 13,645 of CBDTXL010000060.1, forward strand.
GTTGAAGATTATAACTGAGATCTTGCAGCAGTTAATCCCTGAAGGATTTGCCAAGCTTTGAAAACGTTACCTTGGAGGAGGGCTGCAACACCGGAGAGGGCTTGAACTTCTGGGATATTCGGGTTGAGCGCAAGGGCAGGTTTTAGGGCGTCTTGGGCGTCTTTACCGCGCCATTGATAGAGGTAGAGGAAAGCCAGATAAGCATGAGCGTAGGGGTTCTGGGAATCTAACTGCACCACTCGTTTCAAAGCCGCGATCGCTCCTTTTGGCTCTTTCTGCAATACTTTTGAAAAAGCGTACGCGTAAGCCCAATCCCGATTTTGTGGTTCCTGTTGGAGGCGGTATTTCAGAGCAAGTTCAGCCTGAGTTGTGTAATCCTGAACAGGGTCGTACTGATTAATTCGCCCAATTTCGTCAAAGATTTGGTCGAGAGCCTTTCGCCCTTGGGGTAAGCTAGTGGCTAAAGTCCGTAGCTGGGTGACTAAATCCAATTCTGGAGCAGGTGTTGCGGGAGAATTGGGTGTGATGGACAGCGTCACTGGCGGTACTGGTATTGGGTAGTGAGTACCAGTTTCTCGGTTTAGGTAGGTTGCCTCCAGAGTATAAGCCCCAGCTGCAATGTCCGCAGGCGGCAGCATCGCCATCTGTTCAATGACATGATTACTGCCTTGGGATTGGTTATCACTTAAGCGTCCGGCATGCAATTGTCCCATCGCAATACCGTGGTCATGCAACCATCGCACAGGGGTTGAAGGTTCTTTGAGGGTCAGCTTTGAACTTTCAACTTTTTTATCTGCTTTCCAAGTCAGCAGAACTATGCCCGATTGTAGCTGTTTCCAAGGTCCAGACCATTCGTAAGTCACTGGCACGGGCACCCCAGGGGGAGCCTGTTGGGGTAGTGTAACTCGCTCTAACCTTACTTTGGTAAGGGCTTGCTGTATCTGCTGTACTTGTATCGGCACTTGGGCGCGATGATAGAGTGTCATTACAGTGCCATCGGGTAAGTTCCAATTTTTGTGCAACTGGAAATCTGGGCTTTGCTCAATTTTCTTAATGAGGCGTGCTTGGTGTTTTCCGAGCGTTGTTTGGTCGCCGGTTTTGGTGAGGAACCAAGAAAGCGATCGCGCATCTTGATTCACAAAGCGCTTTCGGACGCCTACCTCACGCCCGTACACCTGAAAATTTTGTAGGGCACCGAAGTAGTTAAAATTGTTGTGGTTAATTTCTGGTATCTTCGGCATGACGCCTACTGTCGCTTGTAGTTGTGGTTCGCTGCGAATGATTTCATCAATCACCTGAGCGTGAGGCCACTCTTGCCCTAGATAAGGATAGTTTTGAGCCTTTGGACTCAGAGCTTGCGTCAAGTAAGTTCCGGGTATACCGCTGATTGGGAAGAGATTGAGGCACATTAATAGAAATGCCAAACCGATAGCGCCCCAACGTACTATCCAAAAGCGTCTCGGCCACAAGGTCAAACCATAAGCCAGAACTACCGAGAGAATCGGCAGATAGGGCATGATGTAACGCAGGTCTTTATTAAAATTTGCCGAACAGATGAAGTAAGACGCGACAAGAAACAGTCCCAACCAACCGAATGTTGATACTGGGCGGCGACTGACCTTTGCACGATCATCACTGATACTCTCGCCGTTTCCACCCTTGCCGAAAGTGGGAAACATACGACGACAGTACAGCAAAAAGCCTACCAAGGGTACCAGCAGTAAAGGCCAGGAGACGGCATGGGGGAGGTCGTTCCAGTAATAAGTCCAAGCAGCAAGGGTGTTGAGGGGTGGATCTCCTTCCGCCGTGCCGGGAACAATAACGGCATTTTGGGTGGTACTGAACAAAAATATCCAGTTGGTGCGGTACCAGGGACCGAAGATGAATACAGATAGGAATAAACCGCTGATTAACTGAGCTAGGCGTCCCCAAGCTCTTTGCCACAAACCTGTAATAAAGAGCAACAACAGCGGCACGAAGAGAAAAAACAGGACAGTCTGCTTTACCATCATCGCCAGACCAAAGCAGAAACCAAACCCCAAAACCCAAGGCCAGCCCTGCTGCTGGGTTTTGGCATCACGCCACACGGTCAGACAGCAGAAACTTGCCGCCACGAGAGCGGTGAGGGGATAATCTGTCAGGTAGTTAATCCGAACAATGTAAAGTCTGGGTAGCAGTACACACACTCCAGCGGCCCAGAGACCCACCTGTGTACTAAACAGGTGTTTGCCTAGACCGTAAACTGAGCCGAGCAAAACAGCACTGAATAATAAATTGACGAGAAGGGCTTGATCGGGTCCAGTGCCAAAGAGCTGTTGAAAAGGAGCTGTGACGATGTAGGTCAGGGGTGGATACTTGGAAGAGAGCTTCCACAAGCTCTGCCACCATTGCCCTGAAAACCACTGGGCATTTGAGAGTGCGTTTAAGTAGTTTAATGAGCCTGTGAGGTGGTTCGTTGGGTCCCAAGCGGGGATTGAATGGTCAAGGGCTAACCAGAGGCGATCGCACACAGCACCCACCAGCCAAATTGCCCCCAGCGTCAGCAGTACTTTGAATTGACTGCGTTGATCGTTGTGTACCACAAAATTTACCTAGGCTGTTCCAATCGCTTCCTCATCTTGACATGAGGAATACTCGCTTCCTCAAAGTTCTCTCCCTCTTGTTCAAAGTCTAGCTGCTGATAAAGACCTCTCACATATTCTTGAGCATGAACTTCTACTTCTTGAACATTTTTTTGAGCAGCAATCTCTAACGCCTTTTCCATCAGTTTCTTACCAATTCCTTGCCCTCTGGCGGTTGCTATTACAGCTAGTCTTTCTATTTTTGCTCTTTGACGTTCCAGATATCTAATTCGAGCAGTTCCCACCGGCTGAGTATCTAAATAGGCTAGGAGATGCTCAGCGGTTTCATCTTTCCCATCGAAGTCTAACGCTGGGTCAACTCCTTGTTCTTCTTGGAAAACTGAGCGTCTGATAGATTTTATCTCAGAAAAAACTTCAGAATAGACAAAGGTTTTAATGATTAGCTGGCTCATTGTGCTAATTCTAACTTCAGTTCTAAACCTCAATTAACACGCGATCGGCGCTAGCGTCGCGCTTTGCTATCGCACGCAATGAGAGGGTAGGCTCGCGTTTAGGGAAGTTTGGCAGAGTTTCGGCGATCGCATTCTCTCATCTGCTGCAACCAAACTACAGGCGATCGCATTGTGGTTCCAGCAATGATGGGAACGTTGCGCTCATCGAGTTGAATGTATTTGTACTCTGTCGTGGTGAGTGCCATAGTTGCGATCGCTCATGCTGCGACTGTTGAGTTTTTTCTCATTCTAGGTTTTCCCAATTCCATTGGATAGGCGATCGCACTCTCTCTTCTCAACCTAATCACCACGCGATCTGCGCTTCGCAGCTACGAGCTGAGCGCTCACGCCTCTCGTCAGCGCAACGCGATCTGCGCTTGGCTACCGCCGAGCTTCGCTAACGCTCTTCTCGCAACGCTATCGCACTCTCTTACCAAAATCGAATCAACAAGCGATCGCGGTATTTTTCTGGTATACTTTTATTATGGGAAAATGTGTGCGCCTGTAGATAGAACGTCGCCTCGGTTCTGTTGGTAGGTGCAGGTAAATAAAGTTAAGATTGTCATTTTAAAGAAGGGGTGGGCGGAATGCCTGCCTAATTTTGAGTTTATTTCTAATCTAAAAACAGACTGGAGACTCAAATGACCCCAGCAATGATTACAACACCCAGAAAGGAATCACCTCTTCTGTTTGAGGGACTGACCTGGAGAGAGTTCAAAGCCGTTGAGCAATTGTTAGACCGTCCAGGATATCGCCTCTCTTTTCTGGATGGAGTTTTGGAGATACGACGAATGCCTGGAGAACCCCACGAAACGGTTAAAAAGAGGATTGCTGCGTTGTTGGAGCTTTACCTGTTGATGGCAGGGTTTGACTTTACTCCAACTGGCTCAATGACGTTGGAAAGTGAAACAGCCGCCGTCAAGCGAGAGGCAGATAAATCATATAAACTTGCCCCAGGCAAAGTGCGCCCTGACTTGGCGGTAGAGGTGGTGTTTTCCAGTGGCGGTATCAACAAGCTGGAGGCATATAAGCGGCTGAAGATTCCTGAAGTGTGGTTTTGGGAAGACGGGGTGTTAGAGGTTTATCACCTGCGGGGAGAAGGGAATACACTTCACTATGAAAAGGTTTCTAGTAGTGAAGAGGTCAAAGGAATCGATCTGGATTTGTTGTTACGTTGCATCAATATGGTGAATCATGTAGATGCCATTAAGACTTTTCAACAGGCGCTTCAGAAATAGCTGGTAAGGTAACGCGCATCTAATTTGCATATTGTTGGGTTGTCGGGAAAACCATCAATTCCTCTCCCTGTCCCCCCGTCTCCCCATCTCCCCGTCAGTCTCAACAGGCAACGCGAGAAGCGTGACAGCTTATTAGTAGATCGCGCCTGTTTTCACCACCTCTGTTCACATATCAAATATCCTCGCTATATGCAGTTGGTTAAAGATGGGGAAAGCTAGATTTTGAGCGATCTGCGCTCTTACTACCGCCTCGCTTCGCTAACGCAGCTACGAGCTGAGCGTCTCCGCCCTGAGCTTGGTCGTTGGGTCACGCCTCTCGTCAGCGCAACGCGATCTGCGCTCAAGAGCAGCGCAACGCGATCGCACTCGGATTTACGATACGATCAGTAGAGTATTCTCTTGCCCAAGATAGATTAATTCGGTTTCACTAAAGATTGAGCTGATTAAATCATTTAGATAATATGGCAATATTACCCCGCCTTCTTTACTGGAGGAATAGACTGTGCAAATTACTATTGACTTACCCGACGAAATAGCCAGCACGATTCAGGAAAAGTGGCAGAACTTCCCTCGCAAAGTATTGGAGTGTTTAGCAATTGAGGCTTATCGGCAGGGAGTGATTACGTCTGCACAGGTGGGGAGAATGCTGCATCTATCATCTCGCTATGAGGTAGATAGTTTTCTCAAGCAGGCAGAGGCGTATTTACATTATGACGAAGCTGATTTTGAGCAGGATTTGCTAACGATGGAAAAAATAGTGGCTCAGGGGAAATCAGAAATTTAATGGCAGTTGTCTCGGATACTTCACCGTTGTGCTATCTGGTGCTGATTGATTTGATTGATTTGTTACCAGAGCTATATGGCAAGGTGATTATTCCTCAGGCTGTACTGCATGAGTTATCTGTACCCCAAGCACCTGAACGAGTTCAAGCTTGGATAGCTCAACCCCCGGTTTGGCTGGAAGTTCAATCAATAGATAATCCACCGGATGTAGGGCTAATTCAATTAGATTTAGGGGAGCAAGAAGCGATCACTCTAGCCGAACAACTTGGAGCTGATTTGATTATTGTAGATGATCGGGATGCACGGCAGATGGCTTTGGAGCGTGGTTTAAATGTGATTGGCTTGCTGGGTGTTTTGGGTGTTGCAGCACAGCAAAATTTGATTAATTTCTCGGTTGCTATTGGGCGTTTGCAGCAGACGACGTTTCGCGCTTCACCTGTTTTGATTGAATCGTTGCTGGAGCGATTTCGGGCTAGGGAGTAGAAAATAAAGATTGATCGGAAGTGCCTGCTAAGGATATTTACCATAATGCTGTGAGATTTGCATTGGTCAAGGATGGCTGGGAGATTTTAACAGAAGATTATTCTTTGGAGTATGGTGGCGATCGCTTATACGTGGATATTGCAGCATAAAAATCGATCGCGGCAGAAAAACAGGGTCAAAAAATTCTTGTAGAAGTCAAAAGCTTCTTAGGTCGCTCATTTATTAAAGACTTAGAGCAAGCGGTGGGTCAGTATGTTGTTTATCGAGATATTTTGCTAGAGACAGCATTAGATTTTGAACTGTATTTGGCGATTCCACAAGGAACCTATAAAAGTTATTTTCAACGCCAGTTAACCCAGATGATTATCAAGCGTAATAAAGTGAAATTGTTGATATTTGATACCGACAGTGAGGTAATTGTGCAATGGATAGATTAAAGCATCATCGTCAAATCATCCAAGACGTTTTAACAGAATATCATCAACTTAATGAAAAATCGGGTTCAAAAACGGAAAGTGCTTTAGCCTTTGATGAGGTACACGATCAGTACCTTTTGTTGTTGATGGGTTGGTACAAAGATGAGCGGATTAAGAGTGTGATGATTCATATCCGTTTGAAAGATGACAAAATTTGGATTGAGGAAGATTGGACAGAGGAGGGAGTGGCGACAGATTTGTTGCAGAAAGGGATTGCACGAGAGGAGATTGTTTTAGCGTTTCATCCACCTCATGTCAGACAATATACTGAATTTGCGTTCGCGTAGCGACTCCTCTGGAGTATCGCGTAAGCGCTGACGTGCGATCGCACATTCTCTCCCTTCAACCTAACCTAAAAAGCGATCTGCGCTTCGCAGCAGCGCTTCGCTATCGCACA
>CBDTXL010000061.1:0-20063 GCA_965364435.1 uncultured bacterium
TTATGAAGAATTAATGGCAAGAATTAAAGCCTTTTTGCGGTTGAAACAGAGCATGGGTTCTCCTCAATAACTCAAAAATATCTGTGGACTAAAAATTGTGGTGGCTAACACTTGCGGTCTACCAAACCTACTAAGTTGGAAGGCAACTTAGTAGGAGTTAATATATAGTAGGTGCAGTAGGCGATCGCCTAATTCTATCATCTCACGGTTATAGCAATTTCCTTTAATGATGCTACAGTTGGAATTAAGAAGACACTTGAGTAGATTTGATTATTTAGATTATCTTAAGAATTTCTAGCAAATAAAACCGTTAAAATCGTCAGTCTTAAGGTATAAATATTTTTTTTATGAGTACAAACTCTTGCCGCTGCCAATCTTTCAATCCCAATAATCTCACCTGAGACATAAGCAGTCAGGAGGAAGCATCTAGTCCTAAACTTTGCTTTTATGGAAGGATAGACGGAGATTTAGGAGAACTTTTTAAATGGAAACCCAACAAGATAGCAAAAATAATTCTAGAGTTTACTCTCATTTCGTTGTGAATACTGCTTTGATATTCGGTTTCATGCTTGGTATTCCGCTGGGTTCTGTAGCTCATTGGGTGCATGATTCAACCGTTGACATCGCTTCAACCATTGACCAATGGACTAGCCAGGTTAGACAAACTCAGGCTGACAAGTGAAAGTTGTAGGTGCGTTGTGCGCTTGGCTCTTCTCGCAAGAGCGATCGCCATAAGCTGCGGTACATTTAGTTTGCACCCATTAGGACGGGCAAGATGCCCATCCCAGAAGAACTCTGTTTTTACCCCCCTTAATCCCCCCGATGTGTTGGGGGGAAATTCTTCTTATTCCCTCCCCTTAATAAGGGGAGGGTTAGGGTGGGGTTCGCTCTTTATCCAAAAACGGGATGCTCCCAAATCAATAATGGGGCGATCGCATTTCCATTTGCCAGAATTGGGCTATCAGCTATAAGAGTAATTCCAAAATGGAGCCAATTGAGCGTTACCGTGGCTGTCTCCTAGGCTTGGCAGTAGGAGATGCGGTGGGAACCACTCTAGAGTTTAGACCGCCAGGTTCATTTACACCGATTGAGGATATGGTTGGAGGCGGGCCTTTCCGACTGAAGCCAGGGCAGTGGACAGATGATACTTCAATGGCTTTGTGCTTGGCTGAAAGTCTAATTGAGCAACAGGGCTTTAATTGAATCAAGGGCTGACAAACTGTTTGCCCTAACCTAATCTCGATCGTTATTAACCGCAGATGAACGCAGATGAACGCAGATAATCCTGAAATTCATCTGTGTTTATCTGTGTGCATCTGTGGTTTTTTTATTCATCACCCCTGTATTTCCCGCAAAACCTGCCGAATCACATCCGCTGGCACTTGGTCAGTCACCGTCACCGCCCCAATCTGGGTAGGGAGAACAAATCGCACCTTACCAGCTTCGACCTTCTTATCCGTTTGTAGAGTATCGAGAATTGCTTCAATGTCCAGCACATTAGGTAGCTTAGTGGGTAATCCTGCTTTCTGAATCAGGGCATCTTGACGTTCGGCGTCCTCTGGCTTCCACATCCGAAGTTGAACCGCAATCTGACCTGCTGCAACCATCCCGATCGCAACCGCTTCCCCATGATTAACTAACTTATATCCCGTCAAACTTTCCACGGCATGACCAATCGTGTGACCGTAATTAAGAATCGCTCTCAAACCCGCTTCTTTCTCATCCTTGCTGACAACAGCGGCTTTGGCTTGGCAGGAGCGAGAGAGGATAATTTGCAACAACTCCTCATCGACGTAACGCAGTTGGTCGAGACGCTTAGTGTCCTCCAGCTTGACAAATAGCTCAGCATCCCAGATAATGCCGTATTTGATCACCTCCGCCATCCCCGCCCGAAATTCTCGTGGCGGCAATGTCTTTAATACCGAGGGGTCAATTAAAACAAATCGCGGCTGATGAAACGCGCCAATCAAGTTTTTGCCTTGGGGATGATTGACGCCAGTCTTGCCACCCACTGAAGAATCAACCATCGCCAAAAGCGATGTCGGCACCTGTACGACATTAATCCCGCGTAGCCAGGTAGCAGCAGCAAAGCCAGCCATATCGCCGATTACTCCACCCCCCAAGGCAACGATTGTGGAGGAGCGCTCTAGGCGGTGTTGCAGGGCAATATCATAGATTTTTTGTAAGGACTTGAGAGTTTTGTAGCGTTCACCAGCCGGGAGGGTGCAGCTGGATACCTCATATCCTACTAACTTCAGTGCCGCGATCGCTCTTTCCCCGTATTTTTTGAATATAACCGGATTTGACACCAGCAAAACTTTCTTGCCCAGTTTCAGACGGCTCATCCAAACGCCTAGATCATCCAAGCCACCCGCTGCGCTGGAGGCTTTCGCGTCCCGCTGAGCGATCGCAATATCATAAGACTGCTGCGGTACATCAACACGAATAACAGAATCCATTACCAAGACCCTTTTTCCCAAGGAACCGTGGGCTGTATTCTAGCTCACTAAATGTTTCAATGGATTCATAAGAGTTTTTGTGGAGAAATGTAAATGTCAGGAGTAGTCGCTTACTTTGTAATCCTAGGTGGTGCCACGGGCGTAGCTCTGGCGCTGTTCTTTGGACTGAAGGCTGTCAAGTTGATTTAATGCCGAGGGTTGAAGGTTAGAACGTTTAACCTTCAACCTTCAACTCTTCCTTACACTCCCACCTGTTGTGAAACTTGCGGCGTACTCGACTTCTGAAACTCAAGGGATTGACGCACCAAGCTCATCGTTTTTGGCAAAACTCCCACTAGCTGGGCGAGGACTTCGTCAGGCAGTTGGTTAATGATTTGTGGGTCGAAGTATTTGTGAAGCAAAATTAAGAGGTTTTTGGCACGCTGCAACGGCACCCAACTCGCCATCGCATGCTGAGTAAAGAGAATCCATTGTTGCCGCTGGGCATACGCTTTCTGCCGCTCTATAGGAGACTCAGGATAAACGATGGATATTTTGCCTACAGGAATAACTCGGCTACAATCGACATCAAAAGGACCACCGACAGCAGCACCGGGTCCTGCGAGTTCAGCATGGTGGCGATGGCAGATAATGAGAGCGTTGCCACGACAGCCATTGACTCTGAGAAGTTGCCCACTGTGCAACTGATTCAAAATTTCAGTGGGTTGAATTATTGGTCTACGGACAAGAGCTTGATCTGTCATAGGAAATCGCACAACCATGCGGTTATCTTCAATGTTATTTACCTATCCGTTAGGGATAGTGTTTAAATCTTGAAGCTTTTGGATAATCTAACCAGTGTCTTCCCAGCAAGGCTGGTAACCCTAACGCCGACACCGGAAGTCGGCTGTTTTGGATTGAAACACCCTCACACGCTATGGAGTGAGATCTTGGTAATGCAGATTGCGTCCCTTATTCAGCGAGAGAGAAGGCGAGTGCTTTATCAAAAAAGCCCCTCGGTTATTTTCTCTTTGCGTCAGTAAAAGTAGTCTTTTTTCATCTTACACAAGTAAGACTGCTTAGTCTCTAAATTTCGGAGTTTTGATGTAAAGAGTTGATGAAGAAATTTTCAGCTATGCGATCGCGTGATGACACAACTATCAATAAGTTTATTTTATAAATAAATTCACGTTTATTAAATTTAATCAATAGTATTTTAATAAACCTCTTTTTTCGGAAATCTAAAATTCAATAAATAGGGCGAGGGCGTAAGTCCTATGAGTAAATCTTGAGAAGAGGTAGGAAGCGATCGCGCACTTCCTACTCCCCTCCATCAATCATATGGCTGTTTTAGCCGTTCTATTCAGTAGCAGTTTGCCATTTGCATCAACACTCAAGTCTTTCCCTGGCACAAATCCCTTGCCAACCAAATGCTTATAGACAGTGAATGAAGTTATTCTTTGAATTTCCTGCATAATATCCGCAGGAATCAGATTTTCTATCGTCCAGATAACTGAATCCGTGTCAAGCCAGAGCAAACGATTGATACTCAGGAGCAGCACACCGGCTACAGATTCAAGCGTCAGTTGAGTTCTTAGATGATCGATGAGGGCTGTCCCGATTTGCGTGTTACGAGTCATCATCGCCCTCGCCATCTTACCAATTTCTGTGTCTAATTCTAAGGAGTTCATACTTGGCTCTTGCTTTTCCTGCCTAAGGTGCGCTTGCCCACGGCCTCCACTGGAGACTCGCGTTTTGCCAAGTATACCCAAAGATAGATAAAAATATACCTTTAGGGGGATGCTAAATATTTTGTGTTGGTGAAGAATTAAACATACCTGGCATCAGTCGCTTGACCTGAAACAGGGATGAAAGCGCCTAATAGCAACCTTTTGGCAGAGATGCAACTGAGCAATAGTAGTAGATGCGTTCAGTGTAGATATGTCAAGATTCGGTGAAAGCGAGGGCGCTATCCCCTAAGCCAAACAACTTTCAATCGTCGCTACAACTGATTGAGCAAGGGCGGTGAGGTGATAACCTCCTTCTAGACCAAAGAGAAGGCGACGAGTTAGTTGGAGACAGTAAGTGGTGAACACTGCGTAATCTTCCGGCTGTAGACAAATCCCCGCCAAGGGGTCATCGGCATTAGCGTCGTAACCAGCGCTGACAATCAGTAAATCCGGCTGAAAATCTTTTAAAAACGGTATGACTTTCTCCTCAAAGATTGGCTTGTAATTAGCCAATTTGCTACCTGGTGACATGGGCAGATTTAGCACATTGTTGTGCATACCCCGCTCACTGGCGTTGCCGGTACCGGGATAGCAGGGAGACTGATGCAGCGAACAGTAGGCAATTCGGGCGTCGCTCTCAACAATGTCTTGGGTACCGTTGCCGTGATGGACATCCCAGTCCAGGATAGCGACTCTTTGGATGCCCGCTTGTTCCAGGGCATAGTAAGCGGCGATCGCGGCATTGGAAAATAAGCAAAACCCCATCCCCGTGTTACGCTCAGCATGATGCCCAGGGGGACGCGCTAGGACAAAGGCTGGGTTTCCGGTGGCGAGAACATCATCAACGCCATCTAACCACGCACTCACCGCAAGCAAAGCAATATCGTAACTGCGGGAAGAAACCGGCGTATCGCCGTCGAGCATTCCACCTCCATCACTAGCGATTTGCTGAACCGTCTCGATGTAGCGCTGGGTATGAATTTGTTGCAGTAGAGGCATCACAGGACGAGTTTCCACTGGCGTCGGCAGCTGCCACTCAATTTTGTCAGCCCAAGGCGCAGCTTTTAGGGCATTCACAATAGCGGTCAAACGTTCTGGTCGTTCTGGGTGGAATCGACCGTTATCGTGTTTGAGAAACTCATCGGAGTAAATAACTGGCAGCATAGTTCAAACTAGAGGGAGGGCTACAGAGACTTTTGATACCAAATGCCCATCCTAGTACTAGCAGTAATTCTTACTACTAAGCACTCAGCCGTGAGTTTTTTCAACTAGCTGCTGAGTCAACGTCTTCGCTTGACTGTTGAGTGGTGGGCAACTCTAAGCAATAACCTGCCCCATAAACAGTCTTGATATACCGAGGATGGCGGGGATCAGGTTCTAGCTTCGTTCTCAGATGGCGGATATGCACCCGGATTGTTTCAATGTCATCATCGGGATCATAGCCCCAGACTTCCTTAAGGATTTCACTGGGAGAAACCGTTTGACCATGACGCTGGAGTAAGCAGTGCAGTAGCTCAAACTCCAGATGTGTGAGTTTAACCGTTTCATTAAACCAAATCGCCTCAAATCTTTCGGGAACTAGTGTCAAAGGACCATAGTTCAGGATTTCGGCGTGCTTGGCAGCTGCTGGAATGCGGTCTGTGCGTCGCAGCAAGGCTCTCACCCGCGCCAGCATTTCTTCGAGTTCAAATGGTTTGGTCAAGTAATCGTCGGCACCAGCATTAAAGCCTTCCACCTTATTTTGGGTTTGACTGAGGGCTGTCAACATCAGTACCGGAATATCGGCTGTGCGTTCATCCCGACGCAGGCGCTGGCAGACGGTGAAGCCATCCACTTTGGGCAGCATCAAGTCGAGCATAATCAGGTCGGGCTGTAGTTGGAGGGCTAGTGCCTGACCCTTGATGCCATCCGCTGCTTGATTAACTTCGTAACCAGCCATCTCCAGATTAATGGAGACTAATTCTGAAATGGCAGGGTCGTCGTCGATGACGAGTATCCGGGGCATCACTAAAAGATTAATTTTTGCTAAGTGTGTTTGTTATAGTTCAATAAGAACTGTTAGAGGAAAATAACGTTACCTTTCCGATTATAAAGGCAGAATATAAATTATTTCTGAAGAAAATTGACGTGTACTGAACTTTCGGTGGTAATAGCTAGCATTCGCAAGCCCTTTACTCCGCCTTTGTTGCTTAAAAATGGCTTATCAATGACCCTCTACACAGCTTTGAGGGCCAGCCGTGATTGGGAAAAGACCACTACTGAAACAGAACCCTTCTACCAAGAAACAATCTTTACCGGGGCGGGGGGAGTGCCAATTTTTGGTCTTGTTGGCATTCCTGAGAACCCCCGAAGCACAATTATTGGCACCTATGGGATTACAGGTGATCTGGATAACCAATGGTTTCTCAGACTACTAGGGCGCAAAGCCCTTGCTCAGGGTTATGCAGTGGTTCTCTTTGACTGGCGTGCCCACGGGAAAACAGCTGAGTTGTCTCCAACGTTAACGTCTGATGGCTTGTACGAAGGAGAAGATTTTGTCCATATTGCTGCCCAGGCTAAGGCAATGGGTTGTCCGGCACCATTCTGGTTTACAGGGTTCTCTCTGGGGGGACAACTAGCGCTGTGGGCGATTAAAGCAGCACAGACGATCACGACATGGGGGCAGAATTTAGGACTGCAAGAGTCAGAAATTGGCGGCGGAGCGGTAATTTGTCCCAGCCTTGATTCCAACCGTTCCCTTTCCTATCTAGTCAAAGACCGATGGGGCAGACATTTAGAAAAAGCGATCGCGCAGCAACTGAAAAAACTCGCTTGGCGGATTCATCAGGCTCACCCTCAGGCAATAGACCCAGCCGCCATTGAACGGGCTAACAGTATTTGGGGTTTTGATCATGAACTAGTGATTGGGCAATTGGGCTTCTCTTCTGTGGAAGAGTACTACGACGCTAGCAGCGGTCTTTACCTCTTACCTCACCTCAAAAAACCGACTTTGATCCTATATGCTGCCGACGACCCCTTGTTTGACCCAACGATTGTGCCTGACTTGCAAGCTGCTTGTGCTGGAAATCCAGCTATCGACTTGGTAGTGACCGCTTACGGGGGTCATGTTGGCTATATTAGTAGCAAAGTTGGTCAGCTTCAAGCTAAAGACCCTGATCCTTGGTGGGCATGGAATCGAGTTTTAGAGTGGTGCGATTATCAGGTAAGCCGTAAATCAAATCAGGCTAACTACCCATAGTTCAAGGAAAACGTCTTGTTCACTGCTTAAGAGCCTATCCGAAAAGTCCTTTCAAGATGATTAAGTATCTGTATTCATCTGTGTTCATCTGTGTAGCCTTCGGCAAGCCGCTTCGCGTCTACATCTGTGGTTCCAAATCTCTTAAACCTACTTTCCGGATAGGTTCTAAGTGTCGAATGCCATCAATTTTTTCCTGAAACATCACCTGATCGGGTGAAGGCAGCTCACCTATTTGGGGGATTCTGTAACTAGTCCTGCCGAAATAAAATAGAGGTATAAAATTCTAACAGAATTCTGAGGTAGGGGGCATCGATGACACATGAAACTTACCTATACAACTCTAGGAATTGCGTTGCTATTATCAACAGCTGGGCTACTGGGTGAACAGAGGGCAGCAGTAGCTGGACAAGAGTCTCTGACTCAATCACAAGTCAATCAGTTCTCTCGCGACTTGCTTCCAAATACCCCTTCCCAAGACTTTTTCCAGCAAGGACGACAGAGGATGGAAAGAGAAATTCTTCTTCTCAATCAAAGGCAAAAGGCTGCTTCGACTGAACCTATTCTCAAGATTGATGTAGAGATACAGACAGAAATAGATCGCTTACCCCAGTTAAAGCCAAGCGATTTACAACAAGCTCGTCCTAACACACAGCAGGAAAGTTTATAACCTTGAGGCTACGGCTGATTCTTTTGCGGATTTTGCTGTGCCGAATCTTTTTGGGCTTCTCGCTTCTTTTGTTCTGACTCTATCTGACTTTGCGCTTTATTTCGGGCATCTATTGCTTCTCGGTAATCTGGCTTGAATCGAATCGCTTTATCATAAGATTCAATAGCTTCTTGATATCGCTTCAAGTTCAATAGAGCATTGCCGCGACTGTACCAAGCTTCGTAATGATCAGGCTTGTTTTCAACCGCTCTGTTGTAGGAGGCGATCGCTTCTTGGTATTGTTTCAAGTTATAGAGTGCATTGCCCAGGTTGTACCAGGCTTGGTAAGAGTTCGGTTGTAGTTTAACCGCCTTGTCATAAGCTGTAACAGCTTCTTCGTAGCGCTGTAATTGATGGAGTGCCCAGCCGCGACTGTACCAGGCATCGTAGTCGTCAGGCTTAAATTTAACGGCTTGGTCAAAAGAGGCAACGGCTTCTGGGTATTGTCGCAAGTTACTCAGCGCACTGCCCCGGCTATACCAAGCGGTGTAGAAGTCGGGTTGGAATTGAACTGCTTTGTCATAAGATTCCACCGCTTCTTTGTACTTTTGCAAGTTAATGAGGGCATTGCCTCGTTGATACCAGGTTTCTGAGGAATCTGGCTTGTATTCAACTGCTTTATCATAAGATTGCACTGCTTCTTGATAGCGGCGCAAATTATGCAGTGCCCAACCGCGCCTGTACCAGGCTGGGGAGTAATCGGGTTGGATTTTAGCCACTTTATCAAACGAAGCGATCGCATCAGAATATTGCTGCAACTTAATCTGCATATTGCCTCGTTGATTCAAGGCTTCCAGATTATTAGGCTCGATTTTGAGTGCCGCATCAAAAGAAGCGATCGCTTCTTTGTACCGTTGCAAGTAATCCAGTGCCTTGCCTCGACCATTCCAAGCTTCCAAATAATTCGGTTGGATTTGAATCGCTTTGTCGTAAGCGTCGAGGGCTTCTTGATACCGTTTTAACTCTAAAAGACTATTGCCTTGACCCTTCCAAGCTTCGGCGTATTCTGGTTTAAGTTCAACCGCTCGATTGTAAGCATTAAGCGCCTCTTTATACCGCTTCAACTCTAAGAGAGTTTCGCCCCGCTGATACAAATCAGTCGCGTTGGCAGACTTAATAACTTTAAGTACCGAAACCGTTACCGCAACCCCCAAGCCGATGACCGCAATTGAGATTAAAACCTTGTACAGGAGTGCTTTGGAGAGTTTTGGTTTGGTGAGAAAGGGTGAGGGTGATGAGGCTGGGGGTAAGGCGCGGGTGGTGTTGGGGGCTTCTGTTAAGTCTGTAAGTGCTTGTAAGGCTGAAGTGGCTGATGAGTAGCGCTCCCGGAAGTCGTAGCGCACCATTTTGTCTAATATCTTTGCTAACTCAGGACTGACCGATACCTGGTCTTGCCAGCTGATTTCACAGGTGTCGGGGTTTGTTGGCAATTGCTCAGGAAGTATGCCGGTGAGGGCTTGAATCCCAACCATTCCTACGGCATAGATGTCACTGCTTAATCTTGGGTAGCCGTTTGCTTGTTCACTGGGTCGATAGCCAGGAGTGCCAATTGCAATGGTGTAACTTGTCTTCCCGCCTTTGATTACCTGGGTGCTGACTTGTTTAACGGCACCAAAATCAATCAAAACCAACTTGCCGTCTTTCTTACGCCTGATTAAGTTTCGGGGATTGATATCACGGTGAATGACGTTCTTCTGATGAACAAACTCTAAGACTTCCAGGATGTCCTTTAACAGGGAAATGACCTGAACTTCACTTAAGCGACCCCCCTTAGTTCCCCCTTGGGAAGGGGAACCCCCCTTTGTCCCCCCGTGGGAAGGGGAACCCCCTCTCGCCCCCCCGTGGGAAGGGGAACCCCCCCTTGCCCCCCCTTGATAAGGGGGGGTTGGGGGGGTGAGTTCTTCGCTAAGGTCATCACCTTCAATCAGTTCCTGCACCAGATAGAATTCTTGATTCTCTTCAAAGTAAGCAAAAAGCTGGGGAATTTGATCATGATTTCCCAAATGGTGCAGGACTTTTGCTTCGGTATCAAACAAACGCCTTGCCGTTTGTAAGGTCAAGGGGTCAGTCGATTGAGGCTTCAGTTGCTTAACAACACACTTTTGGTTGCCGGGGAGGTGCAGGTCTTGGGCTACAAAGGTTTTACCAAACCCACCTTGTCCGAGTTGGGTGATGATGTTGTAGCGTCCACCGAGTGTTTGTCCTAGACCCAAGTTCATGCGGTTTTCCCAAAGGAATGCAGCGATCGCAGTAACGACATACTCGATTTTTGCACAGAACTTTGGGAGATCCTGGAGACTATTACTGTCGCTAAACAAAAAACCTAAGGGGGCGTCCAAAAATAACTCCGCATTTTCGCTTGTGAAGTCATCGCCTAGCTGCTCTCACTGGTAGGTGGTAGTGCAATGGGACTTAACTGCAACTCGGGATGGTCTGCAACGTTCTGCTCCAAATTCCACTGATTCTTGAACAGCAGCACGGGACGCTGCCAACGGTCTTTCACCACAAATGTATTGAACAGTCGCCCGACTTTTTCCAAAGCGTCCCAACCCCCTGTCACCCAACGCGCTACGGTAAAGGGCAGGGGTTCCAAGCGGGTTTCTACTGTCCGCTTCGCTTTTACTGCTCCTGCTTCTTGGATGGCTCCTCCGTAGAGCAGCAGCTTTTCCGTTAGCGTTGTTTTTCCCGCGTCGGGGTGGGAAATAATTGCAAAATTCCGACGGCGCTCAATGGCTTGAGCAATCCCGTCTTCTAACTCAGATGACGTTACAACCATGACTTAATCCTTAAACTCGCCCGATCTTGAGAGCCTAGAGTCGCCTGAACTCGA
Organism: uncultured bacterium; assembly: GCA_965364435.1. GTDB lineage: Bacteria > Cyanobacteriota > Cyanobacteriia > Cyanobacteriales > Coleofasciculaceae > CBDTXL01. The sequence continues at coordinate 10,943 of CBDTXL010000061.1, forward strand.
TTGGCTCATTCCATAGGCAAAGCCGCTCTTGAAACACAGCACGGGCAATGCCTGAGTTAATGTAATGGTGATAAGGCAATAGTTAGGGTGGGCACTGATGAGCGATCGTCAGCAGGCTGAGTCGGTTCGTTCTTCACACTTCATGTGAGGTTGATGTTCATAACAAGATGCTGTTAATAGATAAAATAATTGCTCTCGAATTGGATGCGGTGGGCTATGGGGCGGATAACCTTGTGCGAAACGTTGTTGAACGACTTCAATGCGCTGATTGGGGGTTAGGCGACGATATTCATACATGGAGTTTCTTTTATAACCGCTAAAGCGGTTACTACAAGCCGAATGGCACTATTATCGCCAATCCCAAAATCGGCACATCACTCCCAAATTGCCCAAATCCAATGGTTTCCTGGCTACGAAGAGAAAATTATATTTTATTGCAAAATGTAAACTTGTCGTGATATGCTAACTTCAAACCATAAGTTCCCTTGTGGGTATTCATCGGCGAACAGATGCAAGTAATGTTGCAAAAAGCAATCTCTTCATTAGCCCTAAGTATTTGGAATTGTCCACCGTAGCGTGGAACTAAAGTCTTACTGTGACGAAAAGTTGCTCTCATCCAACAGTATAAAACTTGGCGAGTAAATGCTGGTCTGAGTTGGATGGGTTCGCGTTGCAGTCAGTAAGTTAATTAACCTCTCAGATGTGCTAGAGGAACGAGCTTGTAGAAAGGCTCCCTTATGAATTAAAACGAATAATTCGTTTTCACCGATACATAGCATCAAGCTAGTGCAGTGCGGTCTTTATAGACTCTGCATTAAAGCGCCAGCAACAGCTTGTTTTCTCTTCATCGTACTTGTTTCTCTCACAGGCTTATGGTGGGTGGGGTATTTCCAGTACGTTAAGAGTCTTGGCTTTTCGTGGACAGCTACTTTAGGAGGTAACTTGAATACAACTATTTTGAGGCGAGAATGGTTCTCCAATGTTCGGGGAGATATTCTGGCGGGTGCTGTTGTGGCACTGGCGCTGATTCCAGAAGCGATCGCATTTTCCATCATCGCAGGTGTTGACCCCAAAGTTGGGCTGTATGCTTCATTTTGCATTGCCGTGGTGACGGCGATTGTCGGTGGGCGACCAGGGTTAATTTCAGCAGCAACTGGTGCGATGGCACTGCTGATGATTCACCTAGTCAAAGATCATGGATTGCAATACCTGTTTGCTGCCACGATTCTGACGGGGATTTTTCAAATTCTCTTTGGTGTCTTGAAACTAGGTCGCCAGATGAAATTTGTCCCTCGTGCTGTGATGATCGGGTTTGTGAATGCGCTGGCAATCCTGATTTTTATGGCACAACTGCCACAACTCACCAATGTGACGTCGGCAGTATACGTGATGACAGCGATGGGGCTGGCAATTATCTACATTCTGCCAAGGTTTACGAAGGTTGTACCTTCACCACTGGTTGCGATTGTGGTGCTAACGGCAGCATCTATTTTCATGGGAATTGATGTTCCTACAGTTGGCGATATGGGAGAACTCCCCAGTACCCTCCCGTCGTTTGGCCTTCCCAATGTGCCGTTCAACGCAGAAACACTGCAAATTATTTTCCCTTACGCTCTGACGTTGGCAATTGTCGGGTTGCTAGAATCACTCCTAACTGCCTCATTGCTCGACGAGTTAACGGATACACCGAGCGACAAGAACCGGGAAGCAAAGGGTTAAGGGATTGCCAATATTGTCACAGGCTTCTTTGGTGGGATGGCAGGCTGTGCCATGATTGGTCAATCTGTGATTAACATCCAGTCTGGAGGACGCAAACGCCTTTCAACTCTGTGTTCAGGCGTTTTCCTACTGTTCTTCATCCTGGTTCTAGGAAATTGGGTGAAGCAAATTCCGATGGCATCCCTTGTTGCCGTGACGAAAAAGCCAAAATTAATCACCATCGCGCCAAACTAATCCTTCAGGAGGCGGAGCAAGCCTTAACAGCCGAAGGAGTGCAGGAGGTGAAGCTAATTCACGAAACCGGCTTTTTGGTGGATAGTTTTCATGAATTTGAAACCCGTGCTGACTTAATTATTTTGGGTAAGCGAGGTGAAAACGCCGAGTTTGCTTCTGGGCATCTTGGGGCAAATTTGGAGCGGATTGTTCGTGCCAGCCATAAGCCGTGTCTCGTCACCTCTCGCCAATTCAAGTCGATGGAGCGATTGTTACTGGCATATGACGGCGGTAAGAGTTGCCAAAAATTGCTGCAATTTCTGATGAAATCGCCTACCTTCAAGGGTTTAGATCTGCATATGCTGAGTGTTGTGAAGAAACCTGATGATGAAAAGGCGAAAGCTCACCTCAATGAGGCAGAACAAAAGGTTCGTGCGGCTGGCTTCAATCCGGTTTGTCAAATCCTTCAAGGCGATCCTGAAAAAGTGATTGCCAGCTACGTCGAAGACAAAGAAATCAGTCTTTTGGTGATGGGAGCTTACGGACACAGCCGTATCCGCCATTTGGTAATTGGCAGCACAACCGCTCAAATGCTTCGCAGCAGCCATATTCCCGTGCTATTGTTCCGGTAATCATTGGTATTCTGAATTGACCTCAAGCACACCAAGGGACAGTACGGAGGTCTTTAGGTTGTTTTGAGGCCGGGATGCTCAATGTCTTAGAGGGCTCCCTAAGCGATCGCACTGTTGACTCAATGCAAGGGGCGATGTCTAGTTATTCGTTGTAGGTGAGGAGAATATGATGGGCTTCAGTGTGGGGTTGAAGCAATCTCTAGTTATTCGTTGTGGGTGAGGCGGTAAATCGAGGACTGACTTGAGTGTGGGGTAGATTTCTTGAGGAGAAAAGTGGAGATGCACCCACTTGTTGTTTTCGCTGGAAGTCTCTAGGAAGAACTCGTGGTTTGAGAATGGGTTTTGCAGTTAGTTGAGGCTGTGATCTTATGCTTGCTGCTTCTTGTTGCGCTTCAGTGCTGAACCAGCACCGATAGCACCCACTGTAAATAGACCTAGCACAGAAGCCGGTTCAGGAACGGCTTGGGGTGGGGAGATTATGGTGAATTTGGTTACTAATCCCAATGAGTCGGTATCACCAATGGAGGCGTTAACATCCCTAGCGCCAAGCGTATAGCCACGGGATGTAGAATCTTCGGTTTGCAATTGAGCATCAAAAAAAGTTGTCACGCCTCCTGCAAAGTTCCTTATGTCGAGCAAGAGGTTGCCTGCGCTAGGGTTGTAGAGGAAGGGGGTCAATAGATTAATCACGATATCAAAATCCTTAGGCCCTCCTACAGGTCCAGTGAACGCGCTGGAGAGTGAGAGGGGTCCGCTGAAAACTACTGTGTCATCACTCCCGACATTATCTTCAAAAGTTGTGCTTAAACCAGTGGGGGCTGCACTCGTTGTAGAAAGGTTGATCTGGATATCAGAGAGGGTTGACGAGAAAGCTTGCCCTAAACTTGCATCAGGGCGAAATAAGATTTGAGTGATCAGTTGCGGTCCAGAGAGGGATGCAAACTCTGAAGCGGCGTAAACTTGCTGATACCGCTGTGAGGGCAACGGGCAACCCATGCAACTGCCACCAATGTTGAATGGAAAAGCATTTGCCTCATTTCCTTCTGTAGTTTGTAGGTTATTTGGAACAACTGTGGCAGCTGTGGCTCCTGCCTGAGCTGTACCAAGCGCTCCTAGGGTAATTAGTGCTGCTCCAGCGGCAGCCATCGATAATTTTTTCAGGAGTGTTGAAGTAGACATGAGATTCATTGCTCAAAAAACTAAAGGTTGACTGGGGCAAGGCTCTGAAGAAAATAACCAAAATCTACCGCTCGAAGAATCTCTAAATAGTTTTGTTAGAAACCAATTAATCTTTGTTTTTCTTGGTTGTTTTAGGTTTTTCCCTTCATTAACCCTACGTTTTAATCTTGGCAAACAACCTCAAAAAATGCCTATACTTATACCCAAACTTTGCCGAATTTTTAAATTTTGAATTAAACTTATTTTTAATTACTATCTCTGTATTGCTTTAGGGGCAAGGCTTGTGGTGATTACCATTTGACAGTTTCCTATCAAGTTAATATGAAGTTATAAAAATCATTAAAGCCAATAACAAAGCAATATTCACGTGATATTTTCTAGAGAATTAAGTGATATTTACGAAAGGCTTAAGTGATATTTTTTAGAGACTTAAGTGATCTTGATCACAGGTCTAGATTTTCAAATTTAGATTCTCTAAGGGAGACGCTAGCTAAGCGGATTACGTCTTAAAGCTTTCAATTTTTCTCAGGCCACTAAACTTCATCAAGAGTTGGTGAAGCGCTGGCACTGATTGGCGGTAAAAGCCTGCGCTTGGAGTGGGGAGTAGGAAATAGGGGAAGAGTTTGGCTTTGTCGCTTGAAATTGGGCGAAAGCCGAGCAACCACAGGGGAGTAGGGGCAATCTCCTCACCTTCGCTCCGGCAGTGGTTGCCCCTACTATTAATGAACTGACGCCCTAGTGCAGCTCGACAGAAGTAACCTGGAGAGGAGGGGATGATTTTAACGGGTTAGGTATTTTGGCTGTGATGCACTAGTGCAGGGGGTGCGAAAGTTTTCCAGTAGTGGGAGAAAACCTCTCGACGCTCTAGCTCCTTCTGGTGGGTTATTTCTGGCAACGGCCACTAGATTCATCCCCTTACCAAAGCCAAGGGGGAGCGGAAATCTCTAAAATTCTGTAAAGGGTGCGTAAGTCCTAATCACTATTATTGAGGTCAGGCGTTAGATTTGTTTATATGAGTGATAAAAGTGAAAGTTACAAAGTTGTTTGTGATAACCGACAAGCCCGTTTCCGCTACGAAATCTTAGAGACTTACGAGGCGGGGATTGAGTTAAAGGGGACGGAGGTTAAGTCGATTCGAGAGGGCAAGGCAAATTTGCGAGATGGGTATGCCCTGATTCGTAATGGCGAAGCTTGGCTGCTGAATGTGCATGTCTCCCCATACCAAAGCAGCAGCGATTATTTCAATCATGAGCCACGTCGCACGCGCCGACTGCTGCTGCACCGAAAGGAAATCCGCAAGCTCATCGGCAAGGTAGAGCAGGAGGGTTTGACGCTTGTGCCTTTGAAGATGTATATGAAGCGGGGCTTAGTCAAAGTGAGCATTGCTCTGGGCAAAGGCAAAAAGCTCCATGACAAGCGCGAAAGTCTCAAGGAGCGTCAGGATAAGCGAGAGATGGCACGGGCGATCAAACGTTATTAAAGGAAGTGTTCTAGGGGAATTAAGCGCGATCGCACTCTAAACCAAAACCCCCAACGTCTGCATAGCTTGGAGATGAATATGGAAACGACTCCCTTACTAGACCTCGTAACGGGTGGGTTAGCCCTAGCCGTGTTAATCGGCGGCTTGCTCATGCTGTTCAACGGGATATCTGCATTTGGCGATAAGGATAAGTAACGAGCACTCCGGTTATCAGGGATTTGCTTAATTTATCCCGGCAGAGGAAAAACTGAGGCGGATAAGGGAATAAGTAGATGCACCCTGATGACTGCCCTTAGAGCTTTGGATGGATAAACCCATTTGGATTTTTGCTCTTACCCGTGATCGAGCGGAAAAGCAACTCTTCTGTTTCGGCATCAATTGCCAAAACCATTGTTGAATTAACGAATGTTCCTACTTTGATATCCGTATATTCCGGATATTTAATCTGAACTTCGTAGACCAATCTGTTTAGATCGATATCATGCGCTCTTCCAGCATCGTTTTTCTTCTCGATATCGCTCATAGTTGACAACCTGATCGATTGAATTTCACCGCCTGGTTGAAGAAATTGAGTAACTCCTGCTCGAATTTTTTCCGCCGTTGCCAATTTCGATGGATTGCTGGCAAGAGAACTATTGTTTTGAAGCCTTACCTGAGGCATTACCGGAACTGATGTTACTTGAGCTACTTTATTGGTTTCGTTTTCGTGCATGCCACACTCCTGCTATTGTTTGGCGTCCAGCGATTAAGATGTTTTTAAACTCTCCTCACAACGGAATATGAAAGCTCTTTGGCTAGAGAACAACCAACTGCAACTGCGCTCCGATGTCCCCATTCCCGAACCGCTACCGGGTGAAGCACTGGTGCGCGTGGTGCGGGCTGGCATCTGCAACACTGACTTGGAACTGCTCAGAGGTTACTACCCGTACAGCGGCATTTTAGGTCACGAATTTGTCGGCGTCGTGGAACAGGGACCAAAGCAGCTAGTTGGAGTGCGGGTGGTGGGAGAAATTAACGCCGTTTGTGGCGAGTGCCGATTCTGTCGTAGCGGACAGCCGACTCACTGCGAAAACCGAACGGTGCTAGGTATCGTCAACCGCAACGGAGCCTTCGCCGAATATCTCACGTTGCCGATCGCAAACCTGCATCCCGTGCCTGACAATGTACCTACCGATGTAGCTACGTTTACGGAGCCAGTAGCAGCGGCTTTGGAAATCCAGCAGCAGGTCCCAGTGCGTCCAGATGACCGGGTGCTGGTGGTTGGTGATGGTAAGCTGGGCCAACTAGTGGCGCAGACGCTGGCGCTAACCGGCTGCGATCTCTTGGTGGTAGGGCGTCATCGCAACAAACTGGATTACTTAGCGGCGAGGGGCATCAAAACTGGGTTAGCTGATGTTGTAACTGACCGAGCCTTTGACCTATCAGTGGAGTGTACTGGTAATCCTGAAGGATTTGCGATCGCACGCCGAGCCTTGCGTCCACGAGGCACCCTAGTACTCAAAAGCACCTATGCCGGTCACCTGACCTTTGATGCCTCATCTTTGGTGGTGGATGAAATCACCCTCATCGGTTCGCGCTGCGGCCCTTTTCCACAAGCCCTGCAAGTAATATCACAAGAACAAGTTGATGTCAAGTACCTGATCCAGTCGCACTATCCCCTGGATGAAGCGATCGCCGCCTTTGATCGCGCCCAAGAACGAGGTATCCTAAAAGTCTTGCTAGAGATTGGTGCCGAGTCTTGATAGTTGCTGATAATGCTCGATGACCTGCTTGATAAACTCCTGCCAGGTATCATTAGGAGTCCAAATTCCATGTAAATCTCTCTTCGCCTGCTCATCACTCATGCAGTCATGAACGCGGCGATAGAGATACATGAAAGCTGATACTCTCATATTGGCAGCACAGTGAACGAACACAGGTTTATCAGCGTTCTCTTCCAGCACGCTAAAAAAACGAGCGATGTCCTCAAGGGTGGGGTTTTCCCAGACAACAGGGAGATGTAAATACTGCATCCCTAGAGACTCCACAATGGCTTGCTCATGGGGTAAAGCCTTCGGGGATTCGGGGAGTGCCAGATTCACAACCACTTGGTAACCTGATTCTTGAATAACCGAGAATTGCGCTTCAGTGGGTTGTCCGGCGGTTGCCACTGAGTCTGATAGTTTCAGATAGTTGTATATATCTTCGATTTGGCTGGTAGACATTTTTGATGAGTCAAACATCGGTGTCACTCCAATCTAAAATCTAAAATCTAAAATCTAAAATCGATATGTCTGACCAGCCGCGCACTCGCCAAGAACTCTACGATCGCGTCCGACAAATTGGCAAAGAGCAATTCATCCTGGAAGAAATGATACGCTATGGGTTCTGGCCTGCTCAAGGCGAGATACCGCAAGATCCAGCGGATGAAATCCGACGTCGAGGGGAACTCCAACGAGAACTCAATGCGCTCAAGTCCGAAAACCGGCAACTCCATAATGAGCAAGCACTGCGGAAACAGATGCTCAAGCAACGACTGGAGGAGTCGCGGCGCAAGCGTCAGGAGACGAAGGAACGTCGGGAAAGGGAGCGCATCGAGCGAGCAGAAGCTTGGCGGCAACGAAAGCAGCAGGAGATTCCTTATCTTGGCGACGGTGTATCTGGTGGTCTGAACTACACTGATTGCGATGAGGAGCGGTTGCAGGCTTATGGCTTGCCAGTGTGTGAGACGCCTGAGCAGATTGCTAGTGCAATGGGGATTAGTGTAAAGCAACTGCGCTTTCTGGCTTTTTCAAGGGATACCTCGACAATCTCTCACTATATTCGCTTCAAGATTCCTAAAAAGACAGGAGGAGAGCGGCTGATCTCGGCACCAATGCCCCGATTGAAGAATGCACAACATTGGATTCTTGTCAATATCCTGGAAAAGCTGGAACTCAACGATGCGGCTCATGGCTTCCGACGCGATCGCTCAATTGTCAGTAATGCACAGCCTCATGTTGGGGCTGATGTCATTATCAATTTCGACCTCAAAGATTTCTTCCCCTCAATTTCCTATAAGCGCGTCAAGGGGCTTTTCCAGTCATTCGGCTACTCGGAAGCTGCTGCAACGATTTTCGGCTTGCTGTGTACCCAAGCGCAGGTTGAAGAAGTCGAACTGGACGGCAAGACTTATTATGTAGCCACTACAGACCGCCACCTACCGCAGGGTTCACCGGCAAGTCCTGCGATTACCAACCTGCTATGCCGTCGCCTCGACCGACGCCTGATGGGGATGGCAGAAACTCTGGGCTTTGTTTACACCCGCTACGCTGACGACCTGACGTTTTCTGCCTCTGGTGAGAGTCTCTGCAATATCTGTAACGTTCTCAGACGCACCGAGTCGATTGTTGCCCACGAGGGATTTGCCATCAATGAACAAAAAACGAGAATCCTTCGCGGTAAGTCCAGTCAGCTAGAAGTAACTGGCATTGTGGTTAATGAACGCCCCAATATTTCCAAAAAAGAGCTAAAACGCTTCCGCGCTACCCTGTATCAGATTGAAAAAGACGGTTTAGAAGGCAAGCACTGGGGAAATTCTTCTGATGTGATGGCTTCGATTCAGGGTTTTGCCAATTTTGTGGCGATGGTCAATCCTGAAAAAGGTGCTGAGTTTCAGGAGCAAGTACAGCGAATCAAAAATATGGGCGCAGGCGGTAAGGGTGGGATGTAATTAGCGATCGCACATCCCCATAATCAGGTTAGAACTACGACAATTGCTTGGATAGGCGTCTTCCATGTATTAGCTAATCACCCATCACAAAAAAAAACGATTGTGCCAGTTAAGGATGCGGAATGTGGGAAGGTCTTCAGGTAAAGATTCCTATACTCTAAAGTTCTGTTAAACACTGGAACTAAAAGATTGGGGTTGCTGTAAGCT
>CBDTXL010000062.1:0-19540 GCA_965364435.1 uncultured bacterium
GCGAAGTAGAGGAGATTTTGATTAAGAAGGCTGACATGGCGATGTACCGTGCCAAACAACTAGGTCGCAATCAACTTCAATTGTGTAATTCTCTGTGACAATACTCCGGACAGTGTTATGCGGAATCTGGGATAAAGAGTACCCCAGTGGGTACTGTCAACCCTACTCCCAAGTAGGGACGATAAGAGCATAGCTACATGAGGTTTTAGGTACGTTAAAAGCACAGGCATTTCCAATTATGTCGGTTCAGTAATACAACGTATGAGTAAAAATGAGCATTTTGGCGCTCATTGAGCAACGGTAAATCAAGCTCTAGATTGTCAGTGAACCGACGCTCTAGCTTATAGCATGAGACATTGTTCGGATTGAATTGATAATCCTAAAAAAACCTAAATGTTCAAAGTTGAAGCCTTTGTTTCTAGAATGAGAGCGGTTACTGAGATAGTAATGATTAATCGCTTTCATAAGTTTAAGTTTTCCTTAAGAAGGAACTATTGAAAATATGAATTTACTACCTGAGCTGTGTTCCCAAAACCCTACATCTCATTCCAAAAAATCTACGTTAGCTAGTTCCTCTATTAGTATTGTGACCAACAGCTATCTGCTACGTGAGGCAATCACGCTGGCACTACAATCTCATCAACCTACTTATTTGATAAATAGTTACATAGGTGACATTAATATTGCTTCAACTGCTATAAAGCTCTCAAATCACTTGGTTTTGATTGATAGCGGTATCGGGGAAAATGCAACAATAACTCACATTCAGGCATGGCGATCGTTACAACCGTCTCCTTATGTTGTCGTGCTTGAGTTGAAAAATGATATTGAGCTGATTCTGGACTGTATTCAAGCCGGTGCCCACGGCTACGCTTTACAAGGTGCATCTAGCGCTGAGGTTATTCAAATCGTTGAGCAAGTGTATCAAGGAACTGCTCAATGTTCGCCAGAAGTCACTGCCAAGCTCTTTGAGCGATTAGCACAGCCAAAAGCCGTGCAGCAATCTCAAGAAAAGCCTCTTCTCACTCGTCGCGAATTAGAGGTTTTGCATTGCATTGCTAAAAACTATAGCGATCGCGAAATTGCAATTGAATTAGTCGTTGAAGTCCGTACAGTGAAACATCACGTTCATAATATTTTACAAAAGTTCAAGGTAAAACATCGCTGGCAGGCGGCTCAATTGGCGCTAGAAAACCGTTGGTTGGAACTGACTTCTTCTTAACCTGATTACTCAAGACGAGTATCGATTGCCTTGTTTAGACGGGAATAATCGCAGACATCGATCTAGGATCGATCCCAAAAATAGATCTTTTGAAAGATAAAATCCTGTTCCACGATCCATTCTCTATCGAAGTTAACCTGTGACATCATAATGAGTACTAACTGCAAGTTTTTGTTCGTGAAAAAAACTGATATGAAGGATGCATTTAATTCAATATTGTTGGCTACTTTAATAAGTCCAAATTCTCACTCCAGAGGAGTGCTACATGAATCACAAGAATAGGCATGAGATAAAATCTGCCATTCATGTGCTAATCACCAATCTTACAGGTGTAATTGCGGAAATCGTTGAACAGGCTCTTCAACAGCAACCTGATATAGAGTTGCTAGGAAATGTTGAGGGATGGGAAGCCGTCACGGCTGCTGTAGCCAAAGCAGATGTTTTATTGCTGGGTGCTGATAATGTGTACTCTCCACCGGAGGGTTGTCTTCATCTTTTGAGTGACTATCCCAACCTGAAAATTTTAGTAATGATGACGAGTAATGCTGAGGCAATTGCTTATTGGAGAGCATTGCACTGTCGTCAATTGCAAGTTATCTCCTCTCAAACTCTGATTGAATCTATTCGGCAAATTCATACGCTGTACCGATTCTGATTGCACAAGTAAACATTGTCTAGGTTGAAACTGATAGTTCTCAGATGATGACTGAAAGCTTTGCAGGCTAGAAGCCACTTTCACCTCGGACGTGGTTTAGGTCAGGTATTGTTTCACAGAGAAATCGATGAATACATCTGTTAACGGCAGTAGCGTTGCTCACTCTGAGCAGGAGTGGGAACTGCAAGAAGCTTCACACTACTCTCAATTCCCAATGGAAGGGGAATGGGAAAGTCAAAACGAATCTTTTTTTGGAAGAACGCTACAGGGCATCCAGAAAGTAGCTAGAGCAACCGCCCCATTTGCCAAACAACTTGCCCCCATTGCTGCCAAAACTCTGATTGGAACTACTCCCAATTCGGTTGCAGGCAATCTGCTCAAATCCTTGTTGCAGGTAGGGGAAAGTTCCGCAGTGGCAATGGAAGCCCAATTCTTTGGCACTAACGCAGCCGAAGCGGAAGTCAGTGATGCAGAAGCTGCCTACGAAGCAGCATTAGCCGAAGTGCTGGCAGCAGAAGCGAGCCACAGTGGCAGCGAAAGGGAGGCAGAAGCCTTTCTCGGTGCAGCCGTACCGGGCATTGTGCAGAGCATGGGTGGACGGGGGGTGTTGCGCTCTATCATGCCCACTCTGATTCTGACAAATGCCCGTTTAGTTCGCTTACTGCACCAACAAGGTTCGCCTGGTCGCCGTTTATTGCGCTTAGTGCCGAGCCTTCTGCGCCGCACCATTGCCAGCCTACAAGCTGCTCACCAGGCGGGTCGCCCAATTACCTCAGATCTGGCGTTGCGTTTGATGGCAGACCATGCGTCACGGGTTTTGGGTAATTCACAGGTCGTAACCAGCGGCATTATCCGCAATGCCGTTCTGCAAAAGCGAACAACCCGTTAGTCCGTTGAACTTGAGGATTCTTGCGACGGGGAGATACCCCACCCCAAAACCGAGATCAACCAATCCGTTAGCCCATTGAACTTTAAGGAGAACATTCAACATGGCAACTCAATACGAAGGACTGTTTGAAACACCCACTTCTCATTACAGCAATCCCTATGCAAACCCAGAGTTCGAGAACGAATGGGAAGTTTCCAATCAGGAGTTTTCCAACGAATGGGAAGCTAATCCTGAATTCGAGAATGAGTGGGAAACTTCCAATCCTTACAGTAACCCCGAATTTTCAAACGAATGGGAAACTTCCAATCCTTACAGTAACCCCGAATTTGAGAATGAGTGGGAGACAAATCCCGAATTTGAGAATGAATGGGAGTCAAATCCTTATAGCAACCCAGAGTTGACAAACGAGTGGGAAGCTAATCCTTACGGCAATCCAGAACTGTCGCAGGAAGGCGAGTACTTTTTCAAAGCGTTGGGAAGGGGACTCAAATCGTTGGCGAAAGTGGCGGCTCCCTTGGCGAAGAAACTGGCTCCTATTGCAGCTAAAACGCTGGTAGGGATGATTCCGGGAGTGGGAGCGGTGGCCGGTCCCCTAGCCGGAAAACTTGTGAGTACGTTGGTGCAAGAAGCTGAGATGGAAGTTGCCCAGATGGAAGCGGCTCTGTTTGGTACGAATGAAGCTGAAGCAGAGGTTGCCAATAATGAAGTGGCACACGAAGCGGCTCTCACTGAATTTTTGGCGGCTCAGGCGGCTGAAGCAACCACTGAAGCCGAAGCAGAAGCTGCGATCGCGGCAGCACTTCCGATCACCATCTCCATTATGGGTGGCAAACGCGCTCTCCGTCCGGTCATGCCTGTAATGACTCAAGCTACGGGACGGCTGACGCAAGTCCTCAGCCAACAAGGTCCTGCCGGAAAACAATTACTACGAACCATTCCCACCATTCAACGCCAGACGGTTGCTACGCTCAAAGCCGCAGCGCGTTCTGGTCAACCGATTAATAGTGCTACCGCCGTGAAAGCGATGGCAGCCGCTACCAATCGGGTTCTGAGTAATCCTCAAACGGTGCAACGGGCAGTGGTACGTAATGCTGTGATTCGCCAACGCACTGCTCCACCTCATCCTCGTCGGATGGCAGCCAATGGAGCCAGACCATCACAATGTCCAAAGTGTGCAACAACCATGCGGTAGTAGTAGGTCCAAAAACGGAGAGTGAGGGGGCATTGGCTTTCTCTGTATAGCGTGCCCCAACCAAGAATAGAGGAAACAAAGCATGGCAAGTTCAGTATTACCAGTTGCGAATCAAAACGGGAAATCTTCAGGAGCAATTCGGCAAGGCGCATCTGCACTAGAGCCAAAAAGCCCTCAGACTACCCGTACATCAACCAACCTAAAAGGGGCAGCGACACCCGATGAGCAACGGTTGCTAGACAACTGGCTGAACATTCAAGCGATTAACTTGTGTCGCCATGCCAAAGCCTTGCGCCCCTTTACCAAGGATGAATTTGGGACTGGACCAGCGGCTCCTAGTGAAGGGCATATCGAAGCGGTCAATCGATTGGTTGACAGGTTTCGGACTCAACTCATTGAGAAAGCACGTTGGGTGGATGCAGCCGCACAGGCAGCACGACGGGAACCAACTAGCGATCGCCTCCAGCTTCTGTTGGAACGCAAACAAAAGATAGGTGACCAGGTGCTTTACCTGGAGGGCATTTGGGACTTCTACTTTGATATGTTTGTGCAGCGGCTGTCGGCATTTGGGGAGCGGTTGCGGGCGATCGACCGGATTGCTGTAGGTTGTTACGAAAAAGTCTATGTTGGCTTAGGCACGGCAAAACCAGTTCCCAGTCTACTCCCATTTAGCTATGCCAACAGTGGTTTCAGCCCATACACGATTCGTCGGGGCGTTCCCATTCAAAAGCTGCGGCACAACCCCAACCTATTTCCCCTAATTGTCATCCCCCAGCATCGACTGGATAACGTGTGGGCTTTGTCAAGTGTATTGCATGAAGTTTCTCACAACCTCCAGGCAGATTTGGGCTTGTGGGAAATCATGCCAGCCCGAATTTACCAACGACTCACCACCGAGGGGCGAATTCCGCCCGAAGTAGCACAAGTTTGGGCACAGTGGCACAAGGAGATGATGGCAGATATGTTCGCTCTCGTGCTGGGTGGTCCGGCGGCGGTTGAATCCTTGATGGATGTAGTGGGTCGCTCTCCTGCCAGTACGGTGCTATTTAGCCCCATGTCTGTCCATCCCACCCCCTATCTGCGGGTGCTGATCAACCTCATTCTGCTGAAGCGTTTGGGCTTTGACCAGAGGGCATCAAACTTAACCCGGATCTGGCAGCGCCTCTATCCCCGCATCGGGGCAAGCGATATTCCACCTCAATTCATGAAAACCTTCTATGTAGCTGCTGAAATGACGGTGGATACGATGGTTTTCCAACCCTATCCGCAGTTTGGCAATAAATCGATGGCACAGGTAGTCGATTTTGGTCCTGCTCAGATGGACTTGATTGAGCAGGCAGGGCGACGACTGGCAAAGGGGGAAGATCCCGGTACGATTCCAGTTCGGTTGATGATTAGTGCTGCTCGATTTGCTCTGGACTGCCGCTTGGCAAAACCCCAAACCATTACTGATAATTTTTACCGCATTTTAGGGAGACGATGACCCATGCCAGAACTAACCTTACAGGATCGAGAGAGTTATAAAAAGCTGTACAATGCAGCCACAACTCTGCGCGATACAATTCCTGATAAAGATAAAGGCCCCAAAATCAATTCTTCATTCACTTTAGAGGAATTAACAGAGGCGTTTGTTGAAAAGTTAACGTTAACTAAACCCGAAGCTCTTTCCAGCTTTGAGCAATTGCAAGCACAGGTTGAACTGACGGGTGGCTATTTAACGATGTATCAACTTTTGGCAGTAGAAATTAGCAATAACAGCGCAAAGGATAATATCAACCAAGCGTTTCAGGAACTACAACGTCACTATAACCAACTCAAAATGTCTCTAGAGGCAAAAGCGTCTCAGGAAGTTGATGATGATGATTTTCTGGATAATGTGACTACTCCTTGTTCCGATCCATTGTTTCTTGGATTCCTTGAGAATGAGGAAGTAAGAGATTGGACACAACAGCTTATGAGTGATCAGGCTCCAGCCCTGACGAATAGTGAAGTTCAAAAGCTGATCGATGCCTGGGGAAAAGCGGTTACAAAATTTGTTGAAGATGCAAGAAAAGATGGAAACCAGGTAGACCCCGGTAGAACAGAGACGATCGCCCATTTCTTTTGTATCCACGATCAGCTAGAAGGGCTTTACAGTGAACTTTCTACGGCTGTTGCGCTGAATAGCTAAAAATCCCTAGCCAGTTCTCACTTCTTGAAAAGATACCCAGCCATGAAAGCAACAAACACATCTTTAAATCGCAAACAAGCACAGCAGTTTAGAGCGTTACGCACAGGATTGATCGGCCAGCTTTATCCCACTACCTCAAGAGCAACAATTGATACACCGAATGATCAAATTTTGCTTTTGAGTGACCTAGTGGGCAGTTTTAAGCGATTTGCAGGCAATCAGCAAACCGCCTACGATTATCGACCAGTGGTTGATCGACCCAATGATTACGAAAATGGTACAGGGCAACCCAGCGCAACCACTACAGCAAATCGGTTAGCGCGTCAGGTGGACAATGCGATCGCCCTAGCATTTCGCAAAGCACCGGGACGGGTTTCCCCCAACTTTATCGAAGCCCTAGATGCGGCTTTCCCCAAACCGAATAATGGGCAACTAGCTACTGTGCCAGTCCGCAGCCAGACATTATTACCTAATCTGAAAGACACTAAGAGTTTGGAGGAGCTTTCAACTCGGCAATTGGGGCTGTATCGACAAACCAGTGTGATTGCCGCAGATGCAGTGAAACTATTAGACGAGTTGCAGACTTTTGTATCTGAGGCAGATAAGGAGCGGTTTGAAGCGTTGCGATCGCTGATTCAATCGCAGATCCTGTCACTGGTTGAGGAATTTGGACGAGCCGATGAACCTCGTTCAGCCAGGGTTTTAGCGATATTGCGATCGCTCCAGGAATATGTGGTTGAGTTGGGCGAACAGGGCCACTTCAACGATCCATTACTCGCTGCCACGATTGAAGATGACGATCAAATCGCTAAGTTTGATGTATTGACCAACTACGTCAAACTGATGAGTCGAAGCTGGGCGGAGTACCACAACGCAGAAAAATCCGGTCGGGTTTATTCCATCAGTGAACGGGCAGATCGGGCTAGAGTCTTGTTGCCGATTTTGTCACAAGCCAATCAGGACTTGGGGAATGCATTGGAGTCGGTTGGCTTGAATCCAACAGAACGCCGTTCGCGGGCTTGCCTATTTACGACGCTGCGATCGCCTGTAATTGAAATTACTAGGGAAACTCCCTTGACAACTGAGAATGAAGTTTCAGCGTGGCTACCGGATATCACTGTCAGCGATTTGCAGGATTGGTTAAATCGGTTCTCGACAATGGAAGGCCCCGGTGCGTTAACCAGTGTGTACGGCATTGATTTTGTCACTGACCAAGCCGATCGCCTGTTCTGGACGATCGCTCCCATTGTCGCTCACTTGAGAACCACACGCTCCCTTAATCCATCGGGACAATCAACCCTGGCTCAGATTCTCTCTAATGAACGGGTCAGTTTGGCATTCGACAATCTGTTAAGCCAGCTCAATGCCCTGGCAGATTTGGCAGTCTGATGGTTGTAAAGACTCAACAGGAGCAAGTACTAGAAAGATAATTGGGAGTTTTTCATGACTAAGACAAGAGAGTATGACAAGCGCAACGATCAGATTGCCGAATTGTTGCAGGAATCGATTAAAAATTTAGGGCCAGAACTGATTGCCAATCCAGAATTGGCAGAGATTCTCAATCGCAAGATTGATGAACAGGTCAATGAGTATTACACCACTCAAAATGGTAAAGATGCTCCGATTGATGGTGGACTGGCTGACCTGATCGGATTGGGTAAGGATGCTCCGGCAGATTTGGGTGATACTCAAATCTCGCGGGGTGTGGTGGATTACGATGATACGGTTACCAGCGATCGCATCCTCGCCACGGCTGACCTTTACTATCTCTATGTACATGAACGGCTAGGCGTGTTCCGCGTCATTAACAAGCTGCAAGAGCTATTCCGGGCGGGAACTCTGCGGATTTCCAGTGGTGAGGGGGCTTACGGGCTGTATCGCTTCGATAAGCACAATATTCTGCGCTATCACAAAGGCGATCGGATGCAGGCATACCGCCGCGTCTTTGGCTATACCAGAGCCAATCCTGGTAACGGGGCGCGTCCCAATCCCCAGTTTCACGGACTATTTACTCACTTTATTGGTGAAGTTGCTAAATACTGGCGCGATAAGCGCGTTAGCGAGGTGGTGCGGGAACGGGCAAACGATCCGACATTTGGATCGGTAGCGATTGTCCGTAGGGCTGGACTCGACCTCCGCAATAACATGAAAAATGCCTCTTACGGCTACATCAATGTGCTGCGGGTAGAAACCAGTCAGGCACTTGCCGAAGCTTTTAAAGTGCTGAATTCCCCCGACTTGAAAGCACAGTTCGGTGCTGATAATGCCTGGGACATGATTGAACTGGTGCTGTGGCAATACTTCCACGAATCGGTTCACGCCAGCACCATGAACCGCATGGCAGTCAGTGGACGTGAAATCATTCGCTGGTTAGCTGAACCTTTTGTGCTGCAAAAGAACCGCACCGACTTTGAAACCCTGCTGTATCGCATTGCGGAATACGCGGAAGAGTGGATTTCGAGTACGGAAGGAATGCAGATGAACCGCCCGACTCCGCCACCCCGTCAGGTTTATATGCAGGGGCCACCGCCTAGTGGTGCGAGGAGAGATCCTGTGGTGGGGCAATCAAACGGGTTGATACCGTCGCCGAGGGTTGTCGGGTAGGATAGCTGACTGTAAGTGAAGCCCTCTGACGAAAATCTCTGACAGTCAAAATTACATCTGTAACCATGACGTACGACGTTCTGAGATCTAGAAACGCATTTCAGTTATCTATAAGGAGCCTTAAACATGCTCATACAATCAACCAATCAACAGGCAAACACCATCATTCAAGAGATAACACAAGGGAAAAACCTTGTGCAGAGCGCATTGTATTTTGCAGGAGAAAGAATCCAAACAGCTTCGCAAAATTCAGTTTTGCCAGATGCTGTCAAGACAGCTCTAGAAATAGCAGCTAATAGTGCAATGCAAACAGGTGCTGAAGAGTGGGCAGGTGGTTTACAGGATAAGTATTGGAAGGAGGTAAAACAGAATCCAGGACAAGGAGGCTCTGGACAAAATGCCGCCGATAACCATGCCGCAAGAAAGCTTCGGGAGTATTTGAATGGAAATCCCAAAATTCCACAACTCGTCAAAGAAAAGATTGAAGCTATCCTCAAACAAGCGCCTACCAAAGCTAAAGGAGGCGGACATAATCCTAAACAGGGAGGTGGAGTAAGGGGAGGAGGGCGACCAGGTGGAGGTAAGGGTAAAAGTAGAGGTTCAAAGAATAGAGAGTTCGAGTTTCTGTTTGAAGCTCCACTTCTTCCGCTAACACCTTATGTCAGCACTTACATTTCCCCTGAGCTACAAGGGAGTAGTTACTACACTGGTATTTCTTCAGAGCAACAGTCCCAATGGCTTTTTGAAGCTCCCTACATCTCTCCAGATGCTGATTGGTTTGAAGGTTCAAAGAACATCTCAAATCTTTTACTAGTAAATGCTGTTAAAGACAACACGGGTTTATTAGATTATCCAGGGATATATACAATTACTTGGAAAGATGAGACGGGCAAAACCCACTCCACTTCTGGCAGAGCCGGGGTAGACCTCAAAAACGGAAAGAGATCAACAAACGCAACGGTTAAATCCCGTCTCATCGCTCATTTGAGAAATTTCCAACGGTCTGGAAATAATACTCCGTTAAACTCCTTCCGAGTACATGTTCAACTGCTAACGGATGTTAAAAAGACTATAGACGGTAAAGCCATGCCTAGTAAGGAGCAAAGAACGTTGGTTGCCCAAGCAGAGAGAAAAAAAATCAAAGAACAGAAAACCAAAGCAAGACAGGGCAAGGTTATTGTTCACGACAAACAGAATCCTTCTGGTAAGATTAAAGAAGCAGAAGAGGCTTATCAAGATTTGCTAACTGCAAATCCCTGGATTTAGTAGTATAACTGCTGTTTTTCAGTGGGCTAAGTCGAGTGCGAGCGCTGATTGACTGACAAAACTTTTTTATAGGTTGGGTTAAGCATTGCGAAACCCAACATCAACCAGGGTTTGTCTGAACATTACGCGACATGGATGACTTCTCGCTCAACAGCATCACGAATTTGAGGTTTGAGCGATCGCCCTTCTACTTTTCAATCTGACTTCTCACCCAATTCCGAAATGCTTTCACTAGCTTCAAGTAATCCATTGTTTCGGCTTGTTGTAGGAAATTGGCAATATCTAGAACTGGCAAACTTGGAAAAAATTGACTCGTTTGGGAGGTGATGTAAGTTCCATTTTGCAGTTGCCGAATCATTAGCACAATTCCATTGTAAATCCAGACTTCTGCCACACCCAGATCGGCATAAACCTGAAGACGACTTTGGGAACTGCTAGTAACATCCACTTCAATGACTAAATCCGGTGCTGGATCTTCGGCGAGATCTAGTCGTCGCTTGCCCCGAACTGCATCAATGTTGCGAATGTAGAAACATTTATCCGGTTCTGCACCACTCAATTCAGGTCGCTTGAATGTGGTTGAGCCAAGGGGATAGATTTGCACCTCCAACTCTTCAGCCAGCGCTTCGACAAACCGACCAAGGACTTCTTTACCAAGTTCGTGTTCTGGAGAAGGAGCCATGATTTCTAGATTTCCACGGTTATAGGTAAGGCGAAGACGGCGATCGCTCAATTCCTCCAACAGCGTTTCATAAGTCTGCCAGCTAATCCCTGAAAGGTGAATCATCTCAGCAGGTAGCGTAACCAATGTTGCAGTCATAGGCTCAACCAGAAACCGAATGCTTTCATCTTAGAGGATACAGAGTATGATCGTTGACTGCCATTGCCACGCTGGAAAAGGCGATTTGCTGACTGGACCTTGGGATACCGATGCGCCAATGGAAACCTATCTCCGGCGAGCAAAAGCTGCGGGAATTGATAAAACCGTCATCTTCTCGCCCTTTCATAGCAACTACCAGCAGGCAAATGCCAATACAGCGCGGATTGTTGCCAGAATGCCAAATCGCTTCATCGGCTTCGCCTTTGTCCATGCCCAGCGCGACAAAGGACGCATCTACCAAATCATCGAAGAAGCTGTCAACCGTTGGAAATTCTGCGGTATCAAAGTGCATCGGATGGATGGCCCTGCGACTCGCGAAGTTTGCGATGCAGCACGAGCATTTCGACTGCCGCTGCTTTATGACCCCGCAGGTCAAACAGATTTGATTGACTTACTGGCACCCCAGTACCCCGATGTAAACTTCATCATCCCTCACCTGGGCAGCTTTGCTGACGACTGGCGTGCCCACCTACGAGTCATCGATCAAATTTCTCGTTACCCCAACGTCTATACCGATACCTCTGGGGTGCGCCGATTTGACTATCTAGTGCAGGCAGTTAAACGTGCAGGTGCTCACAAGGTATTGTTTGGCACAGATGGGCCCTGGTTACATCCGGGAGTTGAGTTGCAAAAAGTTCATTTGTTGGGATTGCCACCAAAACAGGAAGCCTTGATTTTAGGCGAAAACTTGTTGCGGCTAATTCAAGGTGTGAAGACATCCCCAAGCACCAGAGCAGGAGCCGAATATAAGTTAGCGTAGGAACGGTTTGTAACGAAATTGATTTATATAAGAAGAAATCCAGCTACTTTTTAGTTGGGGCTTACAGAACCAATGAACTTAAGGTGATTTAAAGATGATGGAAATTGTTAGAAGCGTTATCCACAATCTAGTTAAAACATTTGTCCCAGTAAAACTCCTAAACGGTTTAGAAGCTCTCTGTGCTTGAATATCTGGTGTGGCAGGTGTTTGACCAGAAAATGGACGGGTTGAGTCTGCAAAAGGGCGATTACGTGCCATTGCTGCCGGATGAGGATGGCATTATCCGTAGCCGAGTGTTTCCAGGACTATGGTTAGGTGCTCGTACACTTAATCACATAAAGCGGCAGCGTGATGGCGGATATGGTCTTCAATAAAGGTGGCGATGAAGTAGTAATTGTGGTTATAGCCTTCCTGAAAGCGTAACGTCAGCGGCTGACCAGCCTTTTCACAAGCCTGTTCAAACATCTTAGGAAGCAAATGCTCCTCTAGATAAGGGTCAGCTGTACCTTGGTCGATGAGAATAGGACGCTTATAGGCAGCCGTTAGCACCAGTTCACTGGCATCATAGACCCGCCAACTCTCTTGGTCAGAACCAAGGTAATGGGTGAAAGCCTTGTGAACCCACGGACAGCGCAGCGGCGCAGCGATGGGTGCAAAGGCTGAAACAGAGAGGTATTGTTCAGGGTTTCTCAGGGCACAAACCAGCGCTCCATGACCCCCCATCGAATGACCACAGATACCCTGCCGTTCTGGTTTGATTGGGAAATGTTCAGCAATCAGAGCAGGCAACTCATAAACGACATAGCTGTACATCCGGTAATGCGACGCCCAAGGCTCGACAGTGGCATCAACGTAGAAGCTAGCACCACTCCCGAAATCCCAGTCATCATCCTCACCGGCAATGCCTGTGTTGCGAGGGCTAGTGTCTGGTGCAACGAGCATCAATCCATACTTAGCCGCAAATCGCTGCGCCCCTGCCTTCGCCATGAAGTTCTCTTCAGTAGAGGTTAAACCAGCGAGGAAATAGAGAACCGGAACTGGCTCTGATTTAGCTTGAGGCGGTTGGTAGACAGAAAATCGCATCTCGCCATTACAGGTTTCTGAGGGATGGCTGTAAAAGCCGATTGTACCGCCGAAGCAATAATGCTCACTAACAAGGTTGGGTGAAGCAGACATGAGGTTGATTTCTATCCCTTAAAGGCTTTATTCAATGATGATGCCACTGCCAACAAGTCCCTCTTCCCCCGACGCCCGACGCCCCAGCCCCGACGCCGTTTTTTCTAAAATATCACAACGCTGCGGATGGACTCGCCTTTGTGCATCAAGTCGAAAGCTTCATTGATGCGCTCTAGCGGCATGACATGGGTAATCAGGTCATCGATGTTAATCTTACCTTCCATGTACCAGTCAACGATTTTGGGAACATCTGTGCGCCCTCTTGCGCCACCGAAGGCTGTACCCATCCAAACGCGCCCGGTAACAAGTTGAAACGGTCGAGTGCGGATTTCTTCACCAGCAGCAGCGACACCAATAATGACGCTGACACCCCAACCTTTGTGGCAACATTCCAAGGCTTGGCGCATGACATTGACGTTGCCGATACACTCAAAACTGTAATCAGCACCACCTTTCGTCAAGTCAACGAGGTAGGGAACTAAATCGCCCTGGACTTCCTTGGGATTCACAAAATCAGTCATGCCGAATTTTTCAGCAAGCTCTCTCCTAGCAGGATTGATATCCACCCCCACGATTTGGCTTGCACCAACCATACGGGCACCTTGGATAACATTAAGACCAATACCCCCCAGTCCAAAGACGACGACTCTTGCTCCAGGCTCAACTTTAGCGGTATTGATTACTGCGCCAATACCAGTAGTGACACCGCAGCCGATGTAGCAAACTTTATCGAAGGGAGCATCCTCACGGATTTTTGCTACGGCGATTTCAGGTAACACGGTGTAGTTAGAGAAGGTGGATGTCCCCATGTAATGATGGAGCATTTTCCCCTCTATCGAAAACCGACTGGTGCCATCGGGCATGACACCACGCCCCTGGGTTAAACGAATCGCCTGACAGAGATTGGTCTTACGACTTAGGCAGTATTCACACTGACGGCATTCGGGGGTATATAGGGGAATAACATGGTCACCTGGTTTCAGGCTGGTTACACCTTCACCAACCTCAACGACAACGCCAGCACCCTCGTGCCCAAGGATTGCTGGGAATAGTCCTTCTGGATCTTTTCCAGACAGGGTGTAAGCATCGGTATGGCAGATTCCAGTTGCCTTGATTTCAATCAGTACCTCACCCGCCGTTGGTCCATCTAGCTGAACCGTTTCTATAGTTAATGGCTTGCCTGCCTCGAAGGCTACTGCTGCTCTAACGTCCAAACTGTCCTCCTGTTCTTTAACGGACTGATTTAGTCTATGAGATTTCTCTTCAATTCCTTATTGCTAATGTTAACGATTCGCTGCTGCTCAGGTTTATTGCATAACCCTCGTAAAATATCTCTGTTGACAAAGCTACGAACGCTGAGATTTACTGCGGAATTTCCTGGACTAAAGGAATAAAAGCTGATGCGCTCGAAAGCCACACTTTTCTGTTCAAGATAAACGTTCTGTGTTTCATCGACAGGGTTTGCACCAACCAGTTGAACCCCACAGTTGGACATACTGATAAATGGAACAGAAGAGTTGCTAGCCACCTGTTCAGCATTGTCGAAGAAACCCGTGAACCACTGCGTTACCTGCTTCACCTGTGCCGAGAGGGGTGGAGCAATGGTAGCAGCACGACTTTCTTGGGCAAATGTTAGCGTTGAAAGTAAAACGGTAAGAGTATAGGCTTTTAGTTTATTCATAATTCATCTGTGTTCATCTGTGTTCATCTGTGGTTCCAAATCTCTTAAACCCACTTTTCGGATAGGTTCTTATGGCGGGAAGAGAGTGCTACGCAACTAATCTTCACATTACGTAATACAAAAAAATCAAGCTGAGTCCTCTTGGTATCAGAATTACATCAATCGTAAGATAGATGCAAAGTCAGTTTTTTTTAAAGTATCAGTATATACAATAGCGAGAGTCAAATTAAATATGACTCTGTAAACCTTTAAACAAAACCGTTGGTGACTTTTGCCAAAATTTTGCTCCAGGTCTGAAGCACGGGAACGCTTACAGGATTTTTAATAGATCTCAGGAAAAATCAATTGTTTTTAGGAGCCAAGAACAAAGGTTGTCTTTTGTATCTTTCTACTACTAAGCATTCTAGGCATCGGATCGGGTAGATTTTACTCGCACAAAAGAAAAAAAGATTGTGCAGTGCTTTAGGTGGAGAGGCTTTTTGCCTCGAACCTTAGGTATTCGATCTTAAATTTGATAAGGGCTGTTGTTGGGTTTGCAGGCTGATATTCGCAAGCGACTCTCTCCAAATGAGCATTCATTGGAGTTTGAGGTGAAACAAGTAGCGATCGCATTTGGTCTTTTTAGTTTAGTCAGTAGCACTCTTGCAAGTTGTGCTGCCCCTCCCCAGAACACTCAAAGCAGCAATAATCGGGACACAAAACTTTCATCCGTTGCTGTAACAGTCCGTGACCTCGGCAACCCCTTCTTTGTACAAATTGGTAAGGGTGCTGAAGCCCAAGCCAAGAAACTTGGCGGTGGGGACGTGAAGACAACTCTCGTCTCGAGTGGAGACGACTTAAATCAACAATTCAACCAAATCGAAAACTTCATTGCCTCGGATGTCAGCATGATTGTACTCAATGCTGCCGACAGTAAGGGGATTTTTGCAGCTGTAGAAAAAGCTAAGCAAGCAGGAATTCCAATCATTGCAGTTGATACCGCCGCTGAAGGAGGTGTTGATGCCACTGTTACCTCAAATAACGTGCAAGCTGGTGAGGTAAGTTGTCAATACATTGCCGATCGCTTGCAGGGTAAAGGCAATGTTGTGATTATCAACGGGCCACCCGTCGCTTCAGTAGTTGAGCGAGTTCAGGGGTGTATGAGCGTATTCTCCAAATATCCCGATATCAAGATTCTTTCAAAAGATCAGAATGCAGAAGGTAGCCGTGATGGTGGGTTGAGAGTAATGAGTGATTTGCTCACATCCTTCCCAAAAATTGATGCCGTTTTTGCAATTAATGACCCTTGTGGTATTGGTGCAGAGCTAGCTGCTACACAGGCGCAACGCAAAGAATTTTTTATTGTTGGCGTCGATGGCGCACCTGAGGCTCTAGATGCCCTTAAGCAGAAGAATAGCCTATTTGTTGCTACGGCGGCTCAAGACCCATTTCGCATGGCAGCCAAGGCAGTTGAGGTCGGGAGCGACATTTTGAAAGGAAACAAGCCTGCCGATCCAAACATTCTAATTCCAGTCACGCTCGTCACTCGTGAAAACGTTAATCAGCATAAAGGCTGGACAAGTGAGTAACACGCTTCTGTTGCTAGTTCCACAAATTAATGGATTGAAAATCTGTCGCGCCGTGGAGCGCGATCGCATAAACATTATAGGGATTTCTGATGGCAAGTAGCACTCAACCCTCAATAAAAACTAAGGCTGTCCTCGAAATGCAAGGGATTACAAAAACCTTTCACGGTTTCACCGCCTTGCATGATGTAAATCTAACTATTTACCCAGGCGAAGTTCACGCCCTCATGGGTGAAAATGGTGCAGGCAAGAGTACGCTGATGAAAATTCTTGCGGGAGCCTACATAGCCGATGCAGGTGAAATCAGAATTGACGGTCAAGCTGTTAAAATGACAGACCCCGGTCAAGCCAGAGATTTGGGTATAGCCATTATTTATCAAGAGCTTAATCTCGCCCCTAATTTGACAGTTGCTGAAAACATTTTCATGGGGAGTGAGCTTAAGAAAGGAGGTGCCTTCATTGACCGAGATGAAATGCGGAGTAAGGCATCTGAGGTATTGAAAAACCTCGACGCGAGTTTTGATGCTGGAGACCTTGTTTCAACGCTTTCAATTGCAGAACAGCAGCAAGTTGAAATAGCTAGGGCGCTCAAAGACAAGAGCCGCATTCTAGTAATGGATGAGCCGACAGCAGCGCTTTCAGACCGCGAGACAGAGAAACTTTTCGAGGTTGTTCGCCGCTTGCGGAATGAAGGCATTGCCATTATTTACATTAGCCATCGGATGGAAGAGATTTATGCCCTTGCCGATCGCGTTAGTGTTATCCGAGATCGTGGGTATATTGGCTCTCTTGAGAAAAGTGAAATTTCCGCCGAACGCTTAGTCGAAATGATGGTGGGTCGTCCTTTACAGGATTTATACGAACATAAGCGTCAAACAACTCCTGGTCCAGTTGTCCTTGAGGTAACGAATTTAAGTGATGGGCGCAAGGTAAAATCTGCGAATTTTCAACTTCATGCTGGCGAAATTGTTGGTTTAGCGGGCTTGGTTGGCGCAGGCAGAACTGAAATTGCTCGTCTTATTTTTGGTGCTGACCGAAAGGCTAGCGGTGAAATAAAACTGGAAGGTCGTTCACTCAATATCTCGACCCCCGATGATGCAATTGAAGCGGGAATTGCCTATGTGCCAGAAGATCGTAAGGATCTAGGTCTATTTCTGGAGATAAGTTCTGGTGAAAACATCACCATGAATGTCCTTGGACGAGAAGCAACAGCTGGCATTATAAACTCAAAATCCCTGTTTAAGATTGTAGCTGATGCTATTAACAACTTAGGGATTCGTCTTGCCAGTCCAAGCATCAGGGCAATGGAGCTCTCTGGGGGAAATCAGCAGAAGTTATTGCTAGCCCGTTGGTTAGCCATTAACCCAAAGGTACTTTTGCTCGATGAACCAACGCGGGGTGTGGACATTGGGGCGAAAAGCGAAATTTATCGAATTATTAGCGATTTGGCCACAAACGGTGTAGCGATTTTGATGATTTCCAGCGAGTTGCCGGAAATTGTAGGAATGAGCGATCGCGTTTTAGTGATGCGGGCGGGAAGCCTGGTTGGTGAAGTAGGCGGCTCAACTGGGGAAGCAATTACACAAGAGAACATCATGGCTTATGCCACAGGGGCAAGAGAGGTAGCAAAATCATGAGTCAAACACAAGTAAGAAGCACCAGAAATGGAACGAGCGATCGCTCCCAAGCGAGTAATCGTCAAGCTTGGAGAAATTTCATCCAAGTTGCCGGTATCCTACCGATTTTGGTTGCAATTTGTATAATTTTTTCGATTGTTTCGCCAAGCTTTCTTTCTCCAGGGAATCTCATTAGGGATTAAAGTAAGTCGGGTGCTGTTATTTGTCTATGGCGTAAGCGGATTGCTTTCTGGTTTAGGCGGAATCATGAGTGCGTCGCGCCTCTACAGTGCGACGGGTATGTTAGGGCAAGGCTACGAACTCGATGCGATCGCTGCCGTAATTTTGGGAGGAACCAGCTTCACGGGTGGAATTGGAACCATCTGGGGTACTCTACTCGGTGCGTTAATTATTGCTCTACTGAACAATGGATTAACCCTAATGAACGTGTCATTTTTCTGGCAGTTAGTGGTCAAAGGTCTTGTGATCATTATTGCCGTGACGATTGACAAACTTCGCACTCGTTCTAGCGCTGCTTGAGACAACCCCCACGCAACCCAAATGAACCCTTGCTCTCTGGGGGGTTGCTCAAGCGCATCTTGGTCATTTCTGCCTTTAACTGGATTTTGATTTTTGGTGTATAGGGTTGGCGTCTAGAGGATTGTCACGACAGAGATAGACCTTCCTGCATAATGAGGAAGTGGACAGAATAAAAACTCATGGCATCCGAAACTATTGTTCTTTTATCTAGTAGAGAAATAGAGAAAATGCGTCAGGCTGGGCGCTTGGCGGCTGAACTGTTGGATCATCTTGAACCGATGGTGAAACCTGGAGTCAGCACCTTAGAGCTTAATGACGAAGCTGAGCGCTGGACAAAGGCTCATGGGGCAAAAAGTGCTCCCCTTGGCTACCACGGCTTTCCCAAATCCATTTGTACTAGTGTCAATGAGGTAGTTTGTCACGGCATCCCTAATGCTAAACAAATCCTCAAGGATGGCGACATCATCAATATCGATGTGACGCCGACTCTTGATGGCTACCACGGTGATGCCTCCAGAACCTTCTTCGTCGGCACACCCTCTCCAATTGCGAAAAAGCTTGTTGAGGTGACAGAGGAGTGTTTGAGAAGAGGTATCGCTGAAGTTAAGCCAGGGGCACGTATTGGGGATATTGGTGCAGCGATTCAGGAATACGCCGAGGCCCAGGGCTTTTCTGTGGTGCGAGACTTTGTGGGACACGGTGTCAGCAACATTTTCCATACCGCACCCCAGGTTCCTCACTATGGCACAAGGGGGAAGGGCAAGCGTCTCCGCCCTGGTATGGTTTTCACAATCGAGCCGATGATTAACGAAGGGACGTGGGAAGTTAAGGTTCTCGCTGACAAGTGGACTGCTGTTACAAAAGATCACAAACTTTCTGCCCAATTTGAGCATACACTGGCAGTCACTCAGGACGGGGTGGAAATCCTTACTTTACGTGAAGAGGAAACCCAAATTAAATCGGCTTAGGAACGCGATCTGCGCTTCGCAGCAGCGCTTCGCTATCGCACTCCCAGTACTACCTCCCATTACTACAACGAGAGTTCGCGGGGGTGCTGGCGATTTGGAAACGGACTTACGCAGGTGTTCTGGGAGGAGTTAGATGTTCCCCCAAGTTTGGGAGGTTGTACGACAGCCATCTGAAGCTTGCCTGTCGCACAACCCATCGCGATTAC
Organism: uncultured bacterium; assembly: GCA_965364435.1. Taxonomy (GTDB): domain Bacteria; phylum Cyanobacteriota; class Cyanobacteriia; order Cyanobacteriales; family Coleofasciculaceae; genus CBDTXL01. The sequence goes on from CBDTXL010000062.1 coordinate 19,391, forward strand.
TGAACTTCGTCTACTTGACAACATATAGCGGCTTCCAAGTAGCAGGTACGACCGCCTGCCCCTGAGCAGACACTTGTGCTTCAGACTTTACCTCGTTCTGTTTGGTAGAGAGAGCTTGTTGCACCTTGACCATCTGAACCATGATTTGTT
>CBDTXL010000063.1:0-19408 GCA_965364435.1 uncultured bacterium
CGCTCCGAGAGCTCCCCCGCCGTCTCCACAAACAAATTAAATGCGTAACAGCTTATATGCACCGTCCCTATATCTGACATTGCTCTCCTTCGATATAAGGCTAAGAGCCACTGCGGCATAACTCTCATCCGGTGCTGTTTCTTTTCATTTATAAAAATACCAACTCTCCACCAGCCTCGCTCTCGTTCTTGCGGCGGAATGCGGGTCATCCTTTAGGTGGAACCCGCACAAAATTTCTAAGGGTACGTGAAGCGTCGTTTGCCCTCTCAAATCTTCAAGCGTCAGCGTTAACCTAGGGTGTAGAGTGAATTGCGATGCCCTAGTGCAACATGGCGAACGTTTTCCACCAGTTGGAGAAAGCTTAAGAAAGTCTCTACGCTATAGCCCCTTCTTGACTGCTAGGTTATTTCTGCCCAGCTGTACTAGTACAGACGACTCAGGACATAGTCAGCCAGATCAATTAGGGCTTTAGTGGACTCTGAGGGCTTCAGCTGGGACAGGTTTTGTACCGCAGATTGAGCGTATTGTGCTGCTAGTTCACGGGAACGCTCGATTCCCCGACTTTCCTTAACGAGTGCGATCGCTTGTTCGAGATCCTCTGGTTGGGCAAATTCTCGCTCAATTAGCACCTCCAGGTAAGGTTTTTCTTCCAGAGCATATAAGACGGGTATGGTGAGATTACCACTAATTAAGTCAGACCCCGCGGGCTTGCCCAAGGCTTCTGTCGAACCCGTGAAGTCTAAAATGTCATCTACGATCTGGAATGCTAACCCAATATGACGACCGTAGCGATACAAATTTGCCGCAACATCTGCTGAGACGCCACTCAATAACCCAGCTGACTTGGCGCTATTGGCAATTAGTGAAGCCGTTTTGTTGTAGGTTTTCTCCAGGTAAACTTCAATGGAAATAGTGGTATCAAATCGATTCAGCCCTTGCTGAATTTCCCCTTCTGCCATGTCCTTAATCACTTCTGATAACAGCTTGACCACCTCTAAGTTATCGAGATTAGCCAGATACCAGGCGGATTGACCGAATAAAAAATCTCCCGCTAGCACAGCGACACGGTTATTGAACAGGCTATTGACAGTGGGGACGTTACGACGTACCTCTGACTCATCTACGACATCGTCATGCACCAGACTCGCCGTGTGAATCATCTCCGTAATTTCCGCTAGACGTCTGTGACGTGGGGTAATGTCCTGATCTAGCATGGTTGCCCGCGAAATTAGAAGGACAATTGCCGGTCTTATCCGCTTTCCCCCAGCCCCAAATAAGTGTTCAGCTGCGGCATACAGGATGGGATGACGGGCTCCCACCAGGTTCTTTAAGTTCTCGGTCAGTAGAAACAGGTCTGCCTCAACAGGGGCAAAAAGGGAGGTAACTGAGGTCATGGATCAGGCGACTCAGGAGTTAGGTTACGAAACTTTACATATTCTTTCCTTAATTCTAAGCCAAGCGTCCCCTACAGGAAAGTTTTGTTTGACAAACAGCAGGACTGGAGAGTGATGGAAGAATTGTATCGACTTATTAAGTCCGTAAAAAAATGGTAGGGATCGCCAGGATTCCTGTGTTACTCTAGATAGGAAGAGTTTCAAAAAATTAATAGATTTACTGATTCCGAGGTTATAAGGGTGAGTTATCTCCCTTAACCTACTGGTCTAGATGCACTTTGATAGGCAGAGATAGCCTGATGTTTCAGGATGACGCCTCAGTGTTTTTCCTGAGTCAAGTCATTCGTCAGACATAAAGAGGGACTTACCACTTGGCTCGAAAGCTAAGTTAAGTCCAAACTTCCTTGGGAGCCGCTTGTGTAACAGGACGGCAATAGGGAACCTCTAGGGGACAAAAAGCTGTATCCCTAACGTTTCTAATGACAAACGTTTCTAATGACAACAGTACTTTAAGCCAGTGATTGGTTTGATTGTGCTATTGAAGAAACTCTTATTAAAATTTCCATCGCTCTACCTCTTGTCCACACTATGAATTACAATGATATGCCTGTAATTATTCCCGTTCTAGCGACTGGTTATTTACTAACGATTTATTTGCTGTTGATGCTAGCGGAGCGGACAACAAAGACTTCGCGATACGTTGCCGACTCTTTCACGGATGCTTACATTCCTTCTGGGGCTAAAGAGTCTACACCCCGTATAGATGAGATTGAGCGATGGTCGTTTCGCGTGAGCGGGGCGGCTCCGTTCGGTTTAGGGTTAGCCCAGCGGGACTTAGGTCAACGGGATGAAGTAGCGTCTAATGAGCTACCACCTGAACTTTGTCCGACTGAAGTTCGGGGACTGGCTAATACTAGCTCATCCGGTGCCGCTTCGCTAAGCCTAACCCTAACTCCCTCGCAACCTCAGAAGGTTCAAGAAGCTAATATTATAACTTAAACTTGACCCAATCAGCGTAGCGATTTACTAATCTCAGAAGTGGGGAAGAGAGCGGGTAGAATTGGGTAATGAGATGAAGACTTGATGAGAAATCTCCCTACCCTCCCCACCTCCTTAACCAAACAATATTGGGCTAAGGATGATGGTAATCGCTTAGCCAGTCAGCGAGTCCTTAGTGGCAAGAAAATATTATGTAGAGACGCGATATATCGCGTCTCTACTAGTTTTTGCCCACTCTTGGGAGAGGTTCGTACCAAAAACGACCAATGACGAATGACGACTTCGCCAACACTCAATCTACTGATTCTAGCGATACCGGCGGCGAGACTTCCGGTAAATATATTTTTTCAACGACTGGAGTGCAACCCAACCACTGCACTGACAGTTTCGCAAACTGTTGAGGAGAACCGCTGACACAGAAGCGAGTTGGCAGGGCAGCCCAAGTATTCCTCAGTCCAATTAAGTCTAATTCTTGGGCAGCAGCCGCAACTATGTGTTCCGCTGGGTCTACGAGTTTTACCATTGGTGGGAGAATTTCCCGTAGTATCGGTGCCAGATGGGGGTAATGGGTACAGCCATAAATGAGGGTATCGATTCGCTGCTGTAGTAAAGGAGCCAGGTACTGCCTCGCCACTTCAGTGGTATAGGGGTCGTACACGCGGTTTTGCTCAACTAATGGCACAAACTCTGGGCAGCCGACTTGCCAGACTTGAGCTGTCGCTTCAATTTCTAATATGGCACGTCGATAAGCATTGCTGGCGGCAGTTGCTGGGGTGGCAATTACTCCAATGCGACGACCTTGTTGAACAGCAGCGCGAGCTCCTGGTAGAATCAGCCCCAGAATTGGGAGATCAAACTCACGACGCAAGGCATCCAGTGCCAGGGCATCACTGGTATTACAGGCAAGGACAACCATTTTGACGCCCTGTTGTACCATCCAGGTGAGAATCTCGAAGCAGAACTGTAAGATTTCATGGCTCGACCTTGTACCGTAGGGTAGCCGCGCTGTGTCAGCAAAGTAAAGAATTGATTCGTTAGGTAGTTGGCGGTAGAGTTCTCTCAAAACAGTGAGACCACCAACCCCGCTGTCGAAAATTCCGATGCGACTCCGCTGCGGTTCTTCCCTGGAGGTAAAGATTTTGTCATTGGTCATTGACTTTAACTACTCTGCTGAAGGTATTGGAGGATGCCACGAGCGATCGCTTGTGCCATTTGGCTGCGGTAAGCCGGGTCTGACAGTTTTGCAGAGTCTTCTCTACCCGTGACAAAACCAACTTCTACTAAAACCGATGGCATAGAAGTCCTCCTGAGGACGTAAAATCTCGCCGTTCGGACACCCCGATCGCGGATATCCATGCTCTGCAAAATGCTGTTGTGGATTGTCCGGGCAAGACGCTGACCGTTTGAGTAATAATACGTCTCTAAGCCGTTAACGTCAGGGCGGCTTAGACTAATGGCATTGGCATGGATGCTGACAAATAGATTGGCATTCATTCGCTGAGCCATTGCGACTCGTGGTGGCAGATCTAGGTCGTACTCACCCGTTCGAGTCAGCACGGCTTGGATGCCCTGTTGCTCCAAGAGGGTCGCTACTTGTTGAGCGATCGGCAGGACAATATCCGTCTCTCGTAACCCGCCAATGCCAATTGCTCCGGGGTCTGGCCCCCCGTGACCCGGATCAACAACAACAATAATGCGCCCATTGGGTACACGAGGGAACGGCACAGGCGGATTGCTTGTTGCTGGGGGTAGCACAGGACTAGTCCTGTCAGGCGGCGGCACAGGAATCGAGCTAATTGGAGGCGTTACTGGTCTTGTCTGTTGCAGTTGCAGTGCCAAAAGCTGGTCATTGAGCTGATTGAGTTCTCTAATCTGGGTACCTGTACTCGGTTTTACCAGAATCACAACCGTGCGTGGGTCTTGCTGCCGTAGTAGTACCTGTGATAAGGGACTGCTCGCCTCTAGCTGGGGACCTCTGACCTGGTCAGCCAGTCGAGATCCAGGAATAATAATTTGGTAGGTATTCGCTCTTGCATCCCAGGTGCTGGTAGCCCTTACCCCTTGGTCAGCCCTAATCAACAGCTGAGTTCCATTATTAGCCAGTTCAACTGACTGAATTGTTACCAATCGACCGACAGTTGGTGTTCCCAACAAAGGGGGCCTCTGTTGGGAGGATTGATTACTTGGGGGAGTATTGGCTGGCGGCAGATTGGGCGGGGGCGCTATCCGTTCTGGTGTTGGTAAGTCCACCGACCATTGACTGGGCGAGGCTCCTCGGAATTTCACCTGCTGGGGGTCTAGGGTGTAGCCTGGGGCTAATTCAATCACAATCCGAGTCGTTCGATTGTCAACTTGACCCACTCGGATTTCCCGAATCCCACCTCTGAGCTGCTGATTCGCCGTTGGGCGTCCCAGGGTAATCCCAGGCAAATCAATGACCACGCGCGTCGGATTGGCAATCAGTTGTGCCTTGGGTTGAACCCCACCATCGGTAGTAAACTCCAGTCGGTTCTGATTGCTATCAAAACGCCAACCTCGGAGTTGACCCGCTTGTGCGGCAAATGAAAAAAGAAAAATACTCAAAAAGCTGGGGAGTAGTAGTAGCCAGCGAAATCTCACAATTATTGCTCCTGTTAAAAGCGCGGTGCTGCATCGAGAGAGCGGTTTGGTGATTGACCAGGCTCAATAGAGTTGCGGACGTGAAAACATGATCCACGTTTATTCCCATTTGTCAATACAAAACCATAAGTTCAACGGCGCTCTTGTTCCAACCCTGACTCAAACTCTTCTTGCCGCATCCAACAATGCATTCCACTAGGTATCTGTCTGCTTAAGACAGTCAACCCTCTGGGACGTAGACTGGCAAATTTAAGTTTCAGGAAAAATAGTATACACAGGTTTTGCCAAATCAAAAATACAGCTTTGGTGTTTGCTAAGAAGATGAAATCAGTCAAAGCAAGCTCAAAAAGTAAGTTTTCACGAGCCTTTATTCGGCTCTTGCACCGTTTCAACTTCCTCAGGTGACTCCTGAGAGTTGGCTGTTTGTTCCACCGCGATGGGTGCGGTAGTGCCGAGTTTCGCGATCGCTCCTTCGCTGGTGCTGTCTAAGGCAGGCATTTCTGAGGGGGTAATATCCGACTCTGGCTCCTGAAACACAAACCGCAGCAAGGGAGGTGCAACAAAGGTGGTCAAAATGACCATCATGATAATGGCAGCCTCAGTGGCTTCTGAGAGGGCACCACTGGCTGAGCCTACACCAGCAAATACCAGCCCTACTTCGCCCCTGGGAATCATGCCGACGCCGATCGCGAGGCGGTTGATTCCGGGTTGACCGAACACTGCTAAACCAGTAACTACTTTACCGATAATGGCGACCGCAATCAGGAAAATTGCTAAAGTCAAGCCCTCCCTATTACTGGGAACAGCTGGGTTGAGGACACCTAAGTCTGTTTTTGCACCTACAGTCACAAAGAAAATTGGCACAAAAAAATCGGCAACTGGAATCACCTGTTCTTCTAATTCCCGGCGCTTATCTGTCTCTGCCAGGACAAGACCAGCCGCAAACGCTCCTAAAATTGCTTCTAATTGAATAGCAGCAGCAACGTAAGACAGGATAAAAGCAAAAATCAGTGCAGTCAGTAATAGCTGACCGCGAGTCTTCATTTCATTGACCAACGTGACAAAGTAGGGACTCAGAAAGCGACCCAGTAAAATTGCGCCCACTAGAAAGACAGCAGCACTGATGATCAGATAAATGACGTTGGCGATCGCGATCTCGCCCGTCTTCGCCAGACTGGCAACAACAGCCAGAACGATGATACCCAGTACGTCATCAAGAACCGCCGCACCAATGATAATTTGACCTTCCGTGGAACTAAGACGACCTATTTCTGCTAAAACCTTGGCAGTGATACCAATACTGGTGGCTGTCAGGGCAGCACCGGCAAAAATCGCCGGGACAGTGGGAACATTAAATAAGTAAACTAAACCAGCAGTCCCAGCGGCAAAGGGGGTAACGACCCCAACAACCGCGACAACAGCAGCTTGGGGACCAACGCGGATCAGTTCTTGGAGGTCGGACTCCAGTCCGATTTCAAACAACAAAATCACGACACCTAGTTCGGCTAAGACCGAAATCACCTCGCTCTGGGCTTTAAACACCGATACAGCGGCTTCAGGACTCAGACCAGCAGTGGACTGAAGAAAGCTCACAAGCAAGGAGTTAGTGACATCTGCGCCGCCTTCTGGGAAGACCAGCAGATGGAGGGCAGAGATTCCCACCACCACACCACCCACCAGTTCGCCTAATACAGGCGGTAGGTTAATCCGAGCGCAAATTTCTCCGCCCAGTTTGCTGGCAAAGTAAATCACAACCAAACTCAGCAGTACTCCTGCCAGTACCAGTGAACCGCTTTCTGCTTCGTTTGGAGTTGCCTCTGTTGCCACTGCTAAAAGCGGCTGCTGAGCGCAGAAGAATGGGAGCGAGTGGGTGGGCGAGAGGAAACTCACCCAGGCAGTTATATCAGCCATTATTTGTAAAGAAATCATAGAAAAAACAGCGACAGGGTAGTTGCAATTGGCATCGCCTTGAATAAGGTCTTTATGTTCAGCAGAATCTCAGCCTTTAGTGGTGGGAGTGTCAATCTTTCTACTCTACAAGCTTCTTAACAAAATCCAGCCTTTTCTGGTTTGTTCGGCTTCTTGTTAAACGCAATATAAAAGTTTACTCACCGGCGAGTTGAAGAATTCGCTGCCAATACTCAGTGGGCACAGGGACGACAGAAAGCCGGGGCAGGCGGATGAGGTCAAAGCCAGTAAAGTTATCTTGCTTAATCTGCGCCAGGGTAACGGGTTGTGGTAGCGATCGCACTGCTTTGATCTCCACCACCACACGAAGCGGATCATCCAGTGCTGGGTCAGGGTAGGGCAACGTAATGATTTCGGCAACACCCACTACCCGCCGCTCTTTGCCTGTGTGGTAAATCAAGGCTTCGTCAGTGGGTTGCATTGTACGCAGATATTTGAGGGCAAGGGGATTTTTGACGCCATTCCAAACGGTGCGTCCATTTTGCGCTAAATCTGCCCAGGAATAATCTTGGGGTTCAGTTTTTAGTAGCCAGTAGGCCATTGGTTGAAAAGCAGTAGTTGTTAAGACGACAGGAAACATTTGCTCAGTTGCTAAAACTGTAACTGCTTAAAATTTCGACCCACTACCGTGACAGAGTAGAAGCCAACGGTAACTCATACCAACCTGCGCCTCTTGGCGTAGTTCTCAGATGGTAAGTGGGGACTAGGGAGTAACAATTTCTTGCATTACGCAACACAGTTGTAACTTGGTATCAGTTATACAGAATCGTGCCCTTTCTAAAGTGAGGAGAATTCATTGCTATGAATCAAACTTTTCTATCTCGTGACGGCGACCGAGTTGGTCAGCGATATTGGAAACAAGGACTATGTCCTACGCAAGCGCTTTTTTTCGCTTTAGGTCTTTTGAGTTTAACGTTGAGCAACCCAGCTTTTGCCCAAGAGAAACTGATGCGAACCGTTACCGTGACGGGTCGTGGCGTCGAATCTATTTCAACGACAAAGGCTCAGGTGCAACTGGGCGTGGAAGTTCAGGGTAAAACGGCTACGAACGTCCAGCAGGAAGTGGCACAGCGCTCGTCTGCTGTAGTAGAGTTACTGCGATCGCGCAATGTTGAAAAGTTGCAAACGACTGGCATCCGGCTCAATCCGATTTATAGCTACGAGAACAACATACAACGACTCACTGGCTATGCGGCAAGCAATACGGTGAGTTTTCGCATTCCCACTGAGCAAGCTGGTACAATATTAGATGATGCTGTCAAAGTAGGTGCCACAAAGATTGACAGTGTTAGTTTTACAGCTGCCGATGAGGCGATCGCTGCGGCTCAAAAACAAGCTCTACGCCAAGCCACCCAAGATGCCCAACAGCAAGCTGATGCCGTTTTGAGTAGCCTGAATCTCACCCGTAAAGATATTGTCAACATTCAAATCAACGGTTCTACCCCACCCCCGCCGATGCCATTTTTGGAAAGAGCCGCTTTAGCCAGTAAAGCCGCTGACACGCCGGTAATTGGCGGTGAGCAAGAGGTTCAGGCGTCCGTCACCCTACAAATCAGCTACTAATTCCGGGGCACTTGGACTAGGGGATGAGGAGTAGAGAAGCTTTCTCGCAAGAAAGCCTTAGGGGGCGTCCAAAAACTACTTGTTCATTTCTGGCTTTTTGGAAAGCAAGTTGGACTGTTTTCAGGCAAAGTTCTTTCGTTCAACCGTTCCAACGAACTAACAAGTGTAACTTGAAGATTATGGCGAAGTTATTTATGGGCGTCCCCTTGGTTAAAACTCTGTGTCGTTGTAGCCATTCACCTCGCTGGACTCATTTTCTCGTTTGGAACCCAACAATTCAAGGCGATCTACTTTAATTATTGGTGATGTACGCTCTACTCCTGTAGCGCGATCAATCCATCGCTCAATCTTCAGAGAGCCTTGTACCCCGATTAACTTCCCCTTGCGAACATAATTAGCAGCTACTTCCGCAGTCTTCCCCCATAACTCTAAGTTGAACCAGTCTGGCTGATCACTGTTGCGGCTGCGGCGATCCACTGCCAGCGTTAGTTTACATTTGACGCTACCAGACTCAAAATACTTGACATCCGGATCGCCACCTACGCGACCGACTAGATTGACGACATTAAGGGTCATATTGTTCTCCTAAGTACACATGTACTATTTTTGTCTATCTACTTTAGCGAATTTAAGGAATCTACAACAATCACTGACTAGACTTTCACAACCAAAACTTCAATTAAGGAACCCCTATACTCAACTTAACTTTCTCCGGATGAGGGATTGTGTCGCCTGAATGATACTTTCAGCTTGGTTTTTGAAGATTTCTAATAATGAATTGTTCTACCTCACTAGACTCAGCCTAGAAAACGTAATAGAATCCACATCGGTTACAGTTCAGTTACATTTCGGTCGTACACAGCAGCATTTGACTTTGGGGGAGTAGAAACCAGTGGGTCTTTTCAGTCGCTTTTCCCTATCACGGGACATGGGTATAGACCTGGGTACTGCTAACACTTTAGTATATGTATCCGGCAAAGGCATTGTTCTCCAAGAGCCTTCCGTCGTCGCCATGGACCAAGACTTAAAAGTTCCGCTAGCCGTGGGTGAGGATGCTAAAAAAATGTTGGGTAGAACCCCAGGTAATGTGGTTGCCCTTCGTCCCCTCCGCGATGGCGTAATTGCCGACTTTGACACCGCCGAACTGATGCTTAAGCACTTTATCCGGCGGGTACACGAAGGCAGAACTCTGGTTTCACCTAGGATTGTCATTGGCATTCCCAGTGGTGTTACTGGTGTCGAACGACGGGCAGTAATGGAAGCGGCGTCTCAGGCGGGCGCAAGAGATGTCTATTTAATTGATGAGCCAGTAGCAGCAGCGATTGGCGCTGGGCTACCTGTGGCAGAGCCAACGGGCAACATGATCATTGATATTGGTGGTGGCACCACCGAAGTGGCTGTACTCAGTTTGCAGGGGACGGTTCTCAGTGAATCCGTGCGTATTGCCGGAGATGAACTGAGTGACTCAATTACCCAGTACATGAAAAAAGTCCATAACCTGGTAATCGGGGAGCGCACTGCTGAAGAAATTAAAATTCAGATTGGCTCAGCCTATCCGACTCATGACGATGAAGCAAGTTTAGAGGTGCGAGGCTTACACCTGCTCTCTGGGTTGCCGCGAACCGTTACCATTAAAGGACCTGAAATTCGTGAAAGCATGTCCGAACCGCTTTCAGTGATTGTGGATGCTGTTAAGCGCACTCTAGAACGGACGCCACCTGAACTAGCAGCGGACATTATTGACAGGGGCATTATGCTAGCGGGCGGTGGTGCCTTATTGAAGGGGTTGGATACGCTGATCAGCCATGAAACTGGTATTGTGACCCATGTAGCAGCAGACCCACTGAGCTGCGTGGTATTGGGAACTGGTCGAGTTCTTGAGAACTTCAAACAGTTAGAGCGGGTGTTCAGTGGGCGTTCCCGCCATATATAGTTGTCAGATATCAAATATCAGCCTTGAGGAGTCTTGTTTTTAACCACATGAGCCGTCTCCCTGAACGATCGAAATCCACGCGTCAGCCAGAAACTGGCCGTTGATAGACAAGCTATGTTTATATTGCGTCGCTGGTGGGACAGAAATGGGGTAGCAATTGTGCTGGGCGGACTAACTTTGAGTGCAGCCTGGTTAGTTCGCCAAACTCAGGGAACCGCACTCTTTGAGGCTTACCAATTGATGACCCGTCCCTTTCAATCAGGTCCAACGCAAGAGGAGCGCCTCACTGATGCGCGGGTGCTGGAACTGAAACAGCAGTTAGTTGAGCTGGAAAGCCAAAACCAGAAGCTAAAAGAGCTGTTAGATTATGGTAAAACCCAGAAACAGCAAGGGATTGTTGCTCCAGTTGTGGGGCGTAGCGCTGACCACTGGTGGCAACAGGTAACCCTAGGGCGAGGGAGTCAAGAGGGCATTAAGGTCGGCTTTGTTGTGATGGGCCCTGGCGGTTTAGTGGGTCGAGTGATTAGTGTGACACAAAATACCAGTCGTGTCTTGCTAATTAGCGACGCCACCAGTAAGGTGGGTGCGGTGATCAGCCGTAGTCGCAGCATGGGTTTCATGCGTGGACAAGGGTCTAATCGTGCTGTGTTGCAGTTTTTTGATAAAGTGCCAGATGTCCGCCGTGGTGATGTTGTGTCAACCTCGCCCGTGAGCCAACTTTTCCCGTCCGGTTTGCCCTTGGGACGTGTAGAGTCTGTAAATCTTGACAAAAGTCCAGCTCCAGAGGCAGTAATTGAGCTGACGGCACCAATTAGTTACCTGGAGTGGGTAATTGTTTATCCTGAGTAGAACAATCTTTTGCTCAGCTTTAAGCTTGATTGCTGGAGAAGTAAACTCTTGAACAACATTTCTCAGTTTTCACCCTGGGTTCGGCAAATTATCAATTGGGTAGTGACCGTTGGTTCGGTCATCGTCTGCTTGATGGTCTTACCGGCACGCTTACCGGGAATGGAATTACTGGGAATCGCCCCCAACTGGCTGTTGATTTGGGTTGTTGCCTGGAGCATTAAACGCACAGCCCTACAGGGTGCGTTAGCAGGACTGGCACTGGGGTTGATTCAAGATGGTATGACCTCTCCTCAGCCTACTCATGTCTTGAGTCTTGCTTTAGTAGGAGTCTTGACAGCTCGGATTCAGAAGCAGCGGTATATTCAAGAAGATTTTATTTCGGTGGCGTTAATTGTCTTTGGCATGGCGGTTGTTGGAGAGACGGTGACGGCTATTCAGTATAGTTTCATAGGCGATCGCAATCTCGCTGAAATTTGGACGGATCATCAGCGCATTGCCCTCTCCTCCGCGATTCTCAGTAGCCTCTGGGCACCAGTAGTTTACTATCCTCTGAATCGGTGGTGGGAGCAGATCAATTTAATCGATCAATCTAACTAGCGAGTCCTCAGATCTTGTAGTGGGATTGGTTGACTTTAAAGAAAAATTGCCATGAGCAAGTAGTGACTCCCGAATGCTCTATCCCCCAAGAGACCGAGTCCTCTCTAACAAGTAATGGGCGGCGGCAAGCAAGTCGCTGTGGATGCAAGTTGGCTGGAATTGCTTGAGGTAAAAGTGAGAGCGAATGCCACAGGTGAGAGCGATTGTAGGAATCGAGAGCGCCTGCCCTGCTAGGAGGTCAGCTTCTGTGTCGCCCACCATCCACGCCGATTTTGGACAGTGCGATCGCACAGATTGTTCGGCGATCGCTTTTTCTAGAAGTTGCGTTTTCATCTCAGCCTGGTTTTGATAAGCGGCATTGCGCTCATAGGTTCCATAAATACCACTAAACAGACGAGTCAAACCGTAATTTCTTAAAATCTGTGTGGCTTGTAGCTGACAGCGCAAAGTCACTAACACCAGACGGACTCCCTGAGAATGCAGCAACGCTAATGCCCAACGGACTCCCGGTTGGATCTGATCTTTCTTCAATAAAGCAGGCTGATTCACAATCTCGATCACGCGCCCCACAAAGAAATCAATTTGCTCACCTTGCAAACCTGAGCGCATCGCAATTTCTACATCCGGGACACGGTCTTGCTTCATTTGCCAGAACTGCTGTTTACTTAGCATCTGGATGGGCAAGGTAATGCCTTCCGCTTGGTAGAAACCTTCAGTATCAGCTAGCCCTAACTGGTAGGTAGTGTAGTAGCGATTGGAGACATCGACGATGGGTCCATCAAAGTCACAGAACACAGTCAGCTGTTGCGATAAGGGAGCTTTGTTTAGACGCTGGTAGCACTGGGGTGGTTGCAAGGAAGAGGGAGCAACGCCGATCATAAATCTTTACTCAGCTGGGCTTTTTGGAAATACTCCTTTACACTTTAACAATTTAAACACAAATTTTAATGCTGTCGCTCACAACGAAGGAAGGAAAGTCTCTCTCCTTACTCAATACTCAAGCCAAAGCACTGTCGCCCTTTCAATCTAGACCCAATGGGTTGTCGCGCACCAACAAAGAATGAAAATTTCTCTTCCCTAGCCCCCAGCCCCTAGCGCCTAGATCCTAGCCCCTATTTTCAAGCCAGATTAGCAACTAGAAACAATTTCGATTAGACACTCTTCCATTCGGACCGGTTGTATTACACAGAACAACCTCCTCCAGGTTGACATCCTTCAAGTTAGCACCACTGAGGTTCGCATTCCTCAGGTTGGCACCCCTGAACTTGGCACCACTCAGGTCAGCAGCACTCAGGTTAGCACCACTCAGGTCAGCATTACTTAGATTCGCCCCCCTCAGACTTGCATAGGCCATATTTGCATTATTTAGTTTGCTGTATGCTAAATCCGCATTTCCCAAGGCTATATAAGTCATATTTGCATTACTCAAATTGGCACCACTCAGACTTGCCTCCCTTAGGCTGGCAGCCCATAATTTGGCACCACTCAGGTTAGCACCGCTCAAGTCGGCATCCGTCAGGTTGGTAAGGGTTAGGTCGGCACTGTTTAGTGAAGCACTAGTCAGGAAGGTACCAATCAGGTCGGAATGACTGAGGTTGGCGCTATTGAGGTTTGCCTCTCTCAGATTTGCACCACTCAGGTTACATCTTATACACGCTCCCGTTAATTGCAGCTGCCTGAGCTGATTCGGGTTCTCAGCTTTAATGGGAGTCGCTAATACAGATGAAGCCAGAAGTAAAACAGTCGTCAGAATCTTGAGTTTCATAAACTTAAATCTTGCAGAGTTTTGCCAATACTACCCCTAAGCTCAACGTTATCCAATGAATCGGCGCGAAGCCGTATTTTGGTCAAACACTCCAACAATGCACCTATCAAGACGACGCGCCTCAAGTTTTTTTATATTCCTTGACTAGATGATTAACAATCCCCAGCCTATAGTGAGGATACAACAATTGTGTAGCTAGCCATGAGCTACTGTATCAATCCCAATTGCCCTCAACCAAATGATCCAGCCAACGCCAACAATCGCATTTGTCGCAATTGTGGCTCAGATTTGTTACTACAAGGGCGCTATCAGGTGATGCGCCTGCTGAGTGACAAAAGCGGTTTCGGCAAGGTTTATGAAGCTTATAAAGGGGCAACACCCAAAATCCTGAAAGTCCTGAAAGAAGTTCATAACAACAACCCCAGAGTCATCGAGCTATTTCAGCAAGAGGCAGCGGTATTGAGTCAGCTGAATCATCCTGGTATCCCCAGAGTCGAGACAGATAGCTACTTCCAGTTTTTCCCCAGAAATTGTGCCGACCCGGTACATTGCATCGTTATGGAGAAAATTGATGGCCTTGACTTAAAGCAGTGGATGAAGCAGCAGGGCAATCAGCCAATCTCAGAAAAGCAAGCTCTTAACTGGTTAAAACAGCTGGCGGAGATTTTGCATCTCGTCCATCAAAAGAACTATTTCCATCGTGATATTAAACCGGCAAATATAATGATCCGCTCTACTGGGCAACTGGTTTTGATTGACTTTGGTACCGCCAGAGAGTTGACCTATACTTACCTCGCTGAAGTTGGTGGTGCAGGCAGTGTCACAAAGATTAGTTCTGCTGGGTACACCCCTCCAGAGCAAGAAAAGGGTCATGCAGTACCTCAGTCAGATTTTTATGCATTGGGTCGTACTTTTGTTTTTTTACTGACTGGTAAGCAAGCGACAGATTCAACAATTTATGATCCCTTAACGGATACCTTTAAGTGGCATACTTATGCTTCTGATATCTCACCTAAGCTTGCCAATTTTGTGGATAAATTAATGGCTCCTACCGCATCACTTCGACATAAAAACACTCAAGAAATTTTAGATGACCTAGCTAATATTTCACAGGTATTATTTCAAAGTAAGCAAGAAACTCAACACTCTATCAATAGCTATATAAATTTATCGTTATTTAATAAAAAAAATAAAGCATCTAAAAGAAAATGGCTTATAGGTGGAGCAGTTGCTCTAGTTGTTGGATTAGGGGGATATGGAAGTTGGAAACTTCTATACACCGACAACCTCAATTTTATTGACTATGAGAATATCTCTATAGCCCACAACCTTAATGGACATTCTAGCTATGTTAACACCCTTGCCATTAGCCCAGATGGGCAAACATTAGTGAGTGGCAGTGCTGACAAGACTATCAAAATTTGGAATCTTTCCACTGGGCAAGAAATTCGCACCCTCACAGGTCACTCTAATCCCGTTAACACCCTTGCCATTAGCCCAGATGGGCAAACATTAGTGAGTGGCAGTGCTGACAAGACTATCAAAATTTGGAATCTTTCCACTGGGCAAGAAATTCGCACCCTCACAGGTCACTCTAACCCCGTTAACACCCTTGCCATTAGCTCCGATTGGCAGACATTAGTAAGTGGTAGTGCTGATAAGACTATCAAAATTTGGAATCTTTCTACCGGACAAGAAATCCGATCTATTACGGGGAATTTTAGTTATGTTAATGCCCTTGCCATTAGCCCAGATGGACAGACATTAGTGAGTGGTAATGCTGACAAGGCTATCAAAATTTGGAATCTTTCTACCGGACAAGAAATTCGCACCCTCATAGGTCATTCCAGCTATGTCGATTGTCTCGTCATTAGCCCGGATGGGCAGACATTAGTAAGTGGCAGTGCTGACAAGGCTATCAAAATTTGGAATCTCTCTACTGGAAAAGAAATTCGCACTCTCAAAGGTCATTCTAGCTGGGTTAAATCCCTCGCCATTAGTCCCGATGGGCAGACATTAGTAAGTGGCAGTGCTGACAAGACTATCAAAATTTGGAATCTCTCTACCGGACAAGAAATTCGCACTCTCAAAGGTCATTCTAGTCAGGTAAATTCCCTTGCTATTAGTTCAGATAGGGAAACATTAGTAAGTGCTAGTGCTGACAAGACCATTAAAGTTTGGCGAATATCGAAGTAGGAGTAGGTTTGACTAAACCTCACATTCTGCCCTTAAAGTGTCACACCCCGATAATTTCCCCATCTACTTATTATGGGTAAACTGAACCATCCGGCAGGGTTGCTCCGCCCAGATTTGCTCCCCTCAGGTTAGCTCCGCCCAGGTTGGCTCCCCTCAGGTTGGCTCCGCCCAGGTTGGCTCCGACGAGATTTGCTCCGACAAGATTTGCTCCGCCCAGATTTGCTCCGCCCAGATTTGCTCCGCCCAGATTTGCTCCTGCCAGATTGGCTTCCGTCAAGTTAGCTTCCCACAACTTGGCTTGCCTCAGGTTGGCTCCTCCCAGGTTGGCTCCTCCCAGGTTGGCTTGCCTGAGATAGGCTCCCCCCAGAGAGGTTCCCCCCAGGTCTGCTCCCCTCAGGTTGGCTCCCGCCAGGTTGGCTCTCTCCAGGTAAGCTCCCCCTAGGTAAGCTCCCCCTAGGTCTGCTCCCTCCATGTCTGCTCCTGCCAGGTAAGCTCCCTCCAGCTTGACGCCTCCCAAGCTGGCTCTCCTCAAGTCACAATTGGGACAAAACCCTGTTACCGTTAAGTTCTTCACATCATTAGAAAATGCAGCCTGACTGCTAGCCCCTATCAGTCCTACTATGCTCGTTACTCTAACTAGGGAGGCTAACCAGAAGGGTAGTGTCATTAATAAATACCTTTGTGACATTTAAGTAATTTTATGCTTTTGCTATCCAACGAACCTGATGAGATGACTAGCCCTCATTCCTCGATGCTCCTGTTTCTTCCCCCAATCAGCGGGTTCATATGTTTAACCCCGCCTTTCAATACTGGATTAGTTGGGCGAGTGACCAAATTAAGATTGACGTTCTCAAAGATGGCACTCGCATCATTACCGGCTTTCGCGGACAGCTAGGCGATGTGACGTTCTAATCAACGCAGGGTGACGAACTCCTCGGCGACAGAGGGATGAATGCCGACGGTGGCGTCGAAGTCTTTTTTCGTTGCTCCCATTTTGAGAGCGATCGCCATTCCTTGAATTATCTCTGCTGCGTGTTCGCCTACCATATGGGCACCCAGCACCTTCTCTGTGTCTTCCTCAACGACTAACTTCACGATCGTTCTTTCATCGCGACCACCCAAGGTATGGTACATGGGTTTAAACTTGGCTCGATAGACCTTCACAGCATCACCATATTGTTCCCGTGCTTCCGCTTCTGTCAAACCCACGGTTGCAGCTTCCGGCGTGGAAAAAACCGCAGTGGGTATATTTTCATAGCTCATCGTCCGGGAATGACCACCAAACTGAGTATCGGCAAAGGCACGACCTTCGTTAATGGCAACAGGCGTTAGATTCATGCGGTCGGTGCAATCGCCTACGGCAAAAATATTCTCTTGCGTCGTTTGGCTATACTTATCAACCGCGATCGCACCATCATTAATTTCCACACCAGCATTCTCTAAACCCAAGTTCTTGAGATTCGGTTTTCGACCTGTAGCAGCAAGGACAACATCTGCGATTATCGTTTCCTGCTGTTTGCCTGCTAGGGTTACCTTCAGACCTTCTGATGTCTTTTCAATGGTTGGAGGGTCACTAATTCTGAGAATCTGGATGCCGTGCTGTTGCATCCCCTCTTGAATCGCAGAGCGAATATCGTCGTCAAACCCTCGCAAAATTAGTTCATTGCGGATGATCTGCGTCACTTCGGAACCCAAGCCATTCATAATGCAGGCAAATTCTACACCGATGTAGCCAGCACCAAGAATTGTAATTCGCTTGGGTTGTTCCTTGAGGAGGAACATATCATCGGAGGT
The DNA here is from genome assembly GCA_965364435.1 of uncultured bacterium. Classification (GTDB taxonomy): domain Bacteria; phylum Cyanobacteriota; class Cyanobacteriia; order Cyanobacteriales; family Coleofasciculaceae; genus CBDTXL01. The sequence goes on from CBDTXL010000063.1 coordinate 17,678, forward strand.
AATTGTATGTTCTATGCCTGGAATATCTGGCTTGACCGGATGTCCCCCAACAGCAATCAAAATCTTATCTGCCGTAACTTTACGCTCCCCAATTTCCAGGGTATGGGGGTCGAGGAAGTTCGCATAACCGCGAAATAGTTCCACCTTGGCGTTGTTTAGCATATTCTGATACACCCCATTCAGGCGTTCCAGTTCCTTATTGACGGCAGTAATCATCTTTTGCCAATCAAGGGTGCTTTGTACTGCACTCCAACCAAAGCCCTGTGCATCCTCAAACAAATCAGGGAAGTGGGAGGCGTAGACCATTAGTTTCTTGGGAATGCAGCCACGATTGACACAAGTGCCACCTAATCTGTCAAATTCTGCAACTCCCACCTTCGCTCCATATTGTGCTGCCCGTCTGCCAGCGGCAATTCCCCCAGAACCCCCACCAATCACAAATAAGTCGTAATCGTATGTCATGACTTAATAAACTCCCTTTTACTAATTAGTTTGACACTCTGTAAGATTTTTATTCTCTATCACATTGCCAAATCTTGATGGTGTTGTCCGCACTGCCACTGGCTAACATCTCACCATTTGGGCTGAAAGCAACGGAATTAACCCAATCTGAATGGCCAGTCAACGAGCAGATTTCCCGACCAGTATTTAGCTGCCAAATCTTGATTGTTTTGTGTTCACTACTGACGAGCGTTTGCCCATTCGAGCTAATAGCAACAGAAGTTGGCCAGGTTGAATGCCCTGTGAGGGTAGAAATCAGCCCCCCCGTTTTCAGATGCCACAGCTTGATCGTTTTGTCATCACTGCTACTAATAAGCGTTTGCCCATCTGGACTGATGGCAAGAGAACGCACGCGGTTTGAATGCCCTATGAGGGTATGAAGTAGCTTCCCTGTATCCATCTGCCACAGCTTGATCGTTTTGTCATCACTGCTACTAATGAGCGTTTGCCCATCCGGACTAATAGCGACAGAACGCACCGAACTTGAATGCCCCGTGAGGGTGTGCTGTTCCCGCCCCGTACTTATCTGCCACAGCTTGATAGTGTTGTCTGTACTGCCACTGACAAGTGTCTGTCCATCCCGGCTGATGGCGACGGAGTTAACCCAGTGTGAATGACCAGAAAACCGACCGCCAAGGGTACGGAGTTGCCGCCCCGTAATTATCTGCCACAGCTTGATAGTTGTGTCCTCGCTACCACTAGCTAGAGTCTGCCCATCCGGGCTAATGGCAACAGAATAAACAAAGCTAGTATGACCTGTGAGGGTGCGAAGTTTCTTTCCTGTATCCAGCTGCCAAATTGAGATTGTTTTGTCCCTACTGCCACTAACGAGTATCTCTCCATCCCGGCTAATGGTGACGGAATTAACCCAATTTGAATGCCCTTGGAGGGTGTGTACACATCTCCAGGTCTGAATTGGCGGCTTTGAGAGAGACCTAATTAAAGCAGGAGCATTTGCTGTAGCAGTTTCTTGATTTAAGTCGAGGAGTACCTCAGATGCCGATTGATAGCGCTTCTTGGTAGCATTTTCGATCAGTTTGTTCAGGAGACGAGCCAGTTCATCACTAACTGGATTATTCACTAAATACTGCCGCCAGGCCCAGGTATCCTCAGCTGTATCAAATAAGTCAAAAGGAGAAACATTTGTCAGTAAATGGATACACGTTACTCCCAAACTGTACAAATCACTAGCAAAAACCGCTTTTCCCCTGGCTTGTTCAGGTGCAACAT
>CBDTXL010000064.1:0-19378 GCA_965364435.1 uncultured bacterium
TCCAGAGATAGCAATGTCCGTGGGGGATAAAAAATTCCGCTAATACCATGCTGACAATCTTAAAAAGCCCTCAAAAAAGACTATCTAAAGGGGGATGTAAAACTCCGCACCCTTTACTCTAGTTTGCCCCATCACAAAAGCTGGACAATTGTTGGTTAGGAAGAAGCCTCATCCCCAGAGTGGGTGAGGTAGTTGACTGGAATGAACCATCAACCATGAACCATGAACAATCAACAATGAACCTAGACTTGTTTTAACTCTTCCGTGTGGGAAGTCCCCACCCTTCGACTACGCTCAGGGTGGGGATGAAAGCACGGTCTGGATATAGAGCTTTACCACTCACTTTTGTAAGTGATAAGATAATCCTGGGAGGTGAGAGAAGTGCTCTTACAAGCCGTCAAAGTTCGACTATACCCAACACCAGAGCAAGAAGTTTGCTTGGCTCAACACTTCGGTTGTGCGCGTTGGTGGTGGAACTTTGCGCTCAATAAGTCCATTGAAACTTATCGAGATACAGGTAAGGGACTGCGAAGGTCAGCACTCAATGCACTCCTACCAACGCTCAAGAAAGACAAGGAAACTGAATGGTTAGGTGAGTGTTACAGCCAAGTCTTACAAGCCGTAACGCTTAACCTAACAACTGCCTAGAAAAACTTCTTTGATGGGGGTGCGAGATTTCCACGATTCAAGTCAAAGCATGGTAAGCAGTCTATTCAGTATCCTCAAAATGTCAAAGTGGAAAATTGCGCTGTCAAGTTGCCCGGAACAATCGGCACGATAAGAGCTAAGATTCACAGGACAATTGAGGGAACAATTAAGACCGTCACTGTAAGCTCATACCCATCAGGGAAGTATTACGCCTCTATCTTGACTGAAGTAGAAGGTGAGAATCCTACTCCTTCAACAGATGGCAGGGTAATCGGTATTGACTTAGGATTGAAACACTTTGCCGTGACTAGTGACGGCAATAAGGTGTCTAAGTACGACAATCCCAAGTACCTTGCCAAACACGAGAAAAACCTCAAACGCAAACAGCAGAAATTAGCCAGAAAGCAAAAAGGGAGTAATTCAAGACATAAATATAGAAAGGTTATCGCTAGAGTTTACGAACGAGTGAGCAACTCACGAGCCAATTTTCTACATAAGCTTTCCAGAAAGCTCGTCAACGAAAACCAAGTTGTCGTAGTAGAAAATCTACATGTCAAAGGCATGGTTCGTAACCATAATCTAGCCAAAGCAATATCTGATGTGGGATGGGGAATGTTCACCAACTTTTTAGCCTATAAGCTTGAGAAGAAGGGCGGGAAGTTAGTTGAGATTGATAGGTGGTTTCCCAGTTCCAAAGTCTGCTCTAATTGCTATCACCAAGTTGAGGAAATGCCGTTAGACGTGAGGGAATGGACTTGTCCTCACTGCGGTACTAATCATGACAGAGATGGTAATGCAGCAACGAATATTAGAGCAGAAGGTATCAGATTGCTACAGGTGGATGGAACATCCATCTCTGCCGTAGGAGGGGAAGTAAGACCACTCATGTGGACGCAAGTCCGTCTTGAGGCATTCCCTCACGAGTACGGAAGCTCAGGGTGTAGCGTTAGCGCAACCCTGAGTAGTTCACCTTCCGCCGCAACCGGACTCGCTCAATGTGGCTTGTCACCCGCGTAATCAACTCCGGCCCCACCACTGGTTTACCAATAAAGTCATCCGCCCCAGCCGCAAACACCCGTTGGATTGACTCGGCATCTGTGTGAGCCGTCACAACCAGAATCGGCAAATCTCCCCACTGCGGGTCTTGGCGCACGACCTGACACAAGTCGAATCCACTGAAAGTAGGCATCTCCAGATCTAAAACCAGCAGATCGGGAGCGGTCGCCGTCAGCACTTCCCAGAAGCGTGTAGGCTCATTGAGGCTCGTCACTTGAAGTCCCCAAGGTCGTAGCAGGTTACTTAATGCTGCCAGGGTTGCAGAATCGTCGTCCACAACCAGAACCTTGGCTTCCACTGACTGAGTTGGCGGGAGGACTTTTGCGATCGCTTTGAAAATCTGCTCTGGTAAAACAGGTTTGTGCAGAAATCCGCGTCCTCCCAAGCGAGACACCGTAACCCGGTCTGCCAAGCTGTCTCGTCCGGTAAATGCCAGAACGGGAATTGTAGAAGATTGCTCCGCTAGTTCCCGCAGCAGCGTTAGTCCATCTTCGCTTGGATCGGCAAAGGTGAGTTCCAGCAAGATAACATCGGGAGGAACTTGGACAATCTTTTGTCTGGCAGTCGTCAAATCGGGGGCAGTCTCAATCTGCATTCCCCAGACTGCGGCTTCTACTTTCAGTTTCTCAGTTAGTGCCACATCATCATCAACGACCAGCACCAAAGGTATTTGAGCAGGAGGTGTTGGTTCTGTGATGAAGGAGGCGGGAGGCTTGGTCAGTTCTTGTTGAAGGTCAGCAACCAAGCGATCGAGTCGTAAGGCTTCCTCCAGTCCCAAAGGCGTGCCATCCATCAGGATATGTTCGATCGCTCGTGCTAGATTCGAGCCTTGCGGATAACCAAACGTTCCCAATCCACCCGCTAGCTTGTGGGCTTCCTGCCCTGCACTCTGCCGTAGGACTTCGCTCAAATTGTCCTCAAGCAATGCTATCTTTGCTTGCTCCAGCACGGTAACCTGCTGTGCAAAAGAACCTCTAAACCGCTCTAACACCTTGCTGAGTGAAGCTAGAGTGTTTAATTTCGACTGGCTCCTTCCTCCATTGTCCCCCCTTGCCCCTTCCCGATGGACGCTTCCGCGTCCCGCAACGCTCTCGCGCAACACCTTCTCTTCAGGAGGGGACTTGAGCCGATAGCCCAAGCCATAGACTGTCTCGATAATTTCTTCAGTCATTCCCCCTGTCTTCAGCTTCTGCCGCAATTCCTTGATGTGGACTGTAACTGCACTTTCGGCAGGTGAGCCATCCCAAGACCAGAGGCGATCGATAATCGCACTCCGGCTGAAAACCCGTTGAGGATTCCGCAGGAAAAGCTCCAGCAGGCTGTATTCTTTGGGAGTCAGAGATAGAATGTTCTCTCGATAACTGACCTCGCCCGAAACTGGGTTTAAGCAGAGGTCTCCCCAAGTCAGAACGGTCGTAACAGGAGAATTTCCCCGACGCAGCAAAGCCCGAATGCGTGCCATCAATGCTGATAAGTCATAGGGCTTGACTATATAGTCATCTGCTCCTGCGTCTAACCCTTGGACGATATCGCTGTTGGAGTCTTTGGCAGTCAGCAAGAGGATAGGTTTTTGATACCCGTTTGAACGGAGTTGGCGACAAAGGCTGATGCCGTCCAGTTTGGGAATGAGCCAATCTAATAAAATCAGGTCATACTCGAAGGTTGTCGCCAGTTCTAGACCTGCTTGTCCGTCTGCCGCCACATCGACCGTGTAATGATGGGCAACGAGAGCTTCAAAAAGCGCCGAACCGATAAGCTCATCATCCTCCACCAACAGAATTTTCACGGTGATTATTCCCTTTATGGTCTTGTGTCAACAAACAAGTGCGCGATCTGAACAGCAGCAGCGATCGCGTCACGCCTTATTTGGAAGTGCGCGATCGCGTTGTGGGTATCCAGGGTTTTAACACAGTCTTGCTAATTGGTAAGGTTTGGGATGCCATTAACGACCCTATGGTCGGAATCTTGAGCGCTCGCTCTGCCAAATGTTAAGAAAGATGCGACTAATGCATAGTAATTCGACGCGGCTACTGTGGGGTGAAAGCCTTGCGTTACAATGCAAAAAAATTGTTCACCTGCCGAGCTTTCGTAAATGACCCGATCACAAGCCACTAATCTCTCCACTGATAAAAGCCTGGAGGCGATGAAGCATTTTTCCGAGACGTATGCCAAGCGTACCGGCACTTACTTCTGCGTTGACCCGTCTGTGACAGCTGTGGTGATTGAAGGACTCGCCAAACACAAGGATGAACTTGGCGCTCCTTTGTGTCCCTGCCGCCACTATGAAGACAAAGAAGCCGAGGTGAAAGCTGCCTATTGGAACTGTCCTTGCATCCCCATGCGTGAGCGCAAAGATTGCCACTGTATGTTGTTCCTGACGCCGGATAACGAGTTTGCCGGTGAACAGCAGGAGATTGCCATGGAAGAAATTCAAGCGGTGCGAGAGAGCATGGCATGACGCCCGTCGTACCACCTGAGGAATTTTGGCAGGGTGTAGAGCAATTCAATCAGCAAGAGTTCTACGCCTGTCACGACACCCTAGAGGCGTTGTGGATGGAAGCATTTGATCCACAAAAGCGTTTCTACCAGGGTGTGTTACAAATTGCCGTTGCCTGCTATCATCTGGGCAATCTCAACTGGCGTGGTGCTGTAATTTTACTGGGTGAGGGAATTGGACGCCTCAGAGACTATCAACCCGTCTATGAGGGTATTGATGTAACTGGGCTACTGACGCAGAGTATACAGCTGTTGAAGGCATTGCAAGAGGCGGGACCAGAGCAAGTGGCTGATTTTGTTAAACAGCTGGCGGCGGCTGAAACAAACTGTGGAGAGTCCAGCGGCAAGGCTGTTGGTCGTTTGCCAAAAATACTACGAGTTGCCCCTACAATTAATGGATCGGCGCTCTAGGTATTTTTTCTTGCATTGGGATGCGCCCCTCGTGAGAAACTTCTGGAGGCGCTTAGTCGTCACCAGTGTTACAGCTGTTTGTAAGCTGAAAGACCTATGGTTTGCACATCTAAATTCTGGTATTTTGTCCTTATATTTAAGGATTAGCAATGAGTTAGGAATTGTTAACTCATAATTCATAACTGATAACTCATAACTCTTTTGACCAATGAAGCCCTCCTTTAAGCTCACATCCAACTTGAGGCGACGCCTGGGTATAGTGTTAATGCTTCCCGCTACCCTGGTAGGAGCGATCGCAATTGGGCCTCACCTCCAAGACGCCCAGGCACAAACTGGGGACGGACGCGCCCTCACTGTTCGTTCTGATATCCAAGAAGCGGACAGACAGAGTGGCATCGTCACGGCTCGTGGCAACGTGCAAATTGACTACCCAGCCCGACAAATTCAGGCAACCGCTGCCCAAGCTCAGTACTTTAGCAAAGAGCGTCGCCTCGTTCTCAGTGGTAATGTCTACGTTTTACAGCAAGGCAATAGTATGCGGGGCGAAACCATCACCTATTTAATTGATGAGGGACGCTTTCTCGCGCTGCCTAAAGCCCAGCAGCAGGTAGAATCCATTTATCTGGTTTCTGACCCACAAGCCCCAACAGAGCCTCTAGCACCCCCAGTCGTTCCCCCCTTCAACCCCAAACCTGCTTTTAAGACACCCGTGAGTGAGCCGGTACCTGGGCAATGAAAAGGTTGCAAGATAGAAGGTTGAACGTTGAAAGGTTGAACGTTGAAGGTTAATCAAAAGAAAACCTTCAACTGGCTAACCTTTAACCTGCAACTCTTCTTATGAGGTAGCCTCCTTGAAAATCGTATTAGAGAATATCCATAAGTCTTATGGCAAGCGGGAAATTGTCAAGCGTGTTAACGTTTCAGTCGCACAAGGGGAAGTAGTAGGACTGCTTGGTCCCAACGGCGCTGGTAAAACGACAACCTTTTACATCGCAACAGGTTTAGAAAAACCCAACCAGGGTACAGTCTGGCTGGATAATCTGGACATAACAGCTCTGCCGATGAACAAACGGGCGCATCTAGGGATTGGCTATCTTGCTCAGGAAGCCAGTATTTTCCGTCACCTTAGTGTGCGGGACAATATCCAACTTGTGCTAGAGCAAACTGGTGTGCCTCGTCAGGAGTGGCGATTACGGCTGCGTAACTTGCTTGAAGAGTTTCGTCTGGAAAAAGTTGCCCATACGAAGGGAAATCAAGTGTCTGGAGGAGAGCGGCGTCGGACAGAACTGGCAAGAGCTTTAGCCGCCGGTATAGAAGGACCGAAATTTTTGCTATTGGATGAGCCATTTGCCGGTGTTGACCCAATTGCGGTTTCAGAGATTCAAAAAATTATCGCGGGATTACGCGATCGCGATATGGGAATCTTAATTACCGACCACAATGTCAGAGAAACTCTCGCCATTACCGATCGCGCCTACATCATGAGGGATGGACAAATCTTGGCCAGCGGTAGTGCTGAAGAACTTTACAACAACCCCTTAGTGCGGCAGTACTACCTGGGCGATGAGTTTCAACGATAGTCTATTGTCTGTTCAAGGTGTGAAGGTTCAAGAATAGTTTCCTCAATATATTTACAAACTGCGTCCGGATTACTGCAAATTCGACCGTAGGTATTAGCAGTATTACAGTTCTACTTATCAATCAGGTCATGATCTGTGGTGCTTAAGGATGAAGCTTTTGAGCCGTCAAGGAACGGAATGATCAGCGGTTTGCGACAGGACGCTATCTACCACTGTATTACTAGGTGTGTTCAAAAGTGAGATGCATCCCTTAAGCCTGACGTAGTCTAGTTATAAAAAAGGACTGAATGTGGTAGAACTACATCGTGAAAAACTCGGACAATTTAATAGCATTGACGCCTTCCGGGCAGTGATTGAGGGGATGTCAGACGCCTTGGGAGAGAAGGCGACAATGGTTGCTCTGATTGCTGCCGGTCGCCTGCATGGGAAAAAACTCGCCGTAGACTTGGGTTTGAAGGGAGCCACACAGAGTTTAGAAGAGTCTACCAAAAAGGTCGGAGAAGTTTTGGGTGCCGATGGCTCTCGTCTGTGCATCATTTCCCAAGTTGTCCAAGAGGGCGATGTGATCAAGGTCTACACCTCAGAAACGCTCTGCGCTGTTGGTGGCACTGAGAACACACCTCCCATGTGTACCTTTACGCTGGGTATTGTTTGGGGAGTCTTGACTGAACTCCTCAACAAGAAAATAAAGGGAGTTCATACCGAATCGGTACTCCGAGGTGCTGCTTACGACCTGTTTGAGTTTACTCCTATCTAATCACAGGAGTATCTCGAAGATAGTTAGGACTTACGCACTGAAACGAAATCTCCTTGTTCTGAGCGTTGTTTTAGAAGCTGAAAGCGCCATGGCATCGTTGCAGAACTGGCTGAGTGCGTAAGTCCTGGTCCTGATACCAAATCTACCAAATCCGCCTTGCACACCCCCTTTATTGATTTTTCTCAAATTAAGCTGCACACAGGGCTTTGACCATCTTTTACATAAGGGGGGTAGAGCAGCGGATTTGGTATTAAGCGAATGCCAGTGTAGAAAATTTAAGGAGGAATCCAACAATGGCGATCAATTCTCAAAAACTCAATCAGGTTATACAAAATTTTGTCGCCAGGACATCTGATGTTCAGGGTGCAGCCGTGGTCACCCCTGACGGTTTACCCCTGGCTTCCAGCTTACCGGGTGAAATGGATGAAGAACGGGTATCAGCGATGTCTGCCGCCATGCTGTCTTTGGGTGAGCGGATTGGCAAAGAACTCTTAGGAGGTAATGCTGATCGCATCTTTGTTGAGGGTGACGAAGGCTTTACCATTTTGACCACTTGTGGGAATGATGCGGTGTTTCTTGTCCTTGCTAGTAAGGAGGCGAAGCAGGGGATGTTAATGTTGGAAATTAAACGCACCCTTACCGAGGTTAAACCTGCTTTGTTGTAGTGAGAGTTGGTTGATTATCTATAGAGCCAGTTCTAGGAGTAGGAATTTTTTTGGAAGCAAAAGCTTGCTCCTAAGCAGACTCGATTGACCGCACAAAACCGCTGAACTACTTATTTCCGAAAGTTTAACTCCTGCCTATCGAGGCAGGGGTTAATACGGTTGATTTGGGAACTACGAGTATCCAACTGCTACCGATTTAATGACAGACTTTTGACAAATGCTTAGTACGCCTTGGTGGGTGGAAATTATTACAGCTCAGCCTAAGTGTACCTATTATTTTGGTCCTTTCTCAAACCTCGGAGAAGCGGGGGCTGCCTGCCCTGGTTATTTTGAAGATCTTGAAAGTGAAGGCTCTCAAGTGATTGAAGTTATTATCAAACGCTGCCAGCCAGACAACTTAACAATTTGTCATGAAGAAGTTGCCTAAAAAAACCAGCGTTCGATATACTTTGCACGGGCACAACCTGGCACTTTGCTTGCTAATGGCTAATGGCTGTTAAACAATCCTGCAATTGGCAAGTTCGCGAGTTGACAATTAGCGCTATTGATGAGTAGAAGGGATAGCCTTGCAGGGAAGGGGGTCGGGGGGCTAGGTCTTTAAGACTTCCTTGCATCCAAAATCTAAAATTGGCAGTCAAATTCCATAAGGTCGGGGATAGGGCTTTAACAGTGTCTTACCCTGATAGACGTAAAAGACTTCTGTAACCGCCCCACCTCGTCGAATCCGTACCTTTCCAATTTTTTCTAGACTCCTGAAGTAAGACCGATACTCAGCCGTCAGCTTTTTTTTTCGCTCAAAGCGGGCAAGAGTAACGTATAGCCCGTCTTTTCCCAGCCATTGATCAGCCTTTGACCAGAAAGCAAAGCCGCGCACATCTTGACTAAAGCAAGTCATTGGTGTACCGAAAAGAGGCGTTAGAGCCATGCCAATTGGTCCGCCTAGGTAATAGCCATTGGTAAATATAAAGCTAGAGTTCTGTAAAGCCGCACTGAGAACAGGAGACTCGGCAAAGCCGCGCCGCAGTTGCTGAATATCAATCAATTCTGTAGAGGGGTCGTCTTTGGGTGCTAAGAACCCTCCTAGTAAGGCATATTGACTGGGTTTTTGCAGTGTCCCTGTTGTCACATGGAGCAGGGCAAGCAGTAAACTGGTGCCGACTACAAGTCCTGAACCTTGCAGCCATCGCCGCACCCAACGTCGAGATTGCTGCTGCCAGCTGAGTGTGTGTTGACCTAGTAGCAAAGTTAGCCCCCAAAATCCTGGCATCGGCCAACTTGGTAAAATTTGCTGATATCCGCCCATGAGAGTAAATCCTAACGTCAGGGGCAGAGATACCCATAAAATCAACCACTGCTTTTGCTCTAAATCCCCTGCGTAGATTAATGATTTCTTAGAAAAAACTTGAGCTGTTCGAGCCAGCGCACAGCGCAAAGTCACCCACCACAGCGGTAGTCCTATCGTGGGGAATAGGTAAGCGAGATCAACTAAAAAGACCATTCCTACACTCAGCAGATTGTAGCCCTCTCGGGGAACCCCACGATTTAATTGAAAACGAAAGGACTCCCAATCATGCTGCATATTCCAGAACAAAATTGGGAAGATGGTTACGACAAATAAGCCTAAGCCCAGCCATGCCCAAGGGGATAGAAGGGCAGATCGATGACGTGGACTTGTTAAACAAAAACCAATCAGCCCCAAGCCCAAAATAAAGCCATGATATTTGCCTAGGCAGGCTAAACCAACTAGGATACCAAGGTAGCTCAAGCGGTAGCTAGGGCGGTATGAAACAGCCTTGAGGGATGCATCAGACTCTGACAAGCTGTGTTCTTGAGTTGAGGGTTGCCGAAAAAATTCAGAAGCGGCACAGTACAAACTGGCTGACCAGAAAAACATCAGCGGACTGTCGGGTAGGGTGAAGACGCCAAAACCAATTTGAAAAATCGGAATGATCGTAGCGCACGCTAAAGTCAGTCTGGCAGCCTTTGCCGAGAAGAGTTTGGCGCTGGTTAGATACAGAAGCAACAAACTGCCTGTATGCAAAATCAGCGTTCCTATGCGAAGCGTGAATTGGGATACTTCTCCTGTCACCCAGGGACCAAAGCCAGTTGTCAGCGCCACTAACACTGGATGATCAAAATAGCTCCAGTCCAGATGCAGGCTGTAAAGATAGTAGTAGGCTTCATCAAAGCCAGGGTAAAGCCAGAAAGCAATTATGCACCGAAACAGCAGCCCCCCAACCAGCAAAAATAGTACCGACTGATTGGCGTTTTGAGCCAACCATTTCTGAGCCGTCTGCATTAGAGAACCTTAACCCTTGATACACGGACTAACTGATAAATTCCAGCTTGAGTGATTTCTTGATACTGGTTTGGTGCCAATCCCATTTTTTTAAGAGACTTAGGAGTGGCGATCAACAGTAAAGATTCAGGTCTAGCTTGTTTATCAACATTTTTGAGATAGGAAGCTGCCTCTGAGGGGCGATGCAAAAAGGTCACAGTTCGTTGTGTATAGAAAACTAGACTGGGCTTTTCAAATCCATTGGCAATCATCAGCAGTTTTTCGCCTGGGGCTTGAACCTGAACCACAGACTGGGCTATTTGGCGCAAAGGAAGTTGGCGTTCGCTATCAATGATGCCTGAGGCAGGCATGATGACAAATATCAAGAAGGCAACAAATCCTAGGAATTTTACCCCCCAGAGCCAATGGGTTTGACGCCGCAGTAGTAGAACTGTTCCAGCGATCGCACTTATGCCCCAAATCACCGCGCCAATGACAGATAAACCGGCTTGGCTTATCCGCAAGCCGAGATTAGGCATAGAAGGGTCATCGCCTAGCCACTGGGGACACAAGAAACAGGCGATCGCCAGTACCAGAAAAAGAATAATACTCACAAGGCTGGTTAGCTTCAAGTCACCGTGGTGTTGATGGAAAATCTCCCCCTGCACAATCTTATGACTCCACCAAAGCGCTAGTAAAATAGCTGCCGCAGGCATCAACGGTAGCGTGTAGCTGAAGTATTTGGTTACGGCGATGCTGAAAAAGCCCAGGACAATTAGGAACCAAAACAGGGCAAATAGACCAAGATGGGCTTTGCGGGGTAATTGTTGCCAATTGCGTCGCTGGAAAACTTTAGTTTGTGCGATCGCCCAAGGGGTACCAGCAAAGCTGATCGCAGCCGGTAATCCAATCGACCAGGGCGCAAAACCAATTAAGACGATCAAGAGATGAAAGTACCAGGGTCCCTGATGATCATTGACAACGCTAGTAAACCGTTCCAAATTGTGGTATCCGAAAAACGAGTCAATATAAGCCTCGCCGTTGCGCCAAATCACCAGAATGAACCAGGGCAGGCTTAAAGCCAAAACGATCAAAGCGCCCCGAACTAGACGCATTTCCCCAAGAACTTCCCTGGCTTTACCCACATACAGGAGGAAGGCACCGATAATCAACCCAGGCAGAACAACTCCCACTGGACCCTTAGTCAAGATAGCCAACGCTATCAGGATGTAAAAAGTTAGATACCAGCGTGCCTGAACCGTCCCTCGTTCCGGTTGGGCATAGCCCAGAAAAAAAGCCAGTAGGGCACCTCCCATACAAGCACTCAGTAACATATCTGAGTAGCCAGTGCGCCCAAAGAACAACGTTTGAGGGTGTAATGCCACCATTGCTGCTCCAAGGCATGCTACCAACCAAGACTGCCATTGAGATGAGGGGATAACGGGAGCTTTCGTGAGGAGGTAATTGGGTTGTTGGTTCTCACTCTCTCCCCTGCTCCCCCTCTCCCCTGCTCCCCCTCTTCCTTGTCCCCAGTCTCCAGTAGGACTGCCAAAATACCGTAGGGTGTAGAATACCATAGCTGTGAGAGCCAATCCGGTCAGTGCTGAAGGGAGGCGGGCTGCAAACTCGTTTACGTCAAAGGTTTGATACGCGATCGCCATCAGCCAGTAGATTAATGGCGGCTTATCAAAGCGAGTTGCACCATTGAAGAAAGGAGTAATCCAATCTCCAGTGACCGTCATCTGTCGAGCCGCTTCCGCAAATAGCGGTTCCGTCTCATCGATCAAGCCAGTGCTGCCCAAGTTCCAAAAGAAAGCGAGGAAGCTAATCAAAAGCAGCCACAAAATTGATAGCACCCAAGCGCTGGCTGGATGCCGCTCCCAGGTCTTCCATCCCTGTGTAACTAAGCGATTAAAACTGAATTTCATGTAGCCTTTTACGATCAGTAGGTGAGTCTTCTTAGCACATAAGTAGACCACCGGGAACTGCATGAGAAAAAACTGGTGTCTTCCGAGACCCAGCCAACAACTCGATCAAAGGTAAAAATAGCATGGAGGATAGTACCCCAAAATCACTCATTAACCTTCACAATAAAGGGCATCTCTTTAAGGCAAGCCGCCATAGACCAGATTTTACTGACCGTTGTGTGTTGCACCAAGTTCCTAAAAGCCTTCTCCCGTCGTCGAATGAGTGTTGAAAATACCATTAGTCGCATCTGTCGCGCTCAGTCACGGACTCCAACTGACCGCAACCATCGTCCTCTAATTGTCAAGGTTAACTACTGACTGCAATGACCTTAGGTAAATCTCAATCTCTCTTTTCACTCATTCCTGGCTTATCGGTGATGGATCGGTATATCGCCACTGAGTTAATCCCGCCGTTTCTGTTCGGCGTCGGCGCTTTTTCCTCAGTTGGAGTGGCGATTGGTACTCTGTTTGATTTGGTGCGGAAAGTAACCGATTCAGGACTACCATTGACGATTGCGATTCAAGTGCTGCTGTTGAAGTTGCCACTGTTTATCTCCTATGCTTTCCCAATGTCTACGCTTCTAGCAGCACTGATGACATACAGTCGCCTCAGCAGCGATAGTGAGTTGATTGCCCTACGCAGTTGCGGTGTTAGTCTCTACCGGCTTGTCGTACCTGCCGTGGTCTTGAGCTTAGTTGTCACGGGTATGACCTTCTTATTTAACGAGATGGTTGTTCCTGCCGCCAACTATCAGGCCTCCGCCACTCTGGAGAAAGCGCTGAAAGAGGAAAAGCCAGCCTTCCAAGAAAACAATATTTTCTATCCCGAATATGGGGAAGTCACGCAGGCCAGTGGTGAGAAAAGCCGGGGACTCAAGCGCTTGTTCTACGCTAATCAATTTGACGGTGAGCGCATGAAAGGCTTGACCATCCTAGACTGGTCTCAGCAGGGTCTTAACCAAATCGTGACTGCCGAATCAGCAATTTGGAACCCCACTGAAAATACCTGGGATTTCTTTAACGGCACCATTTATGTAATCTCTCCCGACGCCTCTTACCGCAATATCCTGCGATTTGAAAATCAACAGCTTAAACTTCCCAGAACCCCTCTTGATTTGGCAGGTAAAAACCCTGACTCCGCTGAGATGAACATCGCCCAGATTCAGGATTATATGGAGATCTTGCGGGTTGGTGGCGATACGAAGAAACTCCGTAGGTTCACGTTACGCATTCAACAAAAAATCTCTTTTCCCTTTGTTTGCCTGGTCTTTGGACTAATCGGTGCGGTTTTGGGAACCCGACCTCAACGCACAGGGAGAGCCACAAGCTTTGGGATCAGTGTTGTGATCATTTTTACTTACTACTTAGTGCAATTTATCAGTGAGGCTTTAGGTCTGTCCAGTATTCTCTCTCCCTTTATGGCGGCTTGGTTACCAAATTTCTTTGGTCTAGGGTCGGGGGCATGGCTGTTATTCAGAGTAGCCCGATAGGTCAGTACCCTGAGCTTCTTACAGATGGCTTGCCTGGTTGCCAATTGTACAGGACTGGAAAACCGCTGTAGAATCGAGTAGCGACAACACTGAACTATTGTTTTTTTTTTAACCTATCAGCAAATTACCAGAAAATACTTAAGAACTCGCTCACTTAGGATTCCACACCCTTCAGTTCCTGTACTTTCTAGCTGGAAGAAAAGCGCGATGTCATCTCCTAATAAATCTCCTGCCTCCCTCCGCTATCTCAAAGCCCGACTACAGCCTTTTGGGCGACCAGCATTTTGGGCATCAGCTTGCGGGCTGTTGCTGCTGCTGCTTTTTGCCTGGGAGTTTTGGGAAAATCCAAATTGGTTAAGTACCCTTGGGGGTAATCAATCTGATAGCTCAGCTAATTCGACGGATGACCGGCAACTCTCTTCTGAAGATCTCGCGGCGATTGGTGCTGATATTGACAATTCCTCGGTACTTTCCAACGAAATTGATCTCAGAGGTGATTTACCCATATTAACTCCACCAAAAAAGAAGACTCAGACCCCCAATACTTCAGAGGGGTTCTTTGCTCAATTCATTCGTCAGCAGGCACAGGCTGACTCCAAGCAAGAACAAAAAAGCCCAACCCTAACTGGAACTTTTCAGCAGCCGCAAAACTCCACCAATCCATTTGCTACATCTGCACAAGAAAATTTAAATACCAATCCTCTCTCACGGGGCGTTCTGTTTCCAAACCTTGCAGCCCCTACTAGAGAGTCTTCCTCATCAACAGCAGTAGCAACTGTTGGACCTGTCTTGGGCGTTAACCCTGTCAATTCCTTCAACACAAACCGAGGCGCATTACCAGTAAGCCCATTGCAAGAAGCCCTCAACAGATCCGCCAGTTCCGCCGCCAATTCTCCTCCTGCGGCTAGTCAGGCTCAGATACCGGCTAATCCGTCAAGTCAGGGATTACCGACTTCTACTTATCCCACTTCCCAAGGAGCGATTACTTATCCTCCCGTAACTGTACCAGGAGCAACGGGCTACAACGCTTCGCCGATGACGCCCACCGCACCGCAACCCTACACCTATGGAGTTCCACCCCAGCCGGTTACTGGCGTTCCACCAGCGGTACCAGTGATGCCTGATAACGTTGGGCAATACTCTCCCCAGCCTCTTCAAACCAACGGAGTCGCTAACCCCGGATTAAACTCCACGCCGAGCAATCCAGGGTTACAACCAAGTCAGCTGAGTCCGCCTCGCTTCAACAACCGCCGTTGAAGCCTAGGGGGAATGTCTCGACGCAGGCTAATCGCTAAGCGCGATCGCTTAATTGAAGTTGTTGATGATTGCCTCGGCAAACTCAGAACACTTCAACGGTGGCTCGACGGGTGGCGTCATCAACCGGGCTAAGTCGTATGTAACTTGCCGATTAGCGATCGCTCCCCCCATTCCCTTCTTAATTAGATCAGCAGCTTCCTGCCAACCCATAAACTCCAGCATCATCACCCCCGACAGGATGACTGAGCCTGGGTTTATTCGGTCTAACCCCGCGTGCTTGGGTGCGGTGCCGTGGGTGGCTTCAAAAATAGCACAAGTGTCGCCAATATTCGCTCCTGGCCCCATCCCTAACCCCCCGACGATCGCAGCCGCGGCGTCGGAGATGTAATCCCCATTCAGGTTCATGGTGGCGAGAATCGAGTATTCATCCGGTCGAGTCTGGATTTGTTGGAAAATGCTATCAGCAATCCGGTCATTCACCATCACTTTATCTTTCCACTGACCGTTGCCGTGGGTGTCCCAAATAGCATTAAGGACACCTTCGACTTCACTGGTTACCTCAGCACGTTTCTCCTGCGTCAGGGCGTCGTAACCCGGTTCAATCTTACGGGCATTTTCTTCTAGAGTGATCTCTGGATTTCGCTCCTTGTTGCTGAGAATCCAGGATTCCCGTTCCGTAACACATGCAGCCCGAAACTCTGTGGTTGCCAGCTCATACCCCCAGTCACGGAAGGCTCCTTCGGTGTACTTCATAATGTTACCCTTATGCACCAAAGTGACCTGCTGCTTGGCTTTGGGTAACCGTAAGGCGTGCTGGATAGCGCGGCGCACCAGCCGCTGTGAGCCAGTTTTACTAATGGGTTTAATCCCAATTCCAGAATCAAGGGGAATCTGCTTTTTGCCGTGTTCTTGTGTTGCTGGGATTAACTCGTTGTTGAGTAGAGTAATCAATTTGTCAGCTATTGGGCTACCTTGACGCCACTCAATTCCCAGGTAAATATCTTCTGTGTTCTCCCGGTAGATAATGACATCAAGTTTCTCAGGGGTTTTGTGGGGAGAGGGCGTTCCTGGATAGTACTTACAGGGGCGTACACAGGCGTAGAGGTCGTTAATTTGCCGCAGGGCGACATTCAGCGAACGAATACCACCCCCTATCGGCGTTGTTAAAGGTCCTTTGATGGCAATGCCGTATTCTTGAATCGCTTGTAAGCTGTCTTGGGGTAAATATTGGTAAGTGCCGTACTTGTCACAAGCTTCATCACCCGCATAGATTTTAAACCAGCTGATTTGTCGCTTGTCACCATAAGCTGTTTTGACGGCAGCATCAATCACCTTCTGGGTTGCAGGCCAGATATCGACACCCGTGCCATCTCCGCGAATAAAGGGAATAATCGGGTTGTCGGGAACGATGGGTTCACCATCTTTGAAGGTAATCCGAGAGCCAGTATCCGGAGGCGTAATTTTCTCGTACATAGACGCAGTTTAGTTAAGTCGAGATTAGGATAGCAGTGCCTATGCAGGAAAACTAGCAGATATTCTGAGGTGGATGAGCTCAGTTAAGCTTTTTTGCAGATACCACAACGGCTAAAAGAGGCTAGTGACTAGCAGTCTGCCCTGTTTAGTGGGGAGTGGGGAGTAGGGAGCGCTCTTGTCACAGCCTCCAGTAGGGAGAAGCTTGGGCTAAATTGTATAACTTGAAGGCACTGTTTGAAATCAGCCATTATGCTGAAGTAGGGCATTCCAGGGGGTGTTAGCACAGCATTAGTGAGAGTGTATCCCGCCTTCTCACGTGGTCTAGATTCTTAGCTCGAATTCAGGTAAACAGATATGGTGTATTGCTCGCCTCTGTGCTCCTTTAAAAAAAACCAACCCACATTGCACAAGGAGAGATTGAGTCCCCCTTGGCTCCGAGCTATGGCAGGAAAGGTGGTTTCAGAAACACGATGAAAAAGATTTTAATCGTTGACGACGATAGAACTCTGCGAACCGTCTTGACACGCTACCTGGAAAATCGGGGGTACCAAGTTGAACAGGTGACTTCTGGATCTGAAGCCTTAGTAGCTGTTGCCAAAAACCCACCGGACTTGGTAGTTTCTGATGTAATGATGCCGGAGATGGACGGGCTAGAATTTTGCCGCCGCCTGCGAGCCACTCCTTGCGGTCAACTAATGCCATTTATCTTTTTGTCCGGTAAAGGAGAACTGCAAGACCGGATTCATGGTCACTCAATCGGAGCAGATGATTATTTAATTAAACCAGTTGATCCCAGAGAATTAGTGGCAAAAATTGAGGCACAGCTAGAGCGATCGCGTCGCATGCATTCTGAGATTGTCCGGTTGATGCAACTTGCGGTCACTTCAGGCACTGCTGCGCCACTTACCGAACCCTTGATACCAGAAACTGTCGAGATATCAGCTGCTGATATCGAGGCAGAGGCGACTCCAACACCCTTACCTTTGACACCAGCAGAAGCACGAGTATTTTGGGAAGTGATTCAGGGGTTGACAAACAAACAAATTAGTGAACGCTTGTTTATCAGCCCTCGCACTGTTCAGACTCATCTAAGTAGCATCCTAAATAAGCTGGAACTGGAGAATCGCGCTCAGCTTATTCGCTTTGCCTATCAACAGGGCTACCAACCCCCCACTGGACAATAAAGGAGGAGCCCATTTTAACTGACAAATTCCTAATGACTACTGGCGAAATAATTCCAGGCATCTATAGCCTGAGTGAACTGCTTGATGCGATCGCACAAGCCCCCAGCCACTGGCGACCACTGGTGTTTACGAACGGCTGCTTTGACCTGCTGCACGCCGGTCATGTGCGGTACTTGCAGGTTGCCAAATCCTTGGGGCAATCGCTCGTCGTGGGGTTAAATAGTGATCAGTCAGTGAAAACGATTAAGCCCAACCAACCCGGATTTCCTCCCCGACCACTTGTTCCCGAAACACAACGGGCAGAAGTTCTCGCAACCCTCAAACCCGTGGATGGTGTGGTGATTTTTCAAGAAACCACAGCCACTCGCTTAATCCAAGCACTTCAGCCAGACATTTATGTGAAAGGGGGCGACTACAGTCAGTCAACACTACCAGAAGCACCAGTTGTTCAAGCCTACGGAGGACGGATAGAGTTAGTGAAAGTGGAAGTTCACACCTCAACTACAGCGCTTATTGAGCGTATCCTCCAAGCTCGGACTGAGTGAACCCATTTGTTGGGTTGAAGGTTGATGGTTAGAAGGTTAATAGGTCTAAACTTTCAACTTTCAACTTGCCAACTTTGAACCCTTACCCTTCACAATTAATCCATCTGAAATTGCTGAAAGGGTGCTGCCACTAAGCTTACGCTTAGTGGCAGGGGAATTGAAGCCAACATAAAAGGCGTAGCAACATTATTTTTCTGGAGCTTCTTGGTTGTAAGATATAGCTCATGAAGCTAACCCACATCTACAGAATTAAGCCATCCACCGAACAAGTAGCTATCATGGACACTTGGGTGGAGATGCTGCGGCGACATTTTAACTACGCACTCGGTCAACGGTTTGACTGGCTGCGTAGAACGAGGTGTCAAATTGATAGATGTAGTTTAGTTTCAGAGCCGATTGGTGATATTCCCGACAAATTTCCGGGTTATAATTTCCAGGCTGGAGAACTAAAAACCACCAAGGAACTGTTTCCTGCTTACAAAGAGATTCATGCCGAAGTTCAGCAACAGAATCTCAAACGATTGGATAAGACTTGGGAGAGGTGGATAAAACCAGACAAATCTGGGCGCATAGCAGGCAGACCCAAGTTTAAAAAGAAAGGGGAAATGCGCTCTTTCACTTTCCCTAGAATTAACTGTCCTCATGCTGGAGTGAACAAGATTGAGTCTGGCATCTTAACCTTGTCTAAAATAGGTTCAATGCCAGTCATCATGCATCGTCCTTTTCCCGATGGATTTGAACTAAAAACTGCAACTATTGTCAAGAAAGCTGACGGGTGGTATATTGCTGTTTCCCTAGAAGATAATTCAGTTCCCAGTCCAAAGCCTATTGATGAAATTAAGAATGCGGTGGGTGTTGACTTGGGACTTAAGTCTTTTCTAGTAACTTCCGTTGGGGAGTCTGTAGAGGTTCAACAACACTACAGGAAAAACCAAAAACATCTTGCGCGTCAGCAGAAACGCCTAGCAAGAAAGGAACCTGGCTCTATAAAAGCACAAAAACAAAAAGAAAAAATTTCCCGCATCCACCAACGTATAGGTAGGAAGCGGGAGATTTTTCATTACAGCGTTGCTCATCAACTCGTAAAAAACTATGACTTAATAGCTGTTGAAGATTTAAATATTAAGGGATTAGCTAAAACACGTTTAGCTAAATCAATTTATGATGTGGCTTGGGGTAAATTCCTAACAATACTAGAAGCAGTGGCTCTAAGAAGCGGCGTACATTTTGTTAAGGTAAGTCCTCATAACACCACAGTAAATTGTTCTAGGTGCGGCACTAAAGTGCCCAAGACGTTATCTGTTCGACTTCATGAATGCTCGAAGTGCAATCTAGAAATGGACAGAGATGAAAATGCTGCAATCAACGTTTTGTATAAAGCGTTAACTGCCGTGGGACTCACGATGGCTGCCTGTGGACGGTTAAGTGGTAGCACTCCGGATGATACAGGAATGCCCAACTGCGAAGTTGGGAAGCTGTCGCTATATTCGTAAGAATTAGCGACAGAGGATGTCACTGCCGCAACTTAAAACTTGTCGCTTCATGACAGACCAAACCACTGCCTCAGTACC
>CBDTXL010000065.1:0-19325 GCA_965364435.1 uncultured bacterium
TTAGTCGTTAGACTATTTCTTCCTAGGATTCGCCTTAAGCCGGTGGGCGTAAATAAACCTCACACCCAGAAGTCGGGTTTCTTGAAGAAACCCGACTTCTCAGTTCCTGCGAGTTTTGGGTTTAATTAACTGGCGGTTGTTGCAACGAATGATGATATGGTAAGAGTATCCAGCTTTAAGAATACGACTATTTTTTGGCATTTGTAAGTGCAATGATTACTTTCGCGCAGGTAATTTTAAATTTAAAAAATGTAGACTTAAGCGACGAGCAATTTTACCAACTCTGCCAAGTCAATCAAAATTGGCAACTGGAACGAACGGCTAAAGGAGAATTAGTTATTATGCCTCCCGTCGGTGGGGTGAGTGGAAATCGAGAATCAAATCTGAATGCGGATTTGGTAATTTGGAATCGTCAAAGTCAACTGGGAAGAGTCTTTAGTTCTTCTACAATATTTCGTTTACCGAATGGGGGAGACCGTTCTCCCGATGTTGCTTGGGTGGCCAACGAACGCTGGGAATCGCTAACACCAGAAGAACAAGAAAAATTTCCCCCATTATGTCCTGATTTTGTCATCGAATTGCGTTCTCGCACCGATTCCCTGCCACAACTTCAAGAAAAAATGCAGGAATATCTTAATAGTGGTTTGCGTTTAGGTTGGTTGATTAATCCCCAAGCACAACAGGTAGAAATCTATCGTCCCAATCAAACCGTTGAAATTGTGCAGTTACCCGCGAGTTTATCAGGAGAAGATGTCTTACCAGGGTTTGTCTTAGATTTACCTGTTTTCTGAGAAGATTTCAAGGATTGCTATGATCTGTAAGCAATTAACCGGGCGTGAGAGGGTAGTGCCCCGATATGAGTGCTAATGACAGAACCCCTGCTTGAACTCAAGAGCCTATACGTCAACTATGGTGCTATTAAAGCGCTCATAGATACTAATCTGGTAGTTAACGAGGGTGAAATCGTAACGCTAATTGGTGCAAATGGGGCGGGGAAAAGTACAACCCTCAGAGCCATTTCCCGGTTAATCAATCCCTCAAGGGGCCAGATTTTTTACAAGGGACAAGATATAACGCGGTGTCGCCCCGATCAAGTAGTGAGTATGGGTATTGCCCAAAGCCCTGAAGGACGAAGGGTACTAACGCGGCAAACAATTTTGACGAATCTGGAATTGGGGGCTTACACTCGCTCTGACCGTTTGGGAATCAAAGCGGATATAGAACGTCAGTTTCTCACCTTCCCCCGTTTGGGAGAACGTCGCCATCAGCTAGCTGGCACCCTTAGTGGCGGCGAACAGCAAATGTTAGCGATCGCTCGTGCAGTGATGAGCCGACCTAAACTCTTGCTCCTCGATGAACCCAGTCTCGGTTTAGCCCCCCAAATTGTCCGTGAAATATTTTCAGTGATTCGCCAGCTACACGAAGAGGGAGTCACTATCTTACTGGTGGAACAAAATGCCAATCTCGCTTTGCAAACTGCTGATCGAGGCTATGTCCTAGAAGCTGGACAACTTACTCTCACGGGTCTTGCCTCAGAGCTACTCAAGGATGAGCGTGTAAAAATTGCTTATCTTGGTTAAAGCCCAGATTCCGTAGATGGGACTGGCAAGATAATTGAGAGTCTTTTGGAGAAGAGCAAGATTGACTTATCGCATTTTGAGCTTAGATGGCGGCGGGATTCGGGGCATCATTTCGGCAGTGCTTCTGGCAGAAGTCGAGAGACAGCTTAACAAACCTTTAAACGAGCATTTCAATTTAATTGCGGGAACCTCTACAGGGTCTATCCTGGCAGCGGCAGTCGCCACTGGACGCAAAAGCCAGGACATTATCAGACTGTATAAAGAGAAAGGGTCAAGGATTTTCCCGTATCAAAGCCTCCTATCACCACAGCGGCTGGGACTGGTTTTTAAATATGGCTTTTCGGCTCCTAAGTACTCCGACGACGGTCTCATCAAGGTTCTGCAAGAGGAGCTTGGAACTACAAAGCTGTCTGATATCTATAACTCACCCCAACTGTTGATCGTCGCCTATGACACTATTGGTCGAGAACCCATCATTTTTAAGAGCTGGCGTCAGGACAAAGATTATTTCAATGTTCCTTTGTGGGAGGTGTGTGTTTGCTCATCATCTGCCCCAACTTATTTCCCCGCCCATCTGCTGAAGACTCAAAGCAAGAGCTACTCGGCGGTTGATGGAGGCTTGGGGGCGAATAATCCTTCAGCTTGTGCTGTTGCTGAAGCCATCAGGCTAAATTATCCGATTAAAGAAGTCTCTGTGCTCTCAATTGGGACGGGAAATTCAGCCCGCGCAATTCCCTGGGAGGAGGCACGCGGCTGGGGACTGAGCCAATGGGGATGGAAAGGACGGCTAGTTGACGTGTTGTTTGACGCCTCTTCTAATATTCACGAATACATCACGATGCAGGTGATGAGTAGTCTGGAAAGTGAAAATGAAGATACTCCGGGTTACCTGCGGCTGCAACCTGTAATCACGCAAGATCAGATAGACGATGCTACTCCTGAGAATATCGCTAACCTAATTAAGTTGGCACAAGATTACATTGAAGCCAACAAGAACTTACTGAAAAAGTTCATCAATGACCAACAATAGCGAAAAATATGCAACGCCAAGTGTGCAGTAGCTTAGAGCGATTAGGAGACCCTGCTGCACAAATGGGCGTTGCACCTCGTAAAATTGGGCAATGAACCCGAAAGCCCGTAAACAATTTGCTCAACATTGGCTGCGTAGCGAGAAGGCGCTGAACAAAATTGTCGCAGCCGCAAAGTTGCAACAGAGCGATCGCATCCTAGAAATTGGACCTGGCACCGGCATTCTTACCCGCCAGTTATTACCCCAAGTCCAGTCACTGGTTGCCGTTGAGATTGACCGTGACTTGTGCAAACTTTTAGTGAAAAAGCTCGGTACGGATAACTTCTTACTTCTACAAGGCGACTTCCTCTCCCTCGACTTAGACACTCAGCTAGCGTCTTTCCCCGCCTTCTGGAAGCCAAATAAAGTTGTAGCCAATATCCCTTACAACATCACTGGACCGATTCTAGAGAAGCTGCTGGGTACCATTGTTGAGCCAGCCGCCCAAGCCTTTGATTCAATTGTGCTGCTGGTGCAAAAAGAAGTCGCCGAACGGTTATACGCTAAGCCCGGTTCTAGAGCATTCGGTGCCCTATCGGTGCGGGTGCAGTATCTGGCAGAGTGTGAATTCATCTGTGATGTGCCCTCTAGTGCCTTCTCTCCGCCCCCCAAGGTAGATTCTGCGGTCGTGCGGTTGCGTCCCCGACTCCTGGAACCACAAGCCAATGAACCCAAGCACTTGGAGACATTAGTGAAACTGGGCTTTTCCAGCAAGCGGAAAATGTTGCGAAATAATTTGAAATCGGTGGTAGAACGCGATCGCCTCACCCACTTGCTGGAACAATTAAATGTGAACCCTCAAGCTCGCGCAGAAGACCTCAGTGTGCAACAGTGGGTTGCCCTAGTCAATCAGCTATGAATTTCCGGTAGGAAAAATGCATCCGTGGCTCCTACACGCCTTAACTCAAAACTCATAACTCTCTCTTCTAATGTAATGCGCTCCTACTCCCTAATTGCCCCAGCAAAAATCAATCTCTATTTAGAAATCCTAGGCGATCGCCCTGATGGTTATCACGAGTTGGTGATGATCCTCCAAAGCATCGAGTTAGCTGATCAAATTGACTTGCGTCCGATTAGCACTGATACGATCCGCGTCTACTGCGACCATCCCGATGTGCCACAGAACCAAAGCAACCTCGCCTACCGGGCGGTAGAATTGATGGCCGAGCAGTTTCCCAAGGTCTTTGCCCAGTTTGGCGGTGTTGAAATCACCATCAAAAAGCAGATTCCTGTGGCAGCTGGGCTGGCTGGTGGCTCAACAGATGCTGCCGCTGTTTTGGTGGGAGTGGATATGATGTGGCAACTGGGACTAACTCAGCCGGAATTACAAGAACTGGCAGCAAAGCTTGGCTCAGATGTTCCTTTTTGTCTGGCTGGTGGCACAGCCCTTGCTACTGGTCGGGGTGAACAGCTATCTTCCTTACCGAGTCTGGATTCTCTCTATGTAGTGTTGGCGAAAGACCGCAACCTGATGATTTCCACCCCTTGGGCTTATCAGGCTTACCGTTCGGAGTTTGGTCATTCCTATATCCGGGATGCCGAAAGCTTAGAATCTCGCGCCGCTAGAGTTCATTCCGGTCCAATGGTAAACGCAATCTTCAACAAGGATGGGTCGCAGATTGCTCAACTGCTGCACAATGATTTAGAGAAGGTGGTGTTACCAACGACTCCCCAAGTATCGCAACTACGAGAAGCGTTTCAGAGGAGCGGTGCTTTAGGAACGATGATGTCTGGGTCGGGTCCCACGGTGTTTGCGCTCTGCGAGTCGGAGGTTCACGCTCAGGAGATTGGGCAGAACGTGAGGGCAATGCTTCCTGACCCAGATTTGGATTTTTGGGTGACACGGTTCTCGAATCGGGGCATCCAGATTGTTTCGCCTGCTAGTTGAGCAAAACTACTAGTTGAGCAAAAAATAGGGCGTCGGGATTAGGGCGTGGGGGAAAGAGATTTTCATTGGCTCAGAAGCGATCGCGCTCTCGCCTCTGTCCCGGCTGCACTGGTTATCAATTTTGTGTTTGTAATTACCTATACATTTAACCTGAATTTATTCCTTAAAGTAGAAGCTAGGATAAACAGGATCAACTACCCTATCTTCTGGACGCTCTATTAATAAGGGAACTTTATAGTTAAAGTTCAACTAAGGAGAAAAGGAAAATGCTATTTTATGCTTTCTGTGAGTTCGCTGATGGCTCATCAAAGTATTTACGCCTTAAAACGACTAGTAGCAAGGAGGCTCACAAGAAAGCTATTCAAGAATATTGCGCCTCGCAGGTGCTTTTTATTATTAGTAGCGTTGACCCCTTTTGCCGGATGCTAAAACTAGAGTATACCCCCCTAAATTCAAATTTTTGTAGTCTTGATGAAGCTTCAATTCATTAATACCCTAGTAAAAAGGACTGTAAACGAAGTGATTAACCCGACTTGATATGAATTAATAGGCGCTCTATGTCAGAAAAGAACCCGCTCAGGCATCAATTAAGGCGGGTTCCTAGTTCTTATTAGGGTACTTAACATAGATAACACTACTGAGAAAAAGTGAAGATTTTGTGAAGTGAAAGGAGCTGGAGGCTAGGAACTGGGGGCTAGGGCGTGTTTTCAAACCCTGGAAGGGCGAAGCATTTGGACACAAAACCTTGGGTTTAACCGATGACTTATCGCCCAAATGCTTCGCCCCTACACGCTTATTTTGGACTTTGAAGACACGCCCTAGGGCGTCGGGTATGTTTTCAAACTCTATATTTACCGGTCTGTTGCAGAGAAGATCCCCCCAGCCCCGAGAGCTCCGAGAGCCGTCTCAACAAGCCAATTAAATGCGTAACAGCTTAATAATAGATCTATGACTAATCCGACTCCTACACCAAAGCAAGAAGCCCAGCCTGTTGGCATGACTAAGACGTTGCCGAGTCCAGTTCGCTGCTTGAGTGGAGCGTTGATTTCTGGAGGCTTTGCTTACGCGCTGTACTTCCTCACCTCTTCGATTGCTCAAACCTTTGCAAGTAAGCCTCTTGCCTCCACCAACCCAACAGCGATTAATATTGCGATCGCAGTGCGTACCCTTGTTGTAGGCGTCAGTACCCTCGCCACCGCTATCTTTAGTGTGGTGGCTGTTGGTTTAGTCGCTCTAGCTATCCAAATCTCAGTTCAACAGCTCAAAAACCGCAAAGCTTCTTCCTAGTGCATCACTTTAGCGCAGTAATCAAACGTAGCTAGGTAACAAGTATTTATACTCAAAAAACCGAAAACCCGAAAGAAAGCGATCGCTTTTAAGAAGTTGAACGGCAAAGGACGCAGAAGAGACAAAGGAAGAGATAAGAGGAGCGATCGCCTTTTCATCTGTCCTAATAAGCGATCGCACTAACTCATGAGCAGGGACAGGGATATCTACGTGGCTGATCTGTCTCGACCTGCAAGTTCACAGCAGGCAAGTAGTTGGACATCAAAAAATGGTTCCCCTCAATATCGCCTGTCTGCCATAGGTAAGACCACTCCTGGCCCACATGCTGGTATGTGTACTTAAGGATTTTTGTGGGTGGCAAAATCGGAGCCACATCAGCAAGGTTGACCACACGGTAGCTATTAGGAATGAGTCCGTTGTAGAACGACGCAAAGACTGGATCGCCGACACGCGGACCAGCATAGCTATACATCTGTAACTGCTCTTTGAGTCCATTGACATGCATAGCGATATCGGTAGCAGCAAGGACAGCAAGGGCACTGCCTAGGCTATGTCCTGTTACATAGCACGGCACCAAAGTACTGAACTTACTGGCGGCACGGCGAATCTGCTCGGCAAGCTCTTCATAGATAGTGTAGAAACCAACATGAACCTTACCGTACTTGTCGTTAGACGGATCGTAATTAATTTGGAATCCAGCAAGATCGGTAACCCACTCGTAGACTGTTTGCGTTCCTCGTAGGGCTATGATGTTGTTCGTTGCTGAAGTCAGCGCGAAGCCGAAGTAGACCTTTGCCAGCTCTTCGACTGAAGTGCGCGCTTGTGATGTGGTTGAAATGTCGATTTCTGGTGCTTTGAAGGCAGCAATTTGGATATAGCCAGCAGGTGGCGTAATCGAACCGTCATACGTGGGGTCTTTTTTACCCTTCTCATACTGTTCGACAGCTAGCTTACAGCAGTGTGCAAGAAGTTTGGACCGCTCTCGATTGTATGGCAAGAGGTAACGGCTGAACGTAGTCTCTGTTACGGCGACACCAAGAGGCGGTACGGATACAGACGGTAAAGAAACATTCGCATTGATGTGTGAGAGGAGGTCGGTTTCGGTGGTGGTAACTAGCATAGCTTCTGGATTCTTTCTGAGGCTAGGGAAAATTAACGAGTTAGGCAGTGCTAAACGGGTGCATCCCAATTTTACAAATGTATTTCTTGAGGCAATGGTCGAATAAGGTTTACAGGCTTGCTTGAACTGTGTTTTTGCAAAGAAAGGGATGCACCCGTGCTAAACTTTCTTTTTCCCCAGCTTGCTATCTGTGCAAACCTATCTTGGCGAACAAGTTAGAGATGAATGCTGAAGTTGCCTTGCTTGCATTTACCGAATGCACAAGCTGTGGCAGTAACAGACAGCATATAGGTGCTGAAATCAAACGAGAGTTTCACTTCAGCTTTGAAGCCGTGTGCGCCGCCGCCAATCGTAATTGTTGGATGACTGGCGTCGATAGTCCCACCAGCCAGCTTGACTTTCCCAAAAATAGGGACATCAGCATACAAATTGACTGTCACGCTGATAGGACTAGTCGATAAAGACCAATCAATCTCGAAAAAACTGAAAAACTTATAACTCCCAGACGTATCCTCTACTGAAGGAATACTAGGAGGCGACACGGGCACAGGCGGTAAAGGAACATTTGCATTGATGTGTGTGAGAAGGTCGGTTTCAGTAGTGGTAACTAGCATTTGAGCAACAATCCTTAATTTACAAAGCGAACCTTTCGGCTCTGTTTTGTTTTACTCAGTCCAATTTGCCTCTTCAACCCCGGTGTCAACCACCGAAGTTTAGGGTCTTAAAAACGAACTTAAGGATTTCTCTCCATCAATTTTCCGAAGTCAACAGCAGTGAGTGTTTCAGCCGATGGAAAATTTAGGGAATAGCAGGAGCGATCGCGCTTAAAATCGGAAAAAATTCCTTATTTTCGGAAAAGTTAGTTACAATCCGTAAAACTAGTGATCATTAAGTTACTTTGAGCAGTATTCTGGGTTGAATTTCCCTAAAACTCCGGAAAGGTGCATCTCACTTTTGTAGAATTATCATTACTGGAATGGGCAGCTTGTCCACATACTCCAGCTATGTCGTTGAGCTTAGCCCATAGTTCTATTGGCAAGACTGGGAGGTTCCCAGTTCTCAGAATGAATCTACAAAAACAGAGTCGCAGGCGCGGTGTAATTCTCACGCCCCAAGGGCTTCAAAAACTTCAAGCAGCAAAATCTGAAGCGGAAAGTTGCGAAAACAATGACCACCGCTACACCCTCGAAGCCTTAAGCTTACGCACTGGCTTAGATTCAGATACGCTGATGAAGGTATTTAGTTGCGAAGCTGGGGTTGATAAGCAAACCCTGAATCGCTGCTTCAGGGCTTTTAATCTATTGCTGAACCCAGATGATTATCAGCTACCAATTCCTCAGATTGAAGAGCGAAGGGGTACAACGACTAAGGTGGTACAAGATTGGGGCGAGGCACCAGATGTCTCAATTTTCTACGGACGCACAGAAGAACTGGCAACGCTGAGGCATTGGATTCTGGAGGAACGCTGCCGCGTCGTGGCAGTGTTAGGCATGGGCGGGATAGGTAAAAACACTCTGTCTGTGAAGCTGGCAGAACAAATTGAGGATAAGTTTGAGTTTGTGATTTGGCGATCGCTACGCTATGCTCCCCTTGTTCAAGATATCCTAGCAGAGCTAATCCAATTCCTATCGAGCGATCCAAAAAGTGATTTACCAGCAACGATAGACGGTAGAATTTCACGACTAATTCATTATTTACGAACTTCTCGCTGTTTGCTGGTATTAGATAATGTGGAGTCGATTCTGCGAGGGTGTGATTCGCAAGAGGTGTCGCGCAACTGTTGCGCTGGGTATTATCGCCAAGGCTATGAGGGTTATGGGGAACTCCTCAAGAGGATAGGAGAAGCATCCCATCAAAGCTGCTTGGTGCTGACGAGTCGGGAGGAACCCAAAGAAATTGGGCTACTAGAAGGAGAAACATCACCCGTTCGAGTACTGCAACTGAAGGGATTGCAGGTAGCAGATGTACAGGAAATTTTTAAAGCCAAGGGTTCCTTCTGGGGTTCAACCGCCCAGTGGAACAGGCTAATTGAGTTCTATGCAGGTAATCCCTTGGCATTGAAGATTGTTGCTACAACCATTAAAAACTTATTTGATGGCAGTATTGCCGAATTCTTAAAACAGAACACAGCAGTTTTTGGCGATATTGTCAATCTTTTAGAACAGCAGTTTAATCGCTTGTCTGATGCGGAAAAAGAGATTATCTCTTGGCTGGCGCTCAATCAGCAACCCGCTTCATTTTCAGAAATGCGAGATAAAATATCGCCCTCCGTATCCCCACAAAAACTGGTAGAAGCTTTGGACTCTCTCGAAGCGCGATCGCTGATTGAGAAAAAGGATACACTTTTTTCACTGCCGCCTGTTATTATGGAATATGTCACTAATCGACTAATCGAAAAGAAAATTCCTAAAACTCTCCTAAAAGTCTTTTCTAGTGACAAGTATCAAACGAACAATCCGCACCCTCAACTGCCACAATACCGCTTTTCAAGCCTACGTTTAGCGCAACAACTCTGAGGGAGAGAGTGGGGCGTCAGTCTAATTTGTTCTGGGGAGTTGCGGACGGATATTAGACCTCTTGCATAAGTCCAGGTTTAAGAAATGAAACCACAGATAAACACAGATGAACACAGATGGGATATCTGATTTTTGCAAGAGGTCTATTGATTGCCAGTCGCCTGTGCTTTATCAATACATACCGTTAGCTGTTCGGCGAGAACCTGAACATAGGGTTTTCTAAGCATCGTTAAGTGATTGCCAGGAATCCCATGAACTTCCACTCCTCCCCCAGCTAGCTGACTCCAGCCTAGGGTTGGTTCTTGATGAGCAATACTAGACTGAATGCTTGTTCTTAAAAGAGTAATTGAGTTCGGGTAAACCTGTGGAACGTAGTTGAGAGTTGCTTGGCTGTTAGCTTGGTAGATACGAAGGATTGGGCGAATATTTAGTTCGCTCAATATCCGCCGTTTGGACTCTTGAGGCAGGAAATTTACTATTATTGTCTCTCCCAAAAGGGAGGACCATGACTCATTAGCTCTGAGCCAGCGAAGAAGCTTATTGAAGTTAGTAAAACGATGGGTTAAACTGTTAGCTTTGTGTTGGTTATGAGCGGTTATCAAATAAAAATAATCGAGGAAAAATGACCAGATATATCGCGCTACTGTGGTGAAAAGAAACTTGAAACCCTCGCCAAAGGAAGGTGTGTTGCCGGGGACGGGTGCGAGGGTATCAAGTATAGCGAGTAGAGCCACCTGATGTCCGGACGAAAGCAGTTGTTGAGCCATTTCAAAAGCAACCAATCCTCCGAAAGACCAGCCTCCCAGATAATAGGGACCGGACGGTTGAACTTTACGCAACGCTTCGATGTAGTAAGCCGCCATATCCTCAATGCGAGTGAATGGGGGTTGTTCTCCGTCCAGTCCTAGGGGTTGCAGTCCGTAAAAGGGTTGGTCAAACCCCAAACAATATGCCAATTGATAATAAGGGAAGACAGTACCGAAGATCGGATGGATGCAGAAGAACGGTGGTTTTGAACCAGCAGGTTGAATCGGAACTAAGGGCGACCAAGATAGAGTATCTGCTTCTTGCCCTAGAACACTTGCTAAACCTTCAATTGTTGGAGTTAAGAAGAGGGTAGATAGGGGTAATTCCCGCTCAAACTGCTGATGAATTTGAGCCATGAGGCGGACAGCTAGGAGTGAATCGCCTCCCAACTCGAAGAAGTTGTCGCGAACACTCACGCGATTGCCTCCGGCACCGTCCAAAGGGCGATCGCACTTGAGAACCTCAGTCCAGATTTTTGCGATCGCTTCCTCTGTTGGGGTACGCGGAGCGATAAAATCTTCTGCTAATTCGGTCTTATCTGTACTAAACTCTTTTAGAGCGCGACGGTCTACTTTCCCATTGGGCAACAGCGGTAAAGTCTCCAGCATTACAAAGGCTGAAGGTATCATGTACTCTGGCAACTTGGCTTTTAGGAAGTGGCGCAGGTCATTCGATTTTAGATTTTGGATCGAGCGTTTGCCTTCGTCAACGAGCGACTTAGATTTTGGACTTGTAGGGGCGGGTTTATCTACACTTTCACAGGTCCCAGCGACATCCTGGTTAAACCCGCCCCTACTGTTAGGGACAACAAAAGCGATTAAGCGCTTGTTAGCAGATATGTCTTCTCTAGCAATTACCACTGCCTCTCTCACTTCAGGATGCTGATTCAGCACCACCTCAATCTCTCCCAACTCAATACGGAAGCCGCGAATCTTTACCTGCTCGTCGATGCGACCTAAAAACTCAATGTTGCCGTCTGGTTGATAACGAGCTAAATCACCTGTCTTGTAAAGACGCGCTCCCTCTTTATCGCTAAAAGGATTAGGAATGAACCGTTCGGCAGTTAACTCAGGACGGTTGAGGTAGCCTCGTGCTAGTCCATCACCACCGATGTACAATTCGCCAGTAATTCCGATAGGCACAGGTTGTAGCTGGGCATCTAATATATAGACTTGCGTGTTAGCAATTGGGCGACCAATGGGCGGCTTACTACTGTCGTCGCTAATTTCCGCCACAGTTGACCAAACAGTTGCTTCTGTTGGTCCGTAAGCGTTAAAGAACCGACGATTTGCAGCCCAACGCTTTATGATATCAGGGGAACAGGATTCCCCAGCAGCGATAATTGTCCGGAGTGCAGGAAGTTCTGCTGTCGGTAAAACTGCCAGTACAGCAGGCGGAAGCGTGACATGGGTAATCGCCTTATCGCGCAAAAGCTGGATTAGGGCTTGTCCAGGTAAAAGGGATTCGTTCTTTGCTAAGTAGAGTGTTGCACCTGTTCCCAGTGCCATGACAATCTCGAAGATTGAGGCATCGAAACTTAAGGAAGCGAATTGCAGAATGCGGTTAGAAGGGCTTAGGTTGAAAGCCTCAATTTGGGCTGCTGCTAAGTTGCACAACCCTCGGTGTTCGATGAGAACACCTTTAGGTTTTCCTGTTGAGCCAGAAGTGTAGATGACATAGGCTAGATTGTCCGCTGTTACGCTACTGGCTGGGTTCTGCTGGCTGTGATGGGCATTAGGCGTAGCCATACCGTAGGCATTCGCATCTGAGTCACAATACTGTTCGGATAAGGAAGACCTAACCCCCCCAGCCCCCCTTCCCTGCAAGGGAAGGGGGGAGCAATACTCCCCTCTCAGTAACAAAGCTGCTCCTTTTCCCTCCCCTCGTAGGGGAGGGTTAGGGAGAGGTGGAGAGGGGTAGGGGGAGAGGTTAACCGAGTATTGCTCTAAGTCCTTGTCCACGCAAACTACAGTCAACCCATGCTGGTGCTCCCCCCAAGCTTCCTTCAAAAGAGAAGCTAGAAGGGAATGAGTTAGCAAGATTGATATCTGAGCGTCCTCCAGCATGAAGTTAAGGCGCTCTTGAGGATAGCTGGGGTCTAAGGGTAGGTATGCTCCACCCGCTTTGAGGATGCCTAACAGTCCCACTATCATCTCGATAGAACGATCTAAGCAGATGCCAACTAGAACGTCCGGGACTACTCCCAGTTGTTGCAGGTGATGTGCAAGTTTGTTAGCTCGAATGTTTAGTTCGCGGTAGGTTAACTGCTCGTCTTCAAAGACTACTGCTATGGCATCGGGTGTCTGCTCCACCTGCTCCTCAAACAGCCGATGGATACACGAAGCCTTGAGATACTTGGTCTGAGTATCATTCCACTCCACTAGTAGCTGATGGCGATCGCTTTCTGTTAAAAGCGGCAATTCACAAAGGCGCTGCTCTGGATTGGCGACAATGCTTTCCAGCAGGGTTTGGAAATGTCCCAGCATCCGGGTAATCGTAGTGTCATCAAATAAATCGGTGCTGTAAATTACCTGTCCTCTAAGTCCGTCCGGGGATTGCCAGATGTGGAACTCTAGATCGAACTTGGCGCTTGGAGTGTCGAAGTCCAGCTGCGAGAGCGTTAGCCCAGGCAATTCTAGCGCTTCGATTGGTGTGTTTTGGAGGCTGAACGCAACTTGGAACAAGGGATGGTGGCTCAGATTGCGCTCTGGATGCAGTTCCTCTACCAGCTTTTCAAAGGGTAAGTCTTGATGGGCATACGCTCCTAAGGCTACCTCCCGTACTCTGTCCAGCAGTTCCAGAAAGGTTGGGTTGCCTGATAAATTGGTACGCAGCACCAGGCTATTGACAAAAAAGCCAATTAACCCTTCTATCTCGTAGCGATTGCGGTTGGCGATCGCAGAACCGATGACAATATCTGATTGCTGAGTGTAGCGGTAAAGTAAGGTTTGGAACGCCGCTAAGAGGGTCATGAACAGAGTAACCCCTTGGCGTTGCGAGAGTGCTTCTAGTTCCTCGCTCAGGATTTTCGGTAACTCTAGAAATTGCGTCGCCCCTCGGTAGGTTGGAGTCGCTGGGCGAGTTCCGTTAGTGGGTAAATTCAGCAGGGGGAGATTGTCTAGCTGCTGCTTCCAGTAAGCTAACTGAGTCTCTAGAACTTCACCCTGTAGCCACTCGCGCTGCCAGTCGGCAAAGTCTGCATATTGGATGGGTAGTTCGGGCAAGGGTGATGGCTGGTTGTTGGAAAAGGCAGTGTAAAGTGAACCGAGTTCCCGAATTAGCACTCCAATAGACCAGCCATCGCAGATAATATGGTGTATATTCAGCAGGAGTATGTGTTCTGAGGAGTCTAGCTGTAGGAGCATGACTCGCAGTAACGGTTCGGAGGATAAATCGAAAGGACGCGATCGCTCTTCGGTAGCTAGCCGTCGAATTTCAGTTTCCTGTTCGGTTGCCGGTAGATTCCGCAAATCTACCACTGGCAGAGGTATGGTTAAGGTAGGAGCGATTACCTGGACGAGTTGCCCCTCCAGCATCCTAAAGGTGGTACGCAACGCTTCATGACGGCGCACGATTTCGTTGAACGTCTGCTCTAGTGCGGCTTTGTTGAGCGAACCTGTCAGGCGAAGTGCTGCGGAAACATTGTAGAAGGGATTGCCTGGGAAAAGGCGATCGAGGAACCACAGCCTAGCTTGGGCAAACGATGCCGGAAAGACGAAGACTTCTGATTCTTCAGGAATATTGGATTTTTCTTCAGCCGCCGTGTGGGAGTTGTCAGCAAGATGCTGGCTCATAAAGTGCTGAACTAGTCGTTTAAGCGCTTTGTCATTTTACTGCTACTTGGTTATAACAACTGTAATAACTAGAATAGATTGAGCTAACGTGAGCGATCGCAACAGCAGCAGCGCTGATATTTACAGATTTGCGATCGCGCACCTCAATGTAAAGTTTAGAGGTAATATGTACTACACATTAAAGGTTAAGCAAATTGGCAACTCTTTAGGAGCCGTATTTCCCGAAGAGTTGCTGCAAAAGTTCAATATTCAAGAAGGAGACAAAATTTATCTGACACAAACTCCGGATGGAGTTCGGATTACGACTTACGATCCAGAGTTTGAGCAAGCCATGCAGGCGTTTGAGAAAACCCGCGAAAATTACCGTAATGCTTTGCGAGAGTTAGCCAAATGAAAGAACCATGTTGGGTGCCAGAATCAGCCGTAATAGCCATTCAGGAAAAGTTAATTGCAGAGCAGGGAGGAGTTGCTGGTATCAGAGATTCAGAACTCCTTTCAGCAAGTTTAGCTAGACCTAAGCATCTATTTGCCTATAGTGATAGTGTCACGTTGTTTGATTTGGCAGCCGTGTATGTTTATGGTTTAGCAAAAAAATATGCGTTCATTGATGGTAATAAGCGAATTGCTCTGGTTGTTATTGATGTTTTTTTACGTCTAAATGGTTACGAGTTAGTGGCTTCAGAAGCAGAAGCCGTTATTAAGATAAATAATTTAGTAGAAGGACTAGAGGAGCAGGATTCCATAGCGGCTTGGATTGCTGCAAATTGTCAAAAATTGGGTTTGGAGTAAATTGCGATCGCTATGACCAAAACACCAACGGAAATGTCTAAAATCTCTGAACTATACGAAACAGACTTTTATGCCTGGACGATTGAACAAGCTAAATTTCTCAAAGAAGGTGTCTGGGACGGCTTAGATATCTCAAACTTGGTTGAGGAGATTGAATCGTTGGGCAAACAACAGCGACAGGAGTTGAGGAACCGTTTGGGGATTTTACTAGGACATCTGCTCAAGTGGGAGTTTCAGTCTAGTCATCGTTCTAAAAGCTGGTTAGCGACAATTCGGGAACAGCGTCGCCGAGTTGGGGATTTGCTTGAGGAAAGTCCCAGCTTGAAACCTTACTTACCTGAAGTGTTGGAGAAAGCATACCAGGATGGAGTAGACTTAGCTGTTCGCGAAACCTCTTTAAATTACAAAGATTTTCCCGAAGAGTGCCTTTATAGTTTAGAGCAGGTATTAGACCTCTCGTTTTTTCCAGGTGAGCAACTTGAGTCAGACTCCAATTAGCAGGAGTAGGTGTTCTGAGGAGTTTAGCTGTAGCAGCATTACTCGCAGTAACAGTCCCTCAGATAAATCGAAAGGACGCGATCGCTCGTTCGGCTGGAACACATTATCCTGAGTTGCATTTTCGGTCGTTTCGCTTCCCATCAAGTTCACCTTAGCGCCATTATGCTTTTAAGGATAACCAGTATCAAAGGGAAAGTTAAACCTGCCGCTCTATCAACCAGCACCAACAAGTAAGCCCCTGAGTGTTTATCCCAGAGGCTTTGTCTTTAGTTTAGATTTGGACGAATTGCATTGCAACCAAATTAGTTAGCGTTGACCAAGTTGATTTTGAACGCGCAAAAGCGGAGGCACTGTTACGCCCCTCGTTTTTATAGGTGTCCCACAGCTTATCCACTAACTTAGGACCCCACTCTTCCCACAGAGTATCTACTGGCTTAGTCCACTGCCCATCCTTTATTAAGACACGGAATGCTGCAAGAATAGGCATATAGAATATGTCACCAATAGTCAAGGAGATCTCTTTGCCTGTTATAAGCTTCTTGGGTTTGCCACTACAGCCACTAACTTTAGAGATTACAACCTTCTTCCCGGTGGCTCCAGTTCCGTTGACCTCAACATGCTGCTCCATAATCTTCTGCTCTAGCCAGAGAATATCCTTAAGCAGCGGAGTCACTTCCTTATAATCTTCTTCCTTCCAACCCTGTACAAGACTACCCGGCGAAGCATAAGCCTTGATTGGATGCTTGTCCTGACGAAAGTCAAAAAGATTATTATTAAGAAGCGCT
Source organism: uncultured bacterium (assembly GCA_965364435.1). Lineage (GTDB taxonomy): Bacteria > Cyanobacteriota > Cyanobacteriia > Cyanobacteriales > Coleofasciculaceae > CBDTXL01. Next base: position 16,134 of record CBDTXL010000065.1, read on the forward strand.
AGACGACGAATGAGATCGGTAACATTGTAATTAGCCTTCCCCTCAAATTCCCCGTCCTCGTTAGGTTTAAATAGGACGTTCTGGCGATACTGCTTGGGTAAAGCTTCCTCAATCGGTTTCCAGTCTTGAGCCAAGTTTTTCAGAGCATAGAGGGGAACAGAGAGGCTAAGGTTACGAGCGCGGCTGATGCTGGCAATTTCATCCTCATTGATGCCGACTGCCACAGAAACCTGCACATACGCTCTAGACAGGTTAGGATAAGACTCACCCCGCTTGTGCTTTCCATGTAATGCGTGTATCAAAGCCTTATAGGTATGACCTCCATTGAGGACACCATGCCCAAGGAAATCACCTTCATCTTCGGTGCTGGGTACGTTGAGTTTCAGGCGAACGTTGAAGTCTCCACCATCAACTCTAGGGGCCGCGATCTGATCCGCAATGATCATGATGCCGCCGTTGTAGAGAATAAACTTTTCCGGCTCCTCAGCCAGAGTCTTCAACATTGCCTTGGCTGGTTTAGCATCTAAGCTAGCATTCCTAGCGTTAGGACCGAACGGCAAGCCTTTCGGAATTTGAGTAATAGGTACGGTAAGATTCCAAATTGCTGTTTCTTCAGCTGTGTATCCACGGCAAGCGGTCTTAGCCGAAAGGGAAAGGTCTAGTATTTGCATTGTGTTTTTCTTTGTTCAACTGAACAGACTGGGACGTTCAACGGAACGTAAAAAATACCTTAGCACAAATTTTGCAATTTGCACTAATCTAAAAAAAGGCTTACTTTATATAAGTAAAATTACTTAATATGGCTTTCTCTGTTCAGGGATGATAGCTTCATGCGCCGACTCTTACGAGAAATTGGCACTAAGGCTGGAGCTTTACTTTGACGCTTGCTGTCTTTCAAGCTTTCAACCATTTAGATAGTTCCGCGATCGCAGGTGATCGCTTCCGCTTTAAGCACTGCTTACCGTAATCCGTTGCTCTCGACAAGTGCGCTCATAGGTTGCCGCTAAGTCAACTGGCAAGCAAATCTCACCGCGCAACCACAGGGGTAGAGTTGGCAGAATATTGCCTATTAAGAGTTCTTCCTGCCAGATATCTAAGCTTGGCTGTCCATTACGCTCGATCGCTCGATAGGCTACTGCATAAAGATTCAGTTTGGCTGAAGAGGCTTTGCCCTCGGTGAGACGCGCTAATAATTCACCATGCAAATTTGCCTGCCTTGCGGTGACAACATCAACCACAATTAAACCAATTCCCTGCCGCAAGTAGGTTTCGCACTTGGAAATAAACGCTGTACGATGAGCAGCGCGATCTTTGTTGGCAGGGCTAACTAATTCGATCGCACCTTTTAAAATGGGACCGGCTTCGGAATCAAAGATGCTTACTTCTACACTCTCCGTGGTAGGTAAGAATGGCACATTCTGCGTTGCTTCTGGAGGTATCCATCGACTCTGAGACTCTATCGGCAGTTGAATTACTCCCGTTTCGTGGGCAAATTCCTGCTGAGATTCCTCAAATGCAGCGACATCAATTTCAATCCCAAACTGCACGTTGGGTTCGGCAAAGTAACCCTCTGGCAATTTAGCGTTCAAGTCCGATGCAATATAAGTTGCCCAAGCATTATGAAATGCGTGCCAGTGACGACGAGTACTCAACGGTGGACGAAAATGATCTTGCAGCATTATTCAGTAGGCAACTGTGATACCTAGCCTAATAATATAGAGATTTCCGGGCTTCGCCCGTATACTCAAGCCACGGTGCGATAGCACGTTCTCTAGCCTGGGCATTGCCCATCCTACGACTGATTCCTCGTTATTTTTAGAAGAGCGATCGCCCGTCAACTCTCTTTGCTTTCTTTGTTGAGGGACGATAGCTTCATCCGCCGAGTCTCACGAGAAATTGGGACTAATGCTGGGGCTTTACTTTCACGCTTGCTGTCTTTCAAGCTTTCAAGCACTTTAGATAATTGTGCGATCGCAAACACCTCAAATCCACTCCCCAGGAGCAACTCCACCCCGAAAGCATCGCGCACTCTAGATGCCGTAACCGTGAGCCAGAACGGGTTCATTGTCGGTGCTAATCCTACCTCTATGCCGTGATTCAATACAGGATAGCTATGAACAAAACAATCAAGCTGATGGCAGACTATGAATGCTATCCCTTATGGTGGGTCGATCCGAAATTAGTGGGAAACATTGATCCAGCCAAACTACCTCTGAGTCAGGAAACTCTTGATAGGTTATCAAACTGGGCTAGTGCCTACGATGCAACTTTGAACCAGGATTACCCACCTGATTCAGGTTTTGCCAGCGAGGAGGACGCTCAAGCCTTTGAGCAGGAAGGTATCAATCTGTGGCAGCAGTTGCAAAAGGAACTAGCACCAGATTATGAAGTTCTCTACTTTAGTGAGCAGCAACGCAAACTCCTCACTCATCCCAGCCAACTAGCCTCAGCGTTCTAAATGATATTTAAATCATTCCTGTTTGCTTTCTTTGTTTAGAGAAGATAGCTTCATCCGCCGAGTCTCACGAGAAATTGGGACTAATGCTGGGGCTTTACTTTCACGCTTGCTGTCTTTCAAGCTTTCAACCTCTTTAGACAGTTGTGCGATCGCAGGTGCCTCAAATACACTCCGCAACGGCAACTCTACCCCAAATGCATCGCGTACTCTAGAGACAAGCTGAGTTGCCAGTAAAGAATGACCTCCTAATTCAAAGAAATTGTCCTGGATACCCACCCGCTTCAGTCCCAAAACAGAGGCAAAAATTTTTACCAGCACTTCCTCAACAAAAGTCCGAGGCGCAACATAACCTCCTGCCAACTCTAACTTGACTAATTCAGGTGCAGGTAAGGCACGGCGATCTACTTTACCATTAGGCGTGACAGGCAGGGACTCCAGCACAACAAAAGCCGGAGGCACCATGTACTCAGGTAGCTTCTGTGCTAGATAAGTCTGTAACTGCGGCACCAACTTACGTGCTGCTTTCGCTTGCAGGGGATTATTAGCATAAGAACGCCAGGAACGCAAACGTTCCTCCTGCTGTCCCATAGGCATCAATTGCCTCACATTTCCCTGTTCGCCATCCTGACAGCGTACAAGCACCACATTGTAAGCTGCTACGCAGCTAAATTGAATAAATAGCATCACCTTTGTTTTTTATTTTGCGTTCCCATTTAATAACAAGACCTCCTTCA
>CBDTXL010000066.1:0-19061 GCA_965364435.1 uncultured bacterium
CTGGCGACCAGACGTTCTTCAGCACTGCTCATGGAAGTGGGCGAACGATGAGTCGAGCGAAGGCACGGAAAACTTGGCGCGGCGACCAACTCCAAAAGGATATGCTCAAACGAGGCATCTACGTCCGCAGTAACTCTGCACCCGGACTAGCAGAAGAAGCGGGTGGAGCCTACAAAGACATTGATGATGTTATCGAAGCGGCTGAGTTAGCTGGAATTAGCAAACCCGTTGTCAGGTTAGCTCCTATCGGAAATATCAAGGGATAGTTTATGGGTAATCCCCAAGATGTAATGATCAACAACCGCAGATACACGCAGATACACGCAGATAACTAAGCATTAGACATCTGGGATAATTAACCTGAAATCCTTGTACCACAGTTGCTGAAGCTTGATTTCGGAGAAGTTTATTCCATCTGCGTTCATCTGCGTCCATCTGCGGTTACTTCTCTAGTTTGCTGTCATTACTTGTTTAGGACTACCAGTTTATGCAGGTACGCACCCCGCTTACAGTTATTACGGGGCCACTCGGAAGCGGAAAGACAACGCTGCTTCGTCACATCCTCGATACTTTTACTAGAAAAATCGCCATACTGATGAACGAATTTGGCGAAATTGCGATCGATAGTAAAATTATTGCCGGGAAGAATGTCGAGATGGCAGACCTCGGTGGCGGTTGTGTTTGCTGTTCGCTGCTGGGCGAGTTTGAAGCGGCTGTTAATGAAATCATTGATACTGTTGACCCAGATATCATTGTGGTGGAGACAACCGGAGTTGCAGAACCGGATGCGCTGGTTTTTGATATTCAAGAGAGTTTACCCAGCGTGCGATTGGATGGAGTTGTCACGGTTATCGACGCGGATGGAATGGTGAAATATCCATCTGTGGGACACACGACTCGGCTGCAAATAGAAGGAGCAGATACCATACTCCTGAACAAGGTTGATTTAGTGTCGGAAAGTGAGTTAAAAGCAATCGAAGAAAAGTTGCACTCCTTGAACGAAGTCGCCTCAATTTTGCATACCAAACGGGGTCAAGTAGATACGGACTTGCTGTTTGGCATTGCCAGGGAGCGAGTTCAAGCAGCACCCCATCATGTTCACCAGCCCGAATTTGAATCGTTCAGCTATACTTCGGGAGCCACCTTCAATCCCCAGTGTTTTGAGGAATTTGCCGATAATCTTGGGGCAGAAGTTTATCGGGCGAAAGGGTTTGTCCGATTTCCTGAAGATACCTATCTATTTAATTTCGTAGCTGGACGCTGGGATTTGGAGCGATTTGAACAAGAAGGGACGGAACTGGTTTTTATAGGTAAACAGTTGAGTGAACGAAAAGAAGATATTCTTGAACGGTTAAAGTCGTGTGAGCAATAGCCTTATGTCTAGGAATTAGATTGACTGATGGAGCTATTTACTATCCATGTACCCAAGGGTCCAGCCGTGCCGCTAGTGGCTAATCTTCCTCATAGCGGCATGTTTGTTCCTGACGACATAGCTGCACAGTTTACGAGCGAGCATCTACAATCTTTGCCAAATACAGACTGGCATCTTGACAAACTCTATCAATCGCTTCCTACTCTAGGAATTACAGTTCTTCAAGCTACACATAGTAGATACGTTGTCGATCTCAATCGTCAACTTAAGGAGCCACTTTTTGGTAATTTTTGGACATCTGTCGTTCCCGAACAAACAGGAATGGGGAAACGTATTTACAAAACTAAGCCAAGCGACGAACACATAAAGGAACGTGTTCAAAAATTCTATGTCCCCTATCACAATCAATTAACTGCACTTCTGCAAGAAAAAATTGAGGAGTTTGGCAAAGTTTACCTTTTAGATTTACACAGCTTTTTTGGGCTAATCACTGAAGACATTTGTCTGGGAGATAGAAATGCTCAGACTTGTTCGGAATTGTTCATCTCATCTGTAGAGAAGAATTTTTTAATAAAAGATTATCGGGTTGTAAGAAATAAAGTATTTAACGGGGGATACATTACAGGACACTACAGTCAAATGCCAGGTGTTGAGGCTCTTCAGATAGAAGTTCGTTATCCTGTTTATCTCAACGGAAGCCAGCTTGATAAATTACAGCCTCCAGACTGGACGGTGCCTGAGTTTTATGCAGCAAAGAAAAACTTTGATGATAGTTTTGCCTTAATTGTTCGCGACCTTAGCGCTCACGCCTTATCTTAGTACCATTTAGCCTTATGCCTTACGAATTTTTGGAAGATGTTGCTACTGCCGATATTGCTTTTCGCGCTTGGGGAAAGGATTTAGAGGAGCTTTTCATAGCGGCGGGCGATGCAACTACCAACGTAATGATTGATAATCTGGATGCGATCGCACTGAAAGAGACGCGCACCTTCAGTTTGGAGAATGACGCGCTGGATATGCTCCTGTTCAATTTTCTGCAAGAATTCGTCTACTACAAGGACAGCGAACTCCTTCTACTTCGGGCGCAGCAGGTTCAGTTCGAGGAGAAAGATGGAGAATATCACCTAAGTGCAGTGACTCAGGGAGAAACGCTCGATCGCGATCGGCACGAAGAGCGGGTAGATGTCAAAGCAGTTACGTTACACCGTTTCCAATTGGAACAAACGGATGATGGTTGGACAGCAATGGTAATTCTTGATATATAGAGATGTGCAACATGAGCATAGGAATGAAAATTAAGCACTTTCAGCCTATCTGTTTTGCTCCTCTCTTATCCCGAACTCACGTTGAGATAGGAGTTTATTCTTCATTCAGCAACGCCTTACTTCATCTGCTCGATTAAGCGATCGCCCACCCGCAAAGCATTGGCAATGACCGTTAAGCCAGGACTCACACTGGCATGAGATGGGAAAAAACTGCTGTCTACGACATAGAGATTATCCACTTCGTGAGCACGACAGTTGAGATCCAACACAGAAGTCGCCGGGTCTTCTCCAAACCGACAGGTGCCGCACTGATGAGCAACAACCGACGTAGGCATATCACTGCGAGGATGAGTTGTGCGGTTAAATACATTGGGCTGAGACTGCTCGACGCTTTTCAATACCTGTAATGGTGTGTTAGACCGCAGTTGCGATCTAACCAAAAGTTAGATCGCAAGATACATAAGGTAAAAAAGTACCCTCATAGGTACTATCGTGACTTTACAGCGCATTCTATATTTGATTTGGAGATTTGAACAAGCAAGGTTTACGGATACGTTACTACCGCTCTTCTGTCAAATTGGGTGACCGCGAATGCCCAAAGCCTGGTTTGATGGGAGTTTCCCCAATTTGGCTACGTTTATGAGTTTCTGATAGAAACTCATCGTTCAAACCCTTAAGGAGAATGGCTTTCAGAGTTTAGCTTTGATCATGATTTTCCGAGAGTGACAGAAGAGCGCTACAGCGGATTGCAGGTTTATGAAGTACAGTAATCGGCGTTAGGGGAAGGGGCGAAGCATTTGGGCGATAAGCTATAAATAATTAACAAGATTTTTTCACCAAATGCTTCGCCCCTACAGGTGTACTCTATTTACCTGCAATCTGCTGTATCTCAACCTACTTAGAAGATTCAGAGAAAGGCAACTATGGAAGTTTCATCAGACCTGAGAAAAGAGCTGGAAGAATTAAGCAAAACGATAAAGGCTCCCAACATAGCTGTTATTGGTAGAACGGGTGCTGGCAAGAGTACATTGATCAACAAAGTTTTTGGAAAAGACCTTGCTCCAACCGGATCTGGTTTCCCTGTTAGTAAAGAGTTTATCCGCTATCCGAAAGATAAAGACGAGAAGAGCCTCGTTGTCCTGTACGATTCAGCAGGTTACGAGGCGAACAAGGAGGAAGACTTTATCAAAAATATTTTTCTCTTCTTAGATGATTTGAAAAAACAAGGAATAGAAAGTCAAATTCATCTAGTTTGGTATGTAGTTCATGCTGCTTCTAAGCGATTTGAGTATTTTGATGCAGAGATTGTTAAGAAACTGAATGAGAGAGGTATTCCGACAATTATAGTTCTACCTCAATGCGATCTATTAAGACCAGTTGAAATTGATGGAATTGAGAAAGCCGTTGAAAAATATGAGCTTGAGAAAAACTACGAACTGGTCAAAGTTGCAGCTTTTCCCATAAACGGTGAACCTTTCGGCTTAGAAGAATTAGTAGAGAAAACAAGTGAGAGATTACCGGAGATTTATGCAGATGCGTTTGCCATTGCACAAATAGCAAGCATGAAAGCTAAACGGAAGACAGCGTGGGGATGGGTGGCAACAGCGGCAGGCGGCAGTTTTGCTGTAGGATTTGTTCCGGTTACTGGAACAACACCAGCAGCAATTATTGCAGCTCAGTTAATTCTTTGGAATAGAATTTCTGCTTTGTATGGTTATACTAACCAAGCAGGTTTCTTAATGGCAGTGTCTACTTTTGGTGGTGCAGCCCTCACTAGCATTGTGGGTACTTTATTTCTAGAGGGTCTTGGTATTTTTGTTCCACCTGCTTATGTAGCTACATCTGTAGGTGCCGCAATAATTTCCGCTAGCTATACTGTTGCAGTAGGGTTAGCTTACATTTCGACTTGTGAGAAGTTGGGAGAGTACATTATAAAGTCTAATCCTGGAAAGCAAGAAATACAAAAATTCTTGCAGGAAACTCTTAGATCGGAGCTTAAGAAGTACCAAAATCTAAATATTACCTCTAAAGGAGATATTGATCGAATTGGCAAAGAATTCATTGCAAAAGGCTCAATTACTGTCGAACAGTAATTTGTCTTCAACACACTATGGTCTAACAATTCGCTTGGAGCGGACTGACGAAAGTCCCTAGTGCATTGCAAAGCTTATTGCAGCCGCTCAAGCGAAACGTTATGCCGCCATATAAATCCACCAAAATAAATAGAGATCGCACTCTTACAATTACATGAATGAGAGATGTTTGTAGGGATGCGATGCCTCACCAAAACAAAGAGCGATCGCATCTCATAGCAATGTAACTGGAATATACAATTGGAAATTCTCAAAATCTTTATCAGTGGTGAAAATACTGTAGCCGCGACGATGAGCAACTGCACATAGCAGAAAATCAGTATTGGAACCCTGAACACCCTTGCTGCGACAGGTGTTGAAAAACTCTGCGGCTAGTTCATAGTCTTCAGATGTTAATTCTAGGTCAGGAAAAGCACGAAGATAGTCTCGCAATCGAACAAACTGTTCCGTATAGCGAATGCCAGAAAGCACTTCCTGACGAATCACTCCCAGTAAAACGACTCGTCCATCTGAAATTAAATCGCGCAGTATATTAATGATCGGGCTCGCGTCATTTGGCGTATTGCGCCGCAATGCCAGTGACCAAACAGAAGTATCAACAACAACATTCATATTGTTTGTCGCTGTTGCTTGTGGTTATACTCTTCTTCATAGTCAATAGTACCAAACAATTCCAATATTTTCAGTTGTTTTCGACGTTGAATGTACTCGCGTAAAGCTGCTTCGATCAATGCAGTGGCTGTTGGATGGTTACTCAAAGCAAGGGCTTCTTGAAGCAGGGTTTGGTCTATTTGGAGGGGAGTTACCATGTATTTTCCTCATCTAACTAAAAGGTGTAATCTTAGCTCTATAGTAGGCGATCGCTAACTTTGTAGCTTCGATTGACGCATGTTCTCCTACATCTTTTTCCACTCACAATCTTATTCATTTCCCACATTAGACCTCTTGCAAAAGTCAATTTTCGCCCCCCCAGCTCCTCACCTTCGCTCCGGCCAATTTTGGGGGGAGCAGGAGCTTCAAAGTCCCCCAGAATTGGGGGATTTAGGGGGCATTCCAGGATTTATGCAAGAGGTCTATTCCAAAAAGTAGCGAAGCTGCAACGAGCCACCATTTGGTGGCTATAACTCTCTCCCCAGAAGCCTTACTGCAACTGCTCGATTAAGCGATCCCCACTCGCAAAGCATTGGCAATAACCGTTAAGCCGGGACTCACACTGGCATGAGATGGGAAAAAACTGCTGTCTACGACATAGAGATTATGCACTTCGTGGGCACGACAGTCCAGATTCAATACAGAAGTTGCTGGATCTTCTCCAAACCGACAGGTGCCGCACTGATTAGCAACAACCTGTACAGGCATATCACTGCGAGGATGGGTTGTACGGTTAAATACATTGGGCTGAGACTGCTCGACGCTTTTCAATACATCAACCCAACGATAGACCAAGCGATCGTGCGCTTCTACATTATTCGCCGTGTAATCAATTCGCAGTTTGTCTCCCACATAGCGAACGCGATTGTCGGGATGGGGCAAGTCTTCCGTTTTCAGCCACCAACCGATTGAATGGGTTGCCAACTGCCGCAAGCCAAAATTGGGCATGAGTCTAGACAATGCCGATAAAACAGGGGGGGCTTCTGCAAAAATGACATCTTGAAAAATGCCCCCAGAGTTTTGCACATGACCCATCGGATAGGGAAAATCCTTGTTTCCCCAATAAAAATCATTTAGCCCCAGTGTGCGGGAAAATGACGCAGAATTAGCGGTAGAGGTTAACTGCACCACAACCGACAGCAGTTGTTTCATCAAATTTCGCCCCACCTGATTAGAGCCGTTCGCAATCCCGTTGGGGTGTTTTTCGTTGGCAGATCGCAGCAGCAATGCCGCCGAATTCACGGCACCACAGGCAAGCACCACAATATCGCCTAAAAACAAATAGGACTGTTCCCCAATTTTTGCTTCAACCGCTTTGATTTCTGAGCCTGAGGGGTTGGTATGCAGACAAACGACGTGAGCAGAAGTTTTGAGCGTCACGTTTTCGCTTTTGAGGACTGGGGTAACTCCGGTGTCTTCAGCATCGGTTCTACCGTGTTCGCCCAACCCTAGTGGCAAATGAACGGGATGCAACCCCTGCTTAGAAAGAGTCTCCCCAATGCGTTCCACCATTGGCTCATGAGCTACTTCTGAAAACGGATAGGCTTCGCTATGGGGCGGCTCAGTGGGGTCATCTTCGAGTTTACCGTGGACTTGATACAGCTTCTCGGCTTCTGTGTAGTAAGGCTCAAAGTCCTGATATTTTAGTGGCCATGCAGGAGAAAGCCCACTCTGATGCTGCACTTGCTCGAAGTCACGTTCGCGCCTTCGCTGCAAAACGCCGCTCCAGATTTTTGTATTGCCACCAACGGCATAATACGTTTGTGGATAAAACGGCTCTCCTGTATTGTCGTACCAGGTTTCAGGCGCATGAAATTGCTCTTTCTTAAAAACTTCTGTATCGACCAACTCGCTTGCTTCGCGATAGATTAGTTCTCCGCGATCGAGCAGCAATATCTTTTTACCCGTTAGTGCCAGCTTTCGCGCCAGCGTCCCGCCGCCTGCACCTGTGCCAACAATAATTACGTCATAGTATTGGTCGTCAATGATCATATAGGTCTCCTGTTAGGGGGAAAGAGATAAGGGAAGGCTCTAGTGCAGAGGGTGCATAAACTCTCAATACTGCTCGGTTAAGAAAACTCGATGAGGATGAAACCCTTGCAATATCGTGGTTCATCGTTGCCAATCAAGGCTTATCCGAGCAGTATTGCATAAACTCCTCACTGCTATAGCCGCCATCAACCCAGATGCGTACTAGGTGGGGAAAGCGTTATTAACGATTGTGGCAGTTTCCACCACTTGACTATCTAAGGCTGTGGCGCTGGGATAGGATTGAGACATCGCTCTCTTAACACTGTCGAGTTTTAATTAGATGCGTTGCAGCTTATTACTTACACGGGCTTTTTGCTTCGAGAAATAGGCAGCGCGATCGCAAACTCTGTTCTTCCCCCCGGAGTTGAATGACACGTCAGTTCGCCACCGTGTCCTTCTACCACAATTTGGTAACTAATACATAATCCCAAACCTGTACCGCTACCTACAGGTTTCGTGGTAAAAAACGGGTCAAATATTTTAGACTGCAATTCTGAGCTTATCGCAGAACCATTGTTAGCAATGCGGATGACGACCTTATTTGGTTCGACTACTTCAGTCCGAATCCAAATTGTTGGGTTGAATGCTTCGTTTTCGCCAGCTACGTCTGAAGATTGATTTGAACTTTCCAACTCGTCCAAAGCATCGATCGCATTATTCAAGATATTCATAAAGACTTGATTGAGTTGAGCGGCATAACACTCAACTTTGGGCAGTTCGCCATACTCTTTAATCACTTGAATTTCCGGGCGATTGGATTGTTGTTTCAGGCGGTGCTGTAAGATAACCAAGGTGTTATCGATGCCTTGATGAATATCGACTCGCTTGCATTCCCTTTCATCAAGGCGGGAAAAGTTTCGTAAAGACAGCACAATCTGCTTAATCCGTTCGGCACCTTGTTGTATTGATGCCAGCAGTTTGGGAAAATCTTCTGCAATAAAATTGGGTTCAATCGCGTCGATTTGTTCAGCAATCTCTGCAACGGGTTCGGGGTAGTACTGTTGATAGAGTGCAATCAGGTGGAGCAAGTCCTGTGCGTATCCTGTTGCGGGAGTAATATTGCCGTAGATGAAGCTCGTGGGATTGTTAATTTCGTGGGCAATACCCGCTACCATTTGTCCCAAACTCGACATTTTTTCGGCTTGAATCAGTTGGGATTGGGTGCGTTGCAAGCGTTCTAAAGTCAGTTTTAGCTTTTGTGCTTGCTGGCGTAATGCTTCTGTCCGTTCGGCAACTTGAGCTTCTAGGATGTGATTGTAATCGGTTAAAAGCTTTTGGGCTTGTTTGCGATCGGTGATGTCTTGAAAGGCGACAAGCGCATAAGCAATGTTACCCTTTTCATCAAAGATGGGCGTTCCCCGACTCTCTATCGGAATAATTCTATCTGGTTGGTGGATTTCTACATCATCCGCGATCGCGCATTCCCCTCTCAATGCTCGCACGATTGGCAGTTGTTCGCTTGGGTACTGTCGATCGGTTCCTCCAATATAGAGTTGATAAATCTCTCCCAATTGCTCGGCTGTAGCTGACGGCACGACTCCCTTACCCAGTAACTCTATAGCCGTTCGATTGGCGTAGTAAGGTTTACCGCTAGCATCCAGTACGCCGATGCCGATGGGGATGGCTTCGAGGAATTGCATGAGCTGTCGCTCGCTTTGTTTGACCTCAGCATAAAGTCTGGCTTTAGCAATGGCGATCGCAGCTTTCCCTGATAGTATCTTCAGCAATTCTAGGCGATTGGCGGTAAACACACCTGTTGTGAGATTATTTTCTAAGTAAACAATGCCACTCAGTTGACCTTGATGAATCAACGGTATGCACAAGGCAGATTTGGTCTGATTCACCTGAATGTAGGGGTCATTAGTAAATCTCCCCTGGCTTGCAGCATCACATTTAACGACAGTTTCTCTAGTGCGAGCAACATAGTTAACGATTGAGGTAGGGAGATGCTGGTCAATGGGCATTGACTGTAACACGGTAACATTTTCAGAATCGAGACTCCCAGCCGCTTCAATTACCCATTCTCCTGCTTTGTCCAAGATGAGAAAGCCAGTTTGTGCCCCCGCATTTTCAATCAGGATTTTCATTAACTTGGCGAGCAATTTATCCAGCAGAAATTCCTTAGCAATTGCCTGGTAGGCTTTTATAACTGTGGCTAAATCTAACGTTTCGCCGGACTGACTGCCACTGGTGGTTGTCGGATGTGTCGTGCGTGTGGAAGTCAGGCTTTTCACTGTCGATGATGTTGTGAGTAACTGTGGGTATTTTGCTTCCAAATCTTTGACCTTTGCCTTTGCCCCCCAGATGGTGTAGGTATAGTGTGCCTCTTTCATGTAAGTTTGGGCAAACCTCAACCTGCCACGCTCTAAATGAAACTTGGCAGCTAACTCATAAGCTAAAGCTTCTTCTTGAAGATATCCGTTCTCCTTGGCTCCATCAATCGCTTGCTCGTAATATTCTTCTGCTGCCAGGACTTGCCCTAGCACCCTTGCTTTCTCAGCCTCAACTAGGCAGAACTTGTGTTGATGATTCATTGGGGCATGGTCTGCCCAAAGACGCATCTTTTCCTGGTTTCCCTCAATCTTTTCTAGCCGACTCGTTTGTTCTGCCATAGAACACTGATTCCAGCCTCGTAAATGAATCAGCGAATTATAGAAATAAAAGAGAGCGACCACAAACGTCGCCATGACGCTATCCAAATAGTTGGCAGCTATCTCAATATTTTCTCGAGCTTGGTGATTGACTTCAAACAGATAGGTCAGGATGCTTTTATTGAGATGGAACAAAAACAATTCAGTGCGATGACCGGTTTGCAAAGCACGCGGCAAATCGACCCGTTCATCATACGCCTTTCCTATCAGCTTTGTTGGGTCTGCTGGTGCTTCCAGTAAATTTAAGACTGTTTGCCAAAATGTCGCCAACCAATAAACTTGATTTTCTTGATGAATTTGTTGAATGGCGTTGCTGTACATTGCTAAGGTTTGTTCGAGTTCTGTAAGTTCATGCCCTAAACAATAGCCAAATTCGCCATAGTGAAATGCTAGGTAAGAAGCATATTCAACATCCCCTGTTTCGATGCCATCTTGATACCCTTTAAGCAACATGGGAAGTATATTTTTTGGATGTTCTTTCCAGTGAATGGTATGACCATACAAAATATTAAAGGTTTTGGCGTTGCCTCGTTTGTCATTGAGTTTCTGACTTAAGGACAAGCTTAATTGACCAAACCGGTAAGCCGTCTCAATTTCCTGACATATTCCAACTAAAAGCGCTCCATAGGCTGCATAACTAAAGGACGACCAAACGGCATGACCGTACTGCATTGATAATCTAGTCATCATGCAGAGTACTAGTACCATCAGGTTTGGATTTGCCATATAGGTGACAGCTGCTATGCTAGACAAGATGTAAAGAGATGCCTGTACTTTTGGGTCAGTCATAACAGGCAAGTCAATCAGTTCTGAGATGTTTCGTTGGGCGTAGAGTGAAGCCGTTTCCTCCAGTCCTTTTTGAATATCCAACTGGCTTAGATTTTCTGGAAAACTTATTCCCAACTGCTCCAGCACTTGTAGCCCAATTTCAATTGCTTCTTTGAGTTTTCCTTGTGATACAGCCGCTTGAATTTTACTATCGTAGACTTTCACTTTGTCCAGTATTGTTATGGCATTGTTTTGCACCACAACAATCAACGGCTCCATCTCGTCAAAGTTACCGTTAAGATACGCTGCTTCTACGGCTTCTGAATATAGATTTAAAGTTAGGTCATACTGACTCTGCCAACTGTCGGTACTCAGCAGTTTTAGTCCTACATTGAAATATTCTATGGCTGCGCCATATGCTGTTGCAGCTTTAGCTTTCTGCCCTGCCATTAAATTCAATTTGGCAATTTCATCTCGTTCTTGCTGATAGGTAACAAGTTCAACACCCAAATTAAGATGATCGATTATCTTAAATATCTCTTCTGATAACACCTCTGGCTGAGTATTCTGCAACAGCAGGCGACCGATTGGCAAGTGAACGACTTGTTTTTGTGCTTCATCAATCAAGGCATAAGCTGCTTGCTGAACTCGGTCGTGCAGGAATTTATAATCTTGGATTAACAGTTCTGTATTTAACTCAGATACAGGCAAAATTAATCCTGACTGAATTGCCATCAATAAGTCTGGGAAGATTACCGTTTCAGATTTTTCGCAGATGATGGAAAGGGTGTTTAAGTCGAAATTAGCACCAATACAAGCCGCCAAGCGTAAAACTTCTTGAGTGGATTGTGGCAGTTTCTTCAACTTAGCGATGGTTAACTCCACTACATTATCGGTAATGTTTTGTGCCTCAATGTTTGAAATATTCCACTGCCAAAAACCTCCACCCCCCCTAACCCCCCCTTGGTAAGGGGGGGAATTGAGTGCATCATCTTGTACTCCCCCCGAAGCAAGTGCATCCTCTCTTACTCTCCCCTCGTTTCTAACGTCCCCCCTTAGTAAGGGGGGATTAGGGGGGTGGGGGGCTGGGGGGGTAAACACTAGTAAATTTTCAGCATATAGAGTTTTCAGAAATTCATTCACAAAGAAAGGATTACCTTCAGTTTTTCGCTTCATCAATTTTGCCAAAGGTTTTACCGAATCAGTATCGCTGTGTAACGTATCGGCAATTAGATGACTGATATGCTCTAGTTTTAAGGGGGCTAAGGTAATCAGATTAATCGTTGCTCCTTGACGGCGCAACTCACCAAGCGTCATCATCAAGGGATGGGTTGAGTTGACTTCATTATCTCGATATGCCCCAATTAAGAATAAGTATTGCGTATCTGCATCCGTCATCATCAGTTCAATTAACTTGAGAGTTGCCGAGTCTACCCACTGCAAGTCATCCAGAAAGATGACCAAAGGATGCTCTTTTGTACAAAATACTCGGATGAAATTTTGGAAGACCAAATTAAAGCGATTTTGAGACTCAGCACCGCCTAACTCTGGCATGGGCGGTTGTTTGCTGATAATCAGTTCCACTTCGGGAATTACATCAATAATTACCTGTCCATTACTACCCACTGCGGCTAAAATTTTTTCTCGCCATTGTTGCAATTGTGCTTCACTTTCACTCAAGAGTTGCCGCATCAATTCACCAAGGGCATGAACTATAGCAGAGTAGGGAATATTGCGCTGAAACTGGTCAAATTTACCGGCAATGAAATAGCCGCGTTTTTCGGTAATCGGTTTATAAATTTCTTGCACCAGTGCTGATTTACCAACACCAGAATAACCAGCGACGAGCATCATTTCGACTCGACCTAACCCCCCCAGCCCCCCTTCCCTGCGTAGCTTGCTTCCCCGAAGGGGTGGGAAGGGGGGAGTTAGACTCCCCTCTCCTTGTAGGAGAGGGGTTGGGGGAGAGGTTAGCTCGCTCCCTGCTACTCGTTCAAATTCTGCTAGTAACGTCTGAATTTCCGTTTCACGTCCATACAATTTTTGCGGGATTTGAAACTTGTTGGAAATATCCTGAGAACCGAGAGGAAAATATTTCACTCTACCCGTTGCCTCCACCTGTCGCAGGCATTCCTCCAAATCCGCTTGAATTCCCCAAGCACTTTGATATCGATCCTCGGCATTTTTCGCCAGCAGTTTCATGACAATATCGGAAATAGCCTGGGGAATCTCTTGTACTCCCCCTCTCCCTCTCTCCCCTTCTCCCCCTCTCAACAAATGGGGTGGAACGGGTTGTTTGGCAATATGACAATGCACCAATTCCAGAACATCATCCGTAGTAAAAGGCAGCTTCCCGGCAAGCAATTCGTAGAACGTAATACCAAGGGAGTAAAAATCCGTGCGATAGTCCAGAGTGCGATTCATCCGTCCCGTTTGCTCCGGCGATATATAGGCTAAAGTGCCTTCTAATCCATGAGGATGAACCAGAGGGGTACTATTGGACGTTAAGCGGGTGGAAATGCCAAAGTCGATGATTTTAACTTGCCCCGTGTCTGGATTGAGGACGATATTGCCTGGGTTAATGTCTTTGTGTATGACGTTGCTGCTGTGAATATTGCCCAATATTTCGGTAATTTTAATCGCGAGGCTTAAGAATTCGGGTAAGGGCATTGGGTAATACGCCTCTGGCGAGAGCTTCATCCATTTTTCTAAGGATTCCCCGCCAAAATCCTCAAGAACGATCGCTAAACTTCTCTGATATTCCTGTTGGCTGTAAACCTCAATTACTCCTGCTAGATTCAGGGAGCGAGTAATGGCATATTCCTGTTTGTAGCGAATAAGTTCTTGGGGACTGGGATAGTCTTCTTGAAGAACCTTGATGATGACAGGTGTGTTATCATGATTTTTTATGCCTCGATAAACAAGAGAAGTGGCACTTTCGTAAATTTTTGTTTTAACGGTGATGCTATTGAGCGAAACCATAAATTGAATTCATTGGCAATCTTTTTCAGGTATACCGCGATCGCGTAGGATAAGCCAGGGAAAGAGGACAGATAAGATTGTTACTTGAATTGAACTCAAGATAGATTTTAGTATCTAAAACTCAGCAGTGCTGTAGCTCTTTTTATTGATGCGTTGTTTAGGGGGCAACAAGCGCCCTAGAATGCCTCGTGTATAAGCGTTATCACCCTCAACCCCCGTTGATAAAATGCCCGCTTATTGCGAACAGAAGTGATAAGCTAATCAGCATTCAAGTTGCAAAGTGGGAGGCAGGGGAGAGGATGATGCAATTTAAATGCACATCAGCTTCCTGCCTCCTGCCTTCACTCACTGCCAAACATTTGTTGCTACCGTAGCCGTAGGGACGTGAAACCACGATTGGGGTTTCTTCAAAGTTTTCTACTGTAGGCGGTGAAGAGGTGAGCCACTCTAAGCCATATGCCCGCCAAGGATTGTTGCCCACTTTGTCGCCCCGAATCCAGGAACTCACCATGTTGAGAATAAACGGTAGCGTAGACAGCCCCAACAGAAAACCGCCAATACTTGCGATTACATTCCAGTATGCAAATTCTAGGTCATAGGAGGCAACACGACGAGGCATTCCCATCAATCCAGCGGGGTGCATAGGCAGGAAGGTTAACGCCGTTCCCAGGTAAGTCAAGGCAAAGTGCAGTTTGCCCAACCCTTCGTAATACATACGTCCGGTCATTTTGGGGAACCAGTGATAGATTCCGGCATAGATGCCCATGACGATCGCACCATACAACACGTAATGGAAATGTCCAACCACAAAGTAGGTGTTGTTGACGTGAATATCGATCGGCACAGAAGCCAGAAAAATTCCAGTAATGCCAGCAAATAGCCAGTTACTAATGCCACCCAGCGCAAATAGCATTGGCGTGGTGAAGCGAATCTTGCCCCCCCAAATCGTTGCCACCCAACCAAACACTTTAATACCGGAAGGAATGGCAACCAGCATCGATGTCACCATGAAGAGTATCCGCATCCAACCAGGGGTGGCACTGGCAAACATGTGATGCACCCACACCACACCACTGACAACCGTAATCAAAATCGATGATGCCGCAATCACAGGGTAGCCAAATAGGGGTTTACGGGCATGAACGGGCAAAATTTCAGAAAACATCCCAAACGCTGATCGACTGGTAAATGTAACTCAGTGCTGGTAACGTTCTGTTTTGGATAATGGAAAACCCATGCCCATTGCTTAGCAATCACGTCAATTTGCTCAATGGGAGCAGTTTGGGCTGCATTGTGAATTTGCTGCTGAGGGGTGCTATCAAAGGGTTCAGCGTAAGCAGGCTGCATCATCTGAGGCATGTGCAAATGCACCAGTTCCATCGGACCCCGCACCGCCATTTTTTCGTAAGTCCGATAGCTAACAAAGGAAAGCGTTAACACCAAAACCAATGGCACTCCCGTCCAGACAATCTCCAGCCAGGTATTGCCTTCAATCGGGGGGCCATCGCTCATGTCATACTTACTGGCGCGATGAAAGACCAACGAGTAGAGGAAAGGCCCGATTACCCATTACCGATTACCCATTACCCATTGCCTTATAGTTGATTAGGATTTTCGCCTAAGTGCAGCATTTGATCGGCTGTAACGTGAATGCCGAACTCAGCACCTAGATGTGCGCCCAGTGTTCCCTGCATAAACATCAGAGCAAAAACAAATAAACCAGCAGCGAGATAACTCCACTGCACCTGTCTTGCCATGTCTTTGCGCCACTGATAGCGTTGAAAGCCCCGCCAAACGGTCATTCCCACAATCAAGGTCAAAATCAGCACTCCTCCTACGCCGTGTAGAATCATCGTTTCCAGGGCATGAAGCCCCCAGGCGCTGGTGACATCCGCAAGCGGTACAGCCAAAGAAACTTCAAACAAACCAGCCATGACCGTAAAAAAGGTAATGATTGCTGATGCCAGCAGGTTATACCAACCGACATCAAACAGCGACGAGCGGGTAACGGGAATCGCCAGAAACTTAAACGCCGCCTTATCCAGGGGAAACAGCACCCCTACAATGTCAAAGGCGATCGCCACAATAAATAACCCTAGCGTTAGATGTACCAGGTTGGGATGGATGGGAATTAAGTAGGGCAACCCCTTAACTCCCAAACTACCCCACTCTTTCAGCAGGTCTGGATTCATGACAAACCTCCTCTGATTGCATCTACAACAGGAATCGTATGCAAGCCATAAACCCACACGAGTAAGCTGCCCAGGTATGTCTGAATACAAACTAGCCCAACTAGCAGCACACTCACGGCGAGGTAAGGAATGGGTAACTGCGGTCTTTCCTGCAACCGAATCACATAGCGCCATGCGGTGACGACTGCCAGAATTCCTGAGAGCGACCAGCCCAAAATTGTATGCACATTCAGCGTTGAAACCGATGCAGCGTAAGGTTCTGCCAGACCGGCTTCAATCTGTCCAAAAATGATTGAAATGAAGATCGAAACCGTTGCGAAGGCCAGATTCCACCAACTGACTTCATACAATTTGGAATTTTTTGTAAAGTACCCAAGAATATCGCAAAACACTGCAAACAGCACCATCGCAATCACAAAATGGACCACGATCGGGTGAATGGTATCGGGATAAGGAAGGTTGTGCTCGTTGAGGGGCGGAAGATACTTAAACACAGGTTTTCAGAAACATGCAGTAACAGTGAAATGAGGGTAGTACTGAGAAATTATGTAGCCAATTCAACTGCTTAACCGGATATTTAATAAAGATCTAATAGACATAGAGCGATAACTCCTGAGTTCCAAGAGTTCCTACTTGGAGGTTATCCTCATTTTTGGTTTTACAAAATCAGTCTAAAGATAGAAGCGTCCTTCTTCCTCTCTCTGATTAATGCGTTCAATGACCCGCTGATTAGAAGTGTTTGACAAAAAACATACGGATGATGCGTAAGTCCTGTTCTTGACCGACGCCCTAGAGGAAGTCCTCATGGACTGCCTCTAGGAAAGGATTTTAGGTAGCTCAAGAACTGGGTCATTTCAGTAGCAGTCAACTGCTTGCGTGACTGCTTATTGTAAGTTCGCTGCAAATATTCCCGTCCTTGATCAATACTCCAGCCCAGTCGCTTCATTTCAACCAGGATCAAATCGGATTCTGACAATTCAATAACGCCTGCGATTAGTTTCCAGCAAGGATCATCTCCTTCCCATTCATTTGAGGGCCGATGGGGCATACTCAAGCTGACTGTTACTAAGCAGGGATTTTGAGGGCGATAACCAGATTCCAGTCGTTCAACAAATACAGGATCAGTGATAGTGGCATTTACCAGTCGCTGACCTGTGACCGTTACGAGGGTTCCTTTCCAACTCATACCTCCTTTTGTTCTTGCCATGCTTGCCACAGACAGTTGTGATGCATATACCAATTGCAGTGTACGTCTTCCCTGGAAAGGTAGGGACTGTAGATAGGGCACAGTTACATATTTACTGGAGTTATGCAGGATTTGGGGATAGTTCCCACAGTATTGAAGAACATCTGTTGGTTGAACCTGCCCTACTTGTTGCCATTTTCCAGCAGCAATAGTGAGGTTCTCACTCTCAAATCCGAAGTCTGCGCCATCTTCCTCTAGCGGAATTTCCAAGATATCTAGTAGTGCGGGTTCTCTTCCCTGTATAAGTCGGATACTTGCAGGAACTCGACCATCCTTTGGATACAACCTACACACGGGGCGAATCCACTGACCTGTATCAGGATTAATTCCTGCGATGCAACGTTCCTCCAACTTCCAGGAATTGGCAAGACAGATTATTTGAGCCATAAATATTTAGAGATGATATATATTTATGTTTCCCCACTTATCCTTCAAATACTCTGCAACTAGACGACGATGGCAATGGTGAGGTTTCGATTCACTACAAAGTAGGCAGCTACCAGTAATCAGTTCTGGGGAAATTTTTTTTTCAATTTTGCGTTCGCTCATTAAATTCAAAAATTTATTCTCATAAGTATCCCAATTTCCATTATTTTTTTTATAATCATCCAAAATATCTTTAGTCGGTGCCAGCTCTAGCATATGGACATATTCTATATCACCAATTTTGCGTAAGAAATACTCTAAATCGCTGCGTTTCGTAAATCCTGCTAATTGTGAAACATTATTAAGCCGTGTGTCTATAACTCTTTTTACTCCAGCGTTAACAAGAGGTTCAAAGAACTGCTGAGCTGTCTTTTTAGTAAAACCAATTGTAAATAAATTAATTGAATTAATCATCCGGAATTTCCGTTTTTTCTACATAGGCAATCTGATTGCCCTGTCGCTTGTATGCTTCCTTTATAGAATCTTTGGTTGAGTATTGAAGAGAAGATTGAGCAGGAAGTGGTAAATCATTAAATAGCGACAGTTGAACTGGTTCAATGAATTCTGGTTGCTTTAGCCCATGTAACTCTAGAAGTCTTTCTTCAAGATGTTGATGAGTCTCTAAATTACCGTTCCTCAAGATGTGGTTTATATCTAAGGTAAACTCGCGTAAGTGTTGACCTACTAAAATTGCCCGATGACAGGTGATGGGATCTTTTTCAGCACACATCAGTGCAATTTTGTAGGTTTCTGCACCTTTTAATATTCGTTGAATGCCTTGTGAAAATAGCTCAGTTGAGGCAATTCTTTCATACAAAGCTTTGCCGTCAACATAGCAGCTTGGATCGCTGGGTCTTGCTCCTAATTCACGACCTAGGAACACATAACGAATTCCTGCATCAAATAGGGCTGTTTTAAGCGGTGTCTGGTTAAAGTGGGGCAAATAGCGGCTGTAGGGGTGCGATCGCACATCTGCCAAAGCCGTCACACCATGTTGTTGCAGTAGGGCAATAAACGCTTCAATGCTGTGATTGGAGTGCCCAATCGTAAAAAGTTCCATCGTACAAGAATGCAATCCACTAGCTGCCATTATGCCACTGCTGCTGAATCCAGGAGCGATCGCCGTCTTACATTGTCTCAGTTGAAATGGGGCATAATTACCTTGATTAGTGGAAGAGGCGATCGCGTTTCATGGGAAGCAGATGCAACGAGAGTCTAGATTACCTAGGGTTTACTGTGCGATCGCTAGGTATTTTTGTATGCAGTGGGCTGCACCCTTTCAGGGTGAGCTAGTTCCGGCAGTGTTACCTGTGATGGAGCGAGCTATTCGTAAATATTACGGGAGGATTGCGCTATCACGACAAAAAGAGAATGAACTTTGTCA
>CBDTXL010000067.1:0-18903 GCA_965364435.1 uncultured bacterium
ATACCACGATGTTTATCGCAATTAGCGCATAAGTCACAAAGGGAGTGATGCGCGTCGGATTGTTATCGTCAATGGGAAACACAAATTTCGTTCCTATCTGTACCAGAAACTGGGAAAAACCTAACCTAACTTGCCCCCCTTTGTCTGCTCACTATGAATAAATTTATAGCGCTTCTCGATTGCATGAAATACACGGTAGCGACTAGGGTATTATCGTGCCCTTACAAAAACCTGCAAGAGAACCCAAATGAGGGGTGCATCCCAATGCATTTAAAAACACCGTGGGCGGGGGAGCGGGGGAGCGGGGGAGCGGAGGAGCGGGGGAGCGTCAGGAGCGTCGGGAGTGTCGGGAGTGTCTGTCTCAACTACTATGTTTGAACGCAACTGCGTATGAGCAGGTAGAACCTTACCAACCTTCTTTGTTAAACAAAAAACCCCTCTATCTATGAAGAGGGGGTCAATTCTTGGCAAAAGATGGAATTCAAAAAATTTACTACGCTTGCTCAGACCGTTCTAAAACATAGGCGAGTATATCATTAGTTTGATAATTCCTCACAGTTAGCAATGCCAACTATCTGAGGTACTAACCTTGAACGATGACTTTGCCTGCCATACCAGCACCACGGTGAGGTTGGCAGTAGAAAGGATAGGTACCAGGTGCGGTATCTGCTGGGAAAGTCGTCTCGAAGGACTCACCCGGAGAAAACGTTAACTTCTCGTGAGACAACTTCTTGGCCAAAGCCTTGTCTCCACCGGGGACTTTAGTATCATCAAAGACCGCATTGTGAGGAGGAACTTTATTCATCACCCACTTGACCGTGTCACCGGGCTTAATGGTGACACTTGACGGTTCAAACTGAAGCAATCCCTTGTCGGTACCCATCTTTACCGTGTAGGTTTCTGCTGCTGCTGGGGAAGCTGACAACGCAAAGCTAGCGACTACCAGCAAGATTGTAGAAAGTAGTAAGCCTAACCTGCGTGGAATTGCGGCTTTAAATTTCATCATTTTCTCCGAAAATTCGCAATTGAATGCTTTATTTGTATTTTAGGGCAACTGTTTACCTTTCTTACCGTTTTCAGAACCTGACCCTGCCTACTCTCAGAAATTCGACGTGCCCCACCCTGGGGCTTTTTGTGCTGCCCTGAGAACAAATGCTGCTAACGTTTCAATTTGCTCCTGTGGCATCCAGCTTTCAGAGACTTGGCGGCACCAAAAGGTTGCATCAGTGCCGTCGTAAGTCATTGGTTCCCTGAGGAAAGCCACTAAACCGTTGATATTATTGCGAGGTGGTGTGGCACCCGCCAGGGTATTCAGTGCCAAAGATACCGTTGGGTCTGGCAAAGTCGCTCCCCCAACATGACAATTGAGGCAATTTGTCTCAAACAGCTCTTTACCTGCGGACAGCTCTTCAGGAGAGAATTGCTTCGTCTGACCCTTGCCATCCACATCAAGAGAGATTGGCTCTTTAGCCAGGTAGCGTCTGACATAGTTGTCTACAGCCGCGTGAGCGGGTGAGCTAACCATAAAGACGCTTGAGAGAGCAATTAGAGCGGCGAGTAGACAGTGAACTGAGAACAGTTGACGCCCTAATGAATGCAAAAGTTGAGTGATTTTGATTAAGTAGGTCAGCATTAGTACTTAGTCTTGAGTTCTTAGTCCTGATCTCGTAGTCTATGAAGGGTTGAAAGTTGGCGAGTTTGCAGGGCGATCAGGTTGCAGGTTAAAAGACTGGTTTAAACCTTCAACCTTCAACATTCAACATTCAAACCTTCAACCCTTCATTGACTAATTCACAAAAGCTGGCTACTAGTTGTAGACTTTGCCGCCTCCCCACATTCTGCCGAGGATTTTTGGCTGGAAGAGAATGTGACCAGCGATCGCCTCTAGGTCATCGTCTGTGAGGTTTCTCATCTCTGGATAGATATCAGCGCTCTTAGTACTAGGGTGTAATTCAGAAATCTCCATTTCCCCGTCATAGGTAGTGGGATTCTTCATGTAATCCACCAAAGCGGCGATGTTATCGCGCGGTGGCGTTGCTCCGGCAAGCGCCTCAGTCCCTAACCCGACGTTAGGGTCAGTTTTAGTTCTGCCTCCACCATGACATTGAGCACAGGTATCGTTAAAGAGGCGTTTGCCTTTCTGCACTTGTTCAAGGCTGAGGACAGTGGTGTCACCTGCTTCATTCAACGGCACCGTGCGGACGTCGGTGCTAAGTTCAAGGGCGGCTACACTCCCGACCGCAATTTCAAAGGCAAAGAATACAGTTGCCACAGCAAGCAAGATGAATCGCTTCATTCTTGGTTCTCCTTCACAAATTTGTCTTATTCGTTTTAGATGCTCAACACAGCACGGACTCAATCTCTGCGTATCCTCTATCTGAGGAGCATCCTAGTCAACCAACTATTAGGGTAAAAAGACCTCTACAGGGCGAAAGAAAAAACCCTTGGCTCTTTTGGATCTTCCCCAAAGGCATTGCTCACGGATGGTAGGTTGAGTTGAATCTCCCCTACTAGGAGTGATCCTTTAGCCCTGTCTTTTGGACAAAATCTTAGAAATAATTGCCTTGGCATCCTCCAGGGCCAGACGGGTTTCTTGAGTTTTGTAAGCAATTCCCAACTGCTCGCATAAATGGTACACCTCCTCGATAGGAAGGTCATATTCTGTGGCAATCTCCGCAATTGACAGGTCGGCAAACCCCATAGTTATTGGCTGGCTGAATCAAGATCGAGTCGCTCTAATATGAATATGATGCCACTCTTGCGACGCCTTTCCCTACATCAGTTAGTTGGTTGGGATCAATCGGAAGTTCTGACACCCAAACGCATGGCTTCTGGTAAAGGAACCACCGACGGTGCAACTGGTAAAGGTTGATGCAGGCGAATGAGTTGGGCGAGAGTTTTTTTCAACTGAGTGCGGGGGACGATCGCATCGACGAAGCCGTGCTGTAGCAGATATTCAGAGGTCTGAAAATCGTCTGGGAGCTTTTCTCTCAGGGTTTGCTCAATCACCCGCCGTCCAGCAAAGCCAATCGTTGCCTTCGGTTCTGCCAGAATAATGTCTCCTAGCATCGCAAAGCTAGCCGTGACGCCACCAGTGGTGGGATGAGTCAGAACTGGGATGTAAAGCAGTCTAGCTTCCCGATGGCGCTCCAATGCGCCTGAGATTTTTGCCATCTGCATCAGACTTAGCATCCCCTCTTGCATCCTGGCACCACCAGAGGCACAAACGATTACAACAGGTAGGCGTCGCAGGGTTCCATGCTCGATCAGACGGGTGAGTTTTTCGCCTACTACAGAACCCATGCTGCCGCCCATGAAGCGGAAGTCCATTACACCCAAGGCAATTGGTAAAGTATCCAGTTGACCACTACCCGTTTGTACAGCATCTACCAGGCGAGTTTTTTCTTGGGTTTCTCGCAAGCGATCGCTATATTGTTTGCGATCGCGAAATTTCAGGCGATCAATCGGACGCAATTGCTCATCCAGTGGCATCCAGGTATTAACATCAATTAGCTGGCGGATGCGTTCTTCACTAAATATCCGCATATGATGGTCGCACTCCAGGCAGACCATTTGATTGCCTTGTAGGTCTTTTGTATAAGCTAGAACACCGCAAGCTTCACACTTTGTCCACAGCCCGTCCGCAATTTCACGCTCCTGCGGCTGTTGACTAATCGGTTCTGATTTCCGTCGATTCGCAAACCAATCAAATAAAGACATGAAAATTTTTATTTCCTTAATTGTTATCTGAGGCCCCTGCTTGCTCCTCCTCTGGAGAACTCAATAGAAGTAAGGCTGTCCATTGGTCTTCTGAGCGAACTTGCAAAGCAGCAGGACTACCCGCACCGAAATAAGAAGTTATCCCCGTCTCAAGAATCCGACTGGGGATGTCATGAGCCGCTAGCACCTGCTGCATCAGCTCGGCTTCCCAGCGGGCATTGGTAGTTTTTAGTGTGATCCAGGACACTGGTTAATCTTATCAAGAGGGTAGTTTTTGGGTAAATCATACAAGGGATTGGGGAGAGAGAGTTATGAGTTATGAGTTGAAGGCTCTGGATTTTTTAGTACAAGGGGAAAAATAGCCGTAGGTAGGTGGATAAGATTGCTTCACCCCAAAAAATCGTCAATCCTGCTCCTAAGGCGAGGAAGGGACCAAAGGGCATGGGTTGTCGTCGATCTAGCAAGCCAAGAGCGATCGCGCCTCCACCAGCAAAGGCTCCCACTGCACAAGCGATGAACCCACTCAACAGCAGATACTTCCATCCCAACCAAGCTCCCATCATCGCCGCTAGTTTGGCATCTCCCCCACCCATCGCCGCTTGCCCAAAAACCACTGAGCCAACAACTGCAATAATCTCAAACAACCAAAGTCCCAGCACAGCAGCAGCAATGCCACTCATCAGCTGACGGGATAAGCCTGCTGGTTGAGACGCCAGTAAAAAACCGCTAGTTCCTTGAAACACTAAACCAGCAACCAATCCTGACTGAGTAAGTGAGTTAGGTAGAGTCATGGTATCTAGGTCAATGAGAGAAAGAACCAATAACCAGCTCAAAAAAGCCCAGTAACCCAAAGTTTGGACGCTAAAACCATACGTCCAGAAAACCAGCAAAAATAGTACACCCGTTATCGCCTCTACTATGGGATAGCGCCCAGAAATTCGGCTTCTACAGTGGCGACAGCGCCCTTTTAGCCACAGCCAGCCCAAGACTGGTATATTCTCCTGCTTTCCTAACTTATGCAAACACTGAGGGCAGCGAGAAGGGGGCCAGAGAATAGATAAATTAGCTGGTAGCCGATAAACCACTACATTCAGGAAGCTGCCAAATGATGCGCCCAGAGAAAAAACGATCAAAGAACTCACACCCGCAATCAGGGCTTCCATGTCATTTGTTAGTCATTAGTCATTAGTCCTTAGTTTAATAAGCAATGACCAATGACTAGTGACTAATAAATTTCTGCCTCAAGTTGACTAAAAGGCACAAAACATTCCTGTGGCAAAAGGATAGGTTTGTTCTTAAAGATTAGCTTCCCTCGATGGGTATATCGATCAATTGCTACACCATAAGGACGTTGTGTGATGTCTGGATGCACTTCGTAATAAGTGCGGTAGATCTGTCGAGCTGCCCTCAAGAGAGCGGGGTCTAGCAGCATCGGTAGATCCATCCGCTCTGTATAGTTTCCTTGCCATTGCTGTGATGTATACACCAGCCGCCTATCCCTATTGTTTAAGCTCGACTTTAATCTACTAGCGCCATTACAGCAAGAGGTGTCGGCGCGTAAAAGTTTTTGCGCCCTTACTAAGAGATTAAGGCAGCTCCAATGCCTTAATCAGGGCGTCACCCATGGCGCGGCAGCCTAGAGAGTTCATTCCTTCCGACATGATGTCCCCGGTGCGATCGCCTTTGTCCAACACATGCTGCACTGCTTGCTCAATTCGGTCAGCGGCGTCAGGTTGGTTCAAGCCGTAGCGTAGCATCATTGCGGCACTCAATACCTGAGCCAAAGGGTTAGCTTTATCTTGACCTGCAATGTCGGGAGCTGAGCCGTGAACGGGTTCAAAAACGCCAGGAGGCTTGTTCCCCAAACTGGCAGAGGGCAACATCCCAATACTACCAGTGAGCATCGCTGCGGCGTCAGAGAGAATGTCTCCGAAGAGATTGCCAGTCACTATCGTGTCAAACTGCTTGGGTGCCCTCACAAGCTGCATGGCAGCATTATCAACATACAGGTGAGATAGCTCAACATCAGGATATTCAGCTGCTAGTTGGGTAATGCGATCGCGCCACAACTGCGACACCTCCAACACATTCGCCTTATCCACCGAGCAGAGTTTTCCACTACGTTTTTGAGCCGTTTCAAACGCTACCCGTCCAATTCTTTCAATTTCAGCTTCTGTATAAGCCATCGTATTGACGCCCCGCTTCTCACCCGTTTCCATGGTAAAGATGCCCTTAGGCTGACCAAAGTAAATACCTCCTGTGAGTTCTCGCACCACCATAATATCAACGCCCTCAACAACTTCCCGTTTCAAGGGTGAGGCATCAATCAGTTGGGGTAATATGGTCGCTGGTCGCAGATTGGCAAATAAACCCAGTCCAGCTCTTAGTCCCAGTAGTCCAGTTTCTGGGCGTAATTGGCGAGGTAGAGAATCCCACTTATAACCACCAATTGCAGCTAGCAATACAGCATCGCTATTGCGACACATTTCCAGTGAGTCAGTTGGTAGCGGTTCACCCGTCTCGTCAATCGCCGCACCCCCTATCAGAGCTTGTTGAAATTCAAAGCGGATATCTAGTTGCTCACCTACCTGCTTCAGCACATCTACCGCAACGCTCATGATTTCTGGGCCAATGCCATCGCCAGGTAACAGGGTGATGCGATATTGCTGTGTCATAACTCTATAGAAATCTTTGCGAGTGATCAATCATAAAAGGAAATGTACCCGAAATATAGTCCAGGGAATTCGGAATATGGCTCTCTCCGGATAGACTAGAACCAAAGTCGTCATTTTGATCTTGAGGACGAAAAAAGCTCTACAACATACAGAGCGACTCTCAGCAATCGTTTCAATTCCTGAACTGCCAAATCCTGTAGAGACAGGTTAGGCTAGCCTTATCTTTTAACCCAAATAGCCGTCCGGTGATTATCCCAAGAGCGATTATGGCAAAAGAACTAGCGATTGATACTCGTGGACTCACCAAGCAATTTGACCGACACATTGCTGTCAATGACGTTGATTTACAGATAGAGGCGGGTGCAGTCTACGGACTGATTGGACCGAATGGTGCTGGGAAAACGTCCCTGATTCGGATGTTGGCGGCAGCTGAGGAGCCAACTATCGGCGAAATTTATATTAACGGCGATCGCCTTTTGCGAGATGACAGCAATCCAACCCTAAAGCGTCGCTTAGGCTATCTGCCGGATGACTATCCGCTTTATGATGACTTAACCGTCTGGGACTACCTGGACTATTTTGGGCGTCTGTACCGCCTGCAAGAGCCACGACGCCGCCGACGCCTCCAGGAAGTCTTAGAACTGGTACAACTAACGAATAAGCGTAACAGCGCGATTGCTACCCTCTCACGAGGGATGAAACAGCGCCTCAGCCTTGCCCGGACAATAATTCACGAGCCGATTGTGCTGCTGTTGGATGAACCCGTTTCTGGTCTCGATCCAATTGCCAGGATGCAGTTTCGCGAAATTATCAAGACGTTACAAGAAGCGGGGATGACAATTCTCATTTCTTCACACGTCCTCAGTGATTTGGCAGAACTATGTACCTCAATAGGCATTATGGAATTAGGTTATTTAGTAGAGAGTGCATCCTTAGAAGAGTTCTACCGCCGTCTGAGTCGCCAGCAAATCTTCTTGTCAACCCTGGGGCAGTTGGATGTCCTGCAAGCGGAACTGAAAAATCATCCCTTAGTTGAGGACTGGGAAATCTTACCAGAAACCGGGCGTATGCGAATTCACTTTTCAGGAGGTCAAGAAGATTGTGCAACGCTGTTGCGATCGCTCATTAGCGCTGGTGTTCCTCTGACAGAATTCCACTGTACCCAGGAAGACCTGGAAACTATCTTTCTCAAGCTGGGTCATCAGCAAGCGTCATGATCAGTAGGGACGCTCTAATTTTTAAATCAACTAAATCATTCAAGTCCAAAGCTACAAGCTTCTACATACGGAGACTGCAATCACTATGGCACTCAATTTAGTAATGCAACTGGGCGAGTGGAATCCCCAGATGTTCCGAGAACTCAAAGGGCGTCTCAAACCCCGCAACATTCTGATTACAGTAGCAATTTCCCTCGTGGGTCAGCTGCTAGTACTGATGAGTTTCTCAAGTCAGCTACCAGATGCTGATAATCCAGATGTCCCTTATAACCGTTATTGCACTGGCGCAAGCTCAACTTATTCTGTCCCCAGCTGTCTGCGGGATGCCTTCGGGGGTTATTTGATTAACTGGCAGCTGTGGTGGAAAGATGTCTTCGTCTGGCTTAGTATCATCGGCATCTTTGCCCTATTAGTAGTCGGCACCTACATGCTGATTAGTGACCTCTCGAAAGAAGAGCATCGTGGCACGCTTAACTTTCTTCGCCTCACGCCTCAGTCCAGCATGAGCATCTTGACCGGCAAGCTTCTGGGAGTGCCGATTCTGCTCTATCTCGTGGGCTTTTTGGCTTTGCCTTTACATTTGGCAGCTGGGTTGTCGGGTGAAGTCCCTTTAAGTCAGATTCTGACTTATTACGGTATCATCGGTGCCAGTTGTTTGTTCTTCTACAGTG
The DNA here is from genome assembly GCA_965364435.1 of uncultured bacterium. Taxonomy (GTDB): domain Bacteria; phylum Cyanobacteriota; class Cyanobacteriia; order Cyanobacteriales; family Coleofasciculaceae; genus CBDTXL01. Next base: position 8,284 of record CBDTXL010000067.1, read on the forward strand.
TGGCGCTGCTATTTGGCTTAGTTAGTAACTGGCTAGGCGGCTTCCAGGCATGGTTGGGCAGTGGTGCGGTGCTGATATTCCTCTGGGGCTTGATGGTTATGGTTCTTGGTAACCACAGGGTTACCCAGTACCCAACCGACTGGCTGATGCTGTTTAATCCGGCGATTTTGTTGCCGTACCTGATTGGTTCCAATTCTCTAGATGCAACAAATCCCTCTTACGCTAATGGCTTAAGAGATTTTTCCTGGTTTGGTCTGCCCATCGGTGCCAGTGTTTGGAGTCTTGCGGCTTCTATGGTGCTCAACTTCGGTTTATGGACTTACTGGTTTTGGCAAGGGCTAAAGCGCTGCTTCCATAACCCCAGCGCTACTCTTTTAGGCAAACAACAAAGTTACTGGTTGACAGCTAGCTTTGAAGCGGTGATTCTCGGATTTGCCCTGAACCCCGAAATTGGGGAATGGAGGAATAATCCAAAAGCCCTGTTTGATAATTTTCAGATTCTACTGGTGTTCAACTTGCAGCTGTTTTTATGTCTCATCGCAGCGCTGAGTCCGCACCGACAAATCTTGCAAGATTGGGCGCGTTACCGTCACCAAAACCGCTCTTCTCGTAAAGGCGGCGTTATGGCAGATTTGATTTGGGGTGAAAAAAGCCCTGCACTGGAGGCAGTGGCGTTGAATGTAGCGATCGCCTTTGCCATCTTAGCGCCCTGGATACTGCTATGGCCTGAGAATCAATACAAAATCCCAGCGCTTTGGGCACTGCTGCTGAATCTAAGTTTAATCATTGTCTATGCCGCAATTGCTCAACTGATGCTGTTTATGAAAACACCAAAGCGGGCAGCCTTGGCGGCAGCAACAGTAGGATTATTGGTTGTCCTACCGCCAATTATTTTCGGCTTGCTGTCGATGACACCTACTAAAAACGCGGGCGTCTGGCTGTTTTCGGCTTTTCCCTGGGCTGCTGTAGAACACGCCACCAGCACAGCGGTATTCCTGGTAATAATTGGTCAGTCGCTGATGCTGGGACTTTTGAACCTACAGCTAACGCGACAGCTGCGACAAGCTGGTGAATCTTCTACGAAAGCGATGCTTTCTGGGCGTCCCCCAGTTGCAATTCAGTGAGGAGTCGTATTTTAAGTTGAAGAACCCCCTGCTCAAGGGGGCTTTTTTTTACATTCATCTGTGTTTATCTGCGTTCATCTGTTCTTACCGTGTCCTACCAACTCCAGTCCCTTAGTTAAACATCCGCATACCATTAGGCAACCCTAAGAGCTGATTTATAAAGTAAAGATAAAGACTTAGCTTGAGGGATAACCAAGGCAATCTCATCGATTGATGTGGCGTTCAACCTCAGCGATGACCAAGAAAGCCTATAAAACTGATATGACAGATGCCCAGTGGCAAATTCTGGAACCCCTGATTGTATATTGTGTATGATTTATTGGAAAAGCATCAGGGGGAAATTAGGGTTAAGTCTTATGTGGGGGAGTATGCAGAGTTTGAGGTTGTTTTTTCTAAAAATCAGTTACTATTTGATGTTGAGGGTAACTGAATCATAGAGCCAATTTATTATTAAGTAAGTTACCCTGACAAATTGTTTACAATTTGAACGGGGGGACAAGCAAACTGTAGTTTTGATGAAAAAAGCTTTTTCCCCCACTTAAACTTATTTAATTTATATGGATTGATGGATTCCAGGAGAGGAGTAAGGGTATTGATTTGTCCTCTCCACTAAAATAATTTATCTGCTTTTTTGTGTTGTTCGGTTTCTTTAGCTGCCTAGTAGCCTACCTTCTATCTGCTTTTTCAAGAGCCAGCCGATTCCTAGAAGACTCAATCCAAATATAGCGCTGGGTTCTGGAACTGAAGTAGATGGTCGTAAGGAGTATGTCACATCTCCTGCACCTGCACCTTGGTCTATGTCATATGCAAAAAATGCCTCTTCTAGGGAAAAGAAGCCAGGTATAAAAGAGAACGAATTATTAGCCGCAAAATCACTGGAAAAACTCAAACCCAGGAAATCACCATTAAAGAATGCTACCTCAGGAGCGAAAAGAGAAGAATTGTCGGCTTCACTGAATTCAAGATCTAAAAAATTAAACTTGATAGCAGAAACTTCTAAGAATTCTTCTCCAGCTCCCATCAGTCCTGAGTCATCATAACTGAAAAAACCAGAGTAGGTTTGGCTTACCAAAGAACCAGAATCAACAAATACTTCAAAATCGTAAGTGGTTGTGGTAGCCTGTGCTGGGTTGATGCCAACGGTAGTCAAGCTCAGAGCTAGACCAGCGGTGGCTACAGTAAACCTTTGGAAGGTACTAATCATTTTGCTCTCCTTTGTAATTTGTGATGTTTCTGCGAAGAAGTATCTGTGTTTGATACAGCAGCGCTAACAAATCGCTCAGTTTGAGATTAGCGCTCTTTGGGATAGAAACCTAGAACACGAAGTTATTGGTGTTGTTCAGAGCAGCAACAGTAACGTTTTCAACTAAAATGAAGGGTCGAGAACTTCCAGAACCACTGGAGCCATCTGGATCGAGCTGAACCAGAGTATCAGACCCCCGTGCGCCAAACTCGATGTAGCCATCAGCGATCGCGTCTGAACCAAAATAGCCCAGGCTATCGAGCAGTTCGGTGAGGACAATTTTGTCGCTACCCACTTCAAAGTCAGTGATGACATCACCAGCATCCACAAAACTGGTGTAGACGAATTGGTCGTTACCACCACCGCCTGTGAGAATATCTCGGCTTTGCAAACCCACCAGGCGGTCAGCTCCATCGTTACCAGTCAGAACGTCACGACCTGGTGTACCTGTAATCTCATTGACATCGACGGTCAGGGTAACGGTCGCTTGGTCATCCTCATTTGGGTTATTGTTACCGGGAATAGAGTCAGGATCTGCTTCGTTGACAGCCGTTATTTCAGCCGTGTTGATGATAGAGCCAGCCGTATTAACGTTAGCAGTAATAGTCAGGGTACGGCTGAGATTATCTCTGAGGTTGCCTACATCCCACACACCTGTGGTGCTGTTGTAGGTTCCCTGCACAGTAAAGGCGGAAACAAAACTCAGTTCCGAGGGAAGCAGGTCAGTTACCTCAATGCCACTAGCAATACCAGGTCCTTTGTTTGTGAGGGTGAGGGCAAAGGTAATTTGGTCGCCTACATCGGGATTGGGGTTGTTTACAGTCTGAGTTAATTCTAGGTCAGCAGAAGCAGGCGTGACTGACTCAATAGTTTTCGCCGTTATGAGTTGATTATCAAATGGATTGAAGTCTGTTTCGTTACTGGTTACGTTGGTAGTGCTGATGAGATTGCCAGCAGCAATAGAGTTAACGGTGAGATTGACTGTAGCACTTTCGCCGCTATTGAGATTCCCTAAGTTTGCCGTAACTACACCATTAGAGATACTAATTGGATTGGTATTACTGGTACGGATGAAACCTGTACCGATAAAAGTGCCAGGATTAGCTGAACTAAGACCGCTATCTAGAGCTTGAGGGATGGTATTGTTGGGTTCACTCAGTGCAACCTGACTGACGGTTCCTCCATTGCCGATGGTCATGTTAATTGTGTAACTGCCTGAAGTGCTGCCACCACTACTCTCGGTGAAGGGATTATAGGAGAAGTTGGAGTAGCTGCTGACTCCAACGTAATAGGTCTGGGAAGAAGAAGCCGTATAGCTAATATAGGAGTCTCTTGAGAAGCTTTCCCCAGGAGCAGGGTTATCATCGCTAACCGCTACTTGATTTCCAGCAGAGTCGAATAGTCGTAGAATGGAGTCTAGGGGAGAACCAAACTCACGAGCGTCGATATCGATAGTGGCTCGATCACCTGCATCAAGTTGGAATTCGATCAGGTCTACAAAGTTCAGATTGAGAGCGGGAACATCACTGGTAGCTGAGATAACGTTGAATACAGAGGGCAGGTTTTCTGTAAGAACCACGCCTGTGGCATTGCCGAGACCATTGTTGGTAACAGTAAGAGTGTAATCAAAAGTATCCCTTAATGCTACTGTGTCAGAACTATCAGTACGGATGACTTCCAAATCGGGTAGTTCAGGCTGAATAACCTCAACTGTAGTCGTTAGGATATCGACATCATTAGTTGCATCAGGATCAAAGGTGTCACTGGTTACAAGAGCGCTACCAGTAATTGTGCCTGTTGTTGTAGGAGCCGTAACAGTGATCTCAACCGTTGTCGTCTCACCTTCAGCTAAATTACCAAGGTCAAAGGTGAGAATGTTGTCGGTTTGTTGGGAAGGGGTGAGGCTAGAGGAAACAAAAGTTACTTCTTCTGGTAGCGTTTCAACAAGAATCACGCCTTCAGAATCTACTGAGCCATTATTGGTAACTTCAATAGTATAGGTGAAGTTCTGCCCTACTCCTACTGAATCCGTATTGGCAGTTTGAGTAACAGCTAAATCTGCCTCTTGTGTAATTTTTACCTGACCTTGGGAGTAACTGAAAGCAGGAGCATTGTTTTCATCCATGATCATTGCATAGATGAAGTAGTCTCCTGTGGGTACACCTTCAGTGTTCCAAACAAAGCTACCCGTACCATCGGTTTCAACAAGATCGTCCGCAATTAGTATCCCATCAAAATCTTGATTATCAGTGTCGTAGAATAGCTTAATCTCAGCATCAGAGTCAGAGTCAAAGGCTTCATAGTTGATGGTTACTTCGCCTCCACCGACATCTACTGTGGGAGCAGTTATCTCAATGGTTGGTGCGACTGAATCTCGGAAACCGGCGATACGAACCTCTCCAAGACCAGTATCATCGACGATTTCAAGATCCCAGTTACCTGGAGCTGGATTATTTATGATAACGGTTTTGGCATTCAGACCCGTCAAATCATCAACGATGGCAATTCCATTAGCAGCAAAGTCCGTTTCTTTAATGAAGTTGCCATTTGGATCTTTTACACGAACTGGTACGCTATTGGTGGTTGGGTTATCCCAATCAGCCGTGAGTAGAAGAAATTTTGTACCAGGTTCAACATCGAAACTATTCGTTGGTGGTATATCTTTAGCCCCCCAAATCAAGTCGGGATTGCCATCGAAGAAGACTTGAAGACCAGCAGTGATTGAACCAATAAATGGTACTGATACCTGACCCCAAGCAGCAACATAGTCATTAGAAAAATTGCCGTCGTTGGTATACAGCGCCTGGAAAGATGATGATGTAAGTTGCTTACCTCTGAATCCGAAGAAGAAACTACTATCAGGAACAGTTAGTGCAACTGTACCAAAGGCACTAACGTTGCCCTTCTTAAAATCTGCTGCGAACTTATTTTGTCCAGTAATTATACCAGTTAGGGCACTAACACTAGTGTTTGCTCGAACAGTGTCTTTATCCCAGTTGTATTCGCCATCGCCTTTAGCGTTATAAATGTTTGCATCAATTAGTTTTATATCGTAGTTACCAGTAAGTTTTTCAGAACTAACTGTACCACCAACATCAAGCCTAACAGCAGATGCCGTAAATGAAGAGCCACCCAACCAACTAGGAAGTTCAATGCTAATTTCTGGTCCAAATGTTAATCCAACACTGCCTCCGTACTCTGTAGGATTGTTATCTGATTTAGCAAGGCTGTTCAGACTTCCCCCTAGTTTTTGTAGCAACAATCCAGTAGTACCAATAGGTATTTGAAGTCCATCTACTTCTAAACTAATTTTATCTAATTCAAGTTCAGGAGGAGGTAGCTGAAAGAGAAGTTCCACACCTGCCTCAAGTCCCTTGGGCGGAATAGATTTTGATGGCCAGGGAAATTTTATTTGGGCTTTGCCACCAACTTCTTCAACTACTCCATTTTGAGTTTTGACATTAACAGAAAGTTCGCTTACCCCCCAATTCGGTGTAAAATTAACATTTTTTATAGAAAGAGAACCTGTGATGTCTGGTATACCATTTTTAATCTGAATAAAGTTATCGCCAGCAAGGTCAAGAGTAAGGCTAGCACCACCATCATTAGGATCTACTTTAAAGAAAGGGGTTTCAAGCTCAAGCTTACCCTGTATTTTCAAAATATCTTCTGTCGGTTTATATTCTATAGCTGCATCCGACGATTTAATATCAAATAAGTTAAAAAGTTTAAATTCTAGATTTGGAAACTCAACTTTACCGCCACCAAAGCCTACACCCTTTGAATCAATGAGGAGCGTGTTAGGTGCATTAAGATCTAAATCAAACCCACCTATAGCATCTGGTAGTACAAATCCACCTCCCAGAAGAATCTGATTTGAGTTAAGCTTTAGGCTATTAAAATCAATCTCCAGTCCACCAATCTTAAATTCATTTGCCAAGTTCCCAGTTTCTTGAAATGAGGAACTAGCTGCTGTGCTAAACGGTATCTCAAAGTCTCCTTGAAACAAAGGAGCTACAACATTTCCAATTTCTGAAAAAACAGTTCCACCAGTAATTCTCAGGCTCTTATCATCATATTCTGCTGTCGCATTTTCAATTCGGAGCATCCGGGCTATTCCATCAGTACGTCCGATATAAATAGTCCCCTGTCCATCACAGTCGCCATCCCCATCTGTATCTTCAAATTGACCGCTAGCTAATTCAATATTTAGGGGTGTCGTATCAGCACAGTCATCTGTGGTTACCGTGTAGTTCCAAGCCGTTCCTGAATCATTGGTCGCTACAATCACTTCTAATTGATTAGAATTACCTTCAGGAATTTGAACTATTCCAGACCTATTACCACCGATAAATCCAGTCTCTAGGAGATTTTTTCCTTCATACCTAATGATGAAATTATCAGGAATAGTAAAATGTTCGTAACTGAACTTTGCTACTCCACCACCATTTGAGTCTAGTGTTATTGTCTTTTGGCTTCCCTCGAAACCACCACTGTCTGAAACCGCTGCCTTCTCAATTTGGATAACTTGCCCATCCAATGTGATAGTAGCTGCATCATTTTCAGCCCTTAGCTGCTGTAACTGGTTTTCATCTAGGGTTTTTCCACGAACCAGAGCCGAAAAAATAGCCCCTTCATCACCTGGGGCATCAGATGAATTAATTTTTGCATCAACGAAGTGACCAATTTCTTCTAATAATGTATGGGTAATAGCTGAAGGGCTAGAAGCATTCTGAGTGATGTACTCTTGAGATAAATAAATTTTATTTGTATCGCTAGAAAAAGCACTATTAGCACCTTGGATTTCTTCGCCTGAACGGATTTCAATTTCTGGCAGTGATGTGAAATCTCCAGATACCCATTGTTGACGTAAACTCTCTGCCTTTTCCGTATCTAATGGGTTACCAAACGCAATTGTTAGTTTTGTATAAAAATCTTGACCTACAGCAAAATTACTTAAATAGTCCTGTGCCTTGACAACCAAGTCTTCAAGAGTAAATTTGCCGACTTGCTCTACGTCAAATTCCATAGTTGCCTTACCTGCTCAATACCTCTCCAGAGATAGATTAAGTGTTCGACAGGTAATTTCATTTAAAGTTTTTATGAAAAAAGTTCATAATTAAGTAAAGTTTCCATGAAGTTAGGTAGATAAGTCGTGAAAATGCACAATTTTCCTGACAGGGTGGCAAGTAAGCTGAAGCCTTGAAAGTTTAGAGCTGATTTGTAAAGACTGACAAAAATCTTGTAGGATAAGGCTTTCAGAAATTTGACAAAACTTAACTGAGGAGTCTCCGTAAGCCAAACATCTAAAGGTTTGAGTCTCCTTAAGATTTCCTTTATAAATCAGCTCTAAGATTTTCGATTTCCTGGATGACGGCAACTGCACTAGCAATCCCATCTTCCGCACGGATTTTTGCCCCCAGGGCTGCTGCACGCTGACGCATTGCTCGATTGGTTACAGCCGTTTGAATCGCTTGTGCAAGTCGTTGGGCCGTTAGTTGTTTACGTGGAATTGGTTCTGTCCCAACCCCTAATTCTGCGACCCGTTGCCCCCAAAAGCCCTGATCTCCAAAAAATGGAATAATAACCGTAGGAATCCCTGCCCTGAGTCCTGCTGCTGTGGTGCCCGCACCACCATGATGGACAACAGCCGCGACACGTGGGAAGAGCCATGCATGGGGAATGGAATGTATCAGGTAAGCGCTATCTGGCAGGTTTTCTTTACGCATTCCACTCCAACCAGAGAGCATAATGGCTCGTTGCCCAGTTTTTGCGAGGGCTTGCAAAACCAGATCGGCAGTTTCTTCTGGGTTGCGGTTGCCCATACTGCCAAACCCGATATACACAGGACGCGGGCCTGCTTGCAAAAAGTCCACCAGATCTGAGGGTGGAGTCCAATCGGGTGCGGCATCTAAGAACCAGTAGCCTGTGACATAGGTATTGTGCCAATCCGATGGCTTGGAAATCACAGAAGGACTGAAACCGTAGAGCGTTGGATAGCGATGAAGATGGGGAGACTTGCCCGGACCGAAAAATGAGGATACAGGTAAGTTAAGAACTTGCTTGCGGGCTGCTGTATCACCTGCACGAGAGCCTTGCCAGATGATTTGTCTTAGCAATTGATGGGATAGCCAATTCACAGTCCCTCCATATCGGTTTAAGGACTGAGGAAATAGAACACTTGGAAAGGTTTTTGTCGGGGTAAAGGGAAAAACATGGGCTTGCAGCAGTGGAAGTTCTAACTTCTCAGCGAATGCAAGGCTAAGGTAAAGCCCTCCAACACCCGCTAGCAGTAAATCCATTCCTCGACAAGCCTCTAGACCTGCTTGTGCCCAACGAATTGCCACTCGTTTGGTTTCTTTTGCCGTCCGTAAGGTCATTGTCAGAAAATTTCCCTTCTCCGAAAGCTCACGCATTTCTGGAGTTTCAATGAGTTCTTGCACATTACCCTGCATGGGATAGAACTCCAGTCCGTGGGAACTGACCAATTTGTCAAAGTTCTCATGGGTCAATAAACGTACATTGTGACCCGCTGCTTTTAATCCCTTCCCCAAAGCAATGTAAGGTTGAACGTCTCCCTGGCTGCCCAAAGCAATGATAGCGATACGCATCACGGGTACTCCTGTTCTCCAGAATTGGAGCTTGTTGATTGAGAAATATGACGAAAAGGTCATTTTGACGATAACGTCATTTTGATGAGAGTGTCAATGGCGGGATATGTTAGATTTGGTGCTATTCCAGAGCTACCCTATGAAGCCATCTCGTCGAGCATCCATCGGTTTGGAAAAACGGGAACGGACACGATCGAGTTTGATAGAGTCCGCCTATCGGGTATTCGCTCGAAAAGAAACGGATGCCGTAACGATTGACGACATCATTGCTGAAGCAGGCGTTGCCAGGGGAACGTTCTACAACTATTTCCAGACGCGGGAGGACGTTCTAAGAGCGGTTGCAGCATCGTTAAGTGATGAAATGAATCAAAAGATTTGGGCGCAGTCTGTTGCGATCGCTGACCCAGCTGAACGAATGGCGATCGCTCTGCGCCAATTTCTGCATCAAGCGATGCGAGATGCCACTTGGGGATGGGTAATTGTCCGCATTGGATTAGTGGCAGCCCCCTTGAGTGAAACGATAGAAAGGGGGGTGATGACGGACTTGGAGGCAGGGATACGGCTGAAGCGTTTTCAGGTTGACAGCGTACAGGCAGCGATCGATCTGATTTTAGGAACGGGACTGATGGCAATGCGTAGCATTTTGGAAGGGCATACAGAACCCAACTACCCTGAACAGATCGCGAAAATGATTCTTAAAACGCTGGGGGTCACCGATGCCGAAGCTCATGCGATCGCATTCAAAGTCCTAGAGCCTCTGTCAGAGGATCGTATTTCGTGAATGAGTAAGCAATAGAGTTGTTGGGAAATAGGACAGGAAATCCTTGAACCGCAGTTTCGACATCTTCACGAGAGTTTCCCTCTCAAACAGAGCATAGCGCTCTTTTGTGACTCTCATCAGAGTAAAAGCTGAAACTCTTGGAGCGCTGGACTTTAACCATTTGGGCTTATGACATGAGTTTCTATCAGGAGAGCGATCGCTATTCAGCAGATGGGAACGGATTTCATTGTTTAGGTTTTATCAGTTTTCAAGTTTTAATTGAGCCGCTGTGTCTCTTGTTTGAGCCAAGAATGCTTCGAGAAGGGGTTTGCCAAATTGTATCAACGGTTGTACAACTTCTTCGCCTGCTGTTTCTGGTGTACCTGCATTGAAAGGTGGTTCAGGATTGTACTCCATCATCAATTGAGTCATCTTCGCCACAGCTTCCCCACAAAGTAAGCCTAGTGCAGCTCCCCAGCTCCCCAGCTCCCCAGCTCCCCAGCTCCCCCGCTCCCCAGCTGCCAACTGGTGGGTTATTTCTGCCGAGCTGCACTAGTTCTCTTCATCCTTTATTTCAAGCGATCGCTACTGCACCAACTGAACAGGCATTGCGATTCAGGTTTATGGACGGTGTAAGCGAATACTTTAACAATTTACATATGCTGACCCAAGAACTGATCCAGCTTATCACGATACTTCGCTCGCTCATCAATCTACCCGAAGGCGAAGCTATCAAAGCTACAAACCTATTTAAAATTTATACCCTGGAACGAGGTGATTTTTTTGTTCGTGCGGGGGATTTGCCAAAAACAATTGGGTTTGTGAACTCCGGCATCCTGCGCTTATATTATGTCGATCGCGACGGCAACGAATATACGAAAT
>CBDTXL010000068.1:0-18502 GCA_965364435.1 uncultured bacterium
ATTGGCTGATCCCCACGACGCTAAAGGCGATTATGAATCTACGATTACTCATCAACTGCAAGAGTCGGACGTAATTGATGCTGCTACTTACCAGCATCAACTAGATTCAGAAGAAGACTGGGAGGAGGAAGAGTCTATTGAACAAGCAGCTACTCACCAGAGGCAATCAAGTGAGATAGCTGCCTTGGACAATACCCAGACACAGCTGCGGAGGGGAAATTGGCAATACGATGAAAATGGTGAGCTAGCGTTCTAGATAATGGCTAATGGCTAATGGCTAATCGGTAATAGGGAATAACCCATGATCTTAAATCCCCGTCCCTAAGAAAGGGTAGGGTTCGTCAAAGAATGCTCCTGCTACCTCTGTTTCAAGACTCAAAATTTCAAAACTCAAAACTTTCTTCGCCACTGCCTTCATGGACAGTTTTCACCCATTTGAGACGCTTTGGACGCACGGAAATCCGAGCGGTAATACCCGCCATTACAAGCATCCAATGGAGCAGATAAAAGTTGCCTCGTAGGGTCTGTAAGAGGGTGACAAAAAATGTTGAAACAGATAATTGTTTGTTCCTCTGAGTGCGACGCAGACCAATGAACATACCGATCAGGGCGAGGGTTAGACCAAGTCCAGTCAGTGGGCTGAGGATTGGGAAACTCTTGCGGGCGATCGCCATCAAACAGTCCGGTACGGCAGCGGCAGGCAAAAGGTACTGGATAATAACGAATGAGAACAAATCCAGCGTTTTCAGTGTACCCATCCGGTTACTGGCAATCAGACGCCAATAATCTAAATAACGCTGATATCCCCCTTCTCCCCAGCGGTTGCGCTGATGCCATAGAGCCAAGGCAGTAGTGACGCCTTCTTCTTCGACAGGGGGGAAGTCGAGAAAGCCGATATTCCACTTGTCGAGGTGCAAGCGAATGGTCAAATCCAAGTCGTCCGTGATCGTTTGCTCATTCCAACCGCCGCAACGCTCTAAAGCCAATCTCCGGACAAACTGACCGTTACCCCGCAATTCCCCAATGCCACCAATGGCGATGCGCTGCTGTTGGATGTAGGTGTCGAAGGCCATTTCTGCCATCTGCCCTCTTGTCCAGAAGTTCTGCGAAGCATTAGCGATCGCTTTACGCACCTGCACCGCTCCCATTTCCGACTTCCCAAACATCGGTAGCACTCGCCGCAGCAAATCCTTGGGTACCTGAGCATCCGCATCAAACACACCCACAATCTCCCCTTTTGTTAGGGGTAGTACCTGATTAAGCGCCCCCGATTTCCCTCCACCTGCGTCAGCAGAGCGGTGCAGCACCTTCAGTTGGTCGTATTCTGCCGCTAGTTGATCTAACAACACGGGTGTCCGGTCGGTACTGTGATCATCAATCACCCAGACTTCATACCGGGTTTTTGGGTAATCTAAATCACATAGCATTTTTACGAGATTACTGATGACAGATTCTTCATTTTTTGCTGCCACTAGCAGGGAAACATAAGGGAAGTCTGCTGGATTGTCATCTAAGAGGGGTTCAGGCGTTTTTAAAGGTCGAGCCAGCAATAACCGTACTGCCTGAATTCCTAGTAGCGCCGTCAAGCCCAAAATCAACCAGGAACCCCAAGAAACTAAATGGAGCGCAATCACGCCGCCCCAAATCAATGTTAAGGTCACAGCGGCTTTGCGTCGGCGTCCTTCTAGTCCCTGGAAGAAGAAATCACTTTCAAAATCTTCTTCGTCCAAGTCAGATAAAAGAGAGCTAATCGGGTCAAGTTCGCTACCAGAATCGTTTTCTGTCCAGGAATTCTCCGGCATAAGTTTCTTGATTCAACCATCCCTACTTATCAACGGCCATACATAAACTGGGGATGAGCTAACACCAAATTGTTTAGCCTTTGCACACCTACAGCCACGCTTGAGATTGCCGATATTTTTCCACCTTTCCTAACTCGTGAGCGAGTTTATACAAGCGTCCGTTGAGTGGCACAGCTTACTTAGTCAAAGTGGTAGAAAGGCAATAGCAACTGGTTATCGGGAGAAATGGCTATGAGAAATTGCACCGCTTAGAGAGCAGTGTTTCTCGGTGTCATTGCCCCAGCTTAAATGAACGCTAGTTTAGCCTTAATTGTAGCCGAAATATTAAATTTATTATAGTTATATGACCATTTTTTAGCATTTCAGAGCGAAATGCCGATTTCTAGAGCGCTGGTTCCGTAATAGTGGACGGGGCGCTTTCAACCTTAGTGGCTATCTGTAGCTCCCTGAACTGTTATTGTTTTGTGGAAAAGACCAAATTGACCTCCTTGAACTAAAAACCATGACACGAAAAGTTATCCGCACAGAAAGCGCACCAGCACCAGTAGGGCCATATAATCAAGCGATCGCAGCCAGCGGTCAAATGGTTTTTGTTGCTGGTCAAATTCCTCTTGACCCTAGTACTGGCGAAATTGTCGGTGCTAACGATATCGTCAAGCAGACTGAGCAGGTGATGGCGAATCTTGAAGCCGTAGTAGCAGCAGCTGGTGCTAAAACTCAAGACATCGTGAAAACCACGGTATTTCTGGCAGATATGAATGATTTTGCGGCGATGAACGAGGTCTATGGGCGATACTTCGATAATGCATCAGCCCCAGCCCGTGCTTGTGTCCAGGTGTCGCGTCTGCCAAAAGACGTTTTGGTAGAAATTGAATGTATTGCTGTTGTGCCGTAATCGCTACCATTGCCGATTTTACTGTTTCCAGAGCGATAAAACAGCGTTATTCCTCCCTGTGGTCAGATATTCTAGGTAAAGACGCTAATCTTAAAGCGCATACCCCTGAAAGTTAACAACGACTTATGGTTGCACCAAAGCGAGTATTTGTTCTTTTATTTAATGCCGGGACGGATAACCAGGGAATTCACACGATTCGGATTGGCGATCGCAACAAGGTACTGATGTTTGAGTCAGAAGACGACGCCACTCGCTTTGGGCTGATGCTGGAAGCGCAGGATTTTCCAGAAGCTACGGTGGAAGAAATGGATGTCGAGGTGATTGAGGAGTTTTGCAGCGACGCTGATTATGACTCAGAGCTGATTGAAGAAGGAATGTTGGCAATGCCACCGGAAGCCAACGTGGAAAAAATGGACTGGCAACCGGATGGCGATCAAACAAAAGAACCTGAAATTTCTGATCTAGAACGCATTCGCCGTCAGCTAGAAGGATTGCTATGAAGAATTTGGAGGAACGCGGTCATCTGCTCACAGAACAGGTTAATCCCGACAGTCAGAACCTTGACCAGTTGACCTCGCTAGAGTTGGTTGAGCTGTTTAATCGTGAGGATGCCAAAACTTTAAGTGCGATCGCCGATGCCCGAACCCAGCTAGCGCAAGCAATTGACCGCACGGCTGATGCTATCAGTCGGGGTGGACGCCTCTTCTATGTTGGAGCAGGGACAAGTGGACGTTTAGGGGTATTAGATGCAGCGGAGTGTCCCCCCACCTTTTGTACGCCGCCAGAACTGGTACAGGGGATAATTGCCGGGGGAGCCGGGGCATTAGTGCGTAGCTCTGAAGATTTGGAAGATAAGCAGGAGGATGGAGCAGAAGCGATCGCCCATCGCCATATTACTGAGCTAGATGTTGTTGTTGGGATCACCGCTGGTGGCACCACACCTTTCGTTCACGGTGCTATCCAAGCCGCACGACAACGGGGGGCAACTACCATTTTGATCGCCTGTGTCCCTGCTGAGCAGGTGAGCATTGAGGCTGACCTGGATATTCGGCTACTCGTGGGTCCCGAAGTGCTGGCTGGCTCCACGCGACTGAAAGCTGGTACCGTTACAAAGATGGCATTGAACATCCTCTCCACCAGTGTCATGGTGCGCCTCGGTAAAGTCTACGGCAATCGCATGGTCGATGTCGCCGTTACTAACAAAAAACTTCATGACCGTGCCCTGCGAATCCTGCAAGACCTCACCAGCCTAAGCAGGGAAGAGGCAGGTTACTTATTAGAGAGCAGTGGACGCCGGGTAAAACTGGCACTGCTGATGCATTGGACGGGACTAGACCCCGAAGAAGGCGATCGCCTCCTTGCCGAATACCAAGGGAATCTCAGACAAGCCGTCCTAAGCTACCAGAAGCAGAATTCAAAGGGAGTAGAGACTGGGGGTTAGGGACTAGTCCCCAGCCTCTACTCCCTCTCAACTTAATTTTGCTATCTCCGACGCCCTAGTCCCTGGTAACTGCACTCAGCTACAGTAGACTTATTGGCTCTAGCTGCTACGGTTCCATCAAAAATGTTTACTGGATCAGAGACGACTGCAACTGTTTTAATCATCCTGGTGGCTATCGGTGTCCTGGGTTGGGGCTTCAACCGTGCCCGGACTTACGGCAAATTGGGAATCATAGCCTGGTTGCAGTCAGTCGTATTGACGGCTCCCTGGCTGTTGTTTTTTGGCTTATTTGCCGCCGGGATTTACCTAAATATTGTCGGCATTCTATTTTTGTTGGTCGCGTCAGCCGGATTATACATCTTCTTGGGCAAGCGTTTGCGTGCTGCGGGTCAGGATATTGTTTTGCAGGAGCGTGCCACGCAGTTGCTGAATGACAAACAAGAGTCGAGTGAGGCAAAAAAGCAAGATGGGCAAGCTCCTGCAACAGCCGAGACTCTAAGATCGGTTCCAAATGGCACAAATCCTGCAACGACAGCAGTAGTTCCTATTCCTGATGAAGACCTCAAAAGCCTCCAGGGGATTTTTGGTATTGATACCTTCTTTGCCACGGAAACGATTCCCTATCAAGAAGGGGTGATTTTCAAGGGCAATATGCGGGGCACAGATCCAGAAAAAGTATATTCCCGTCTGTCTGCCAGCTTAGAGGAACGACTAAGCGATCGCTACCGGCTCTTTTTAGTTGAAAGCCCCGAAGGTAAACCCGTAGTTATTGTTCTCCCCAGCAGCAATGAGCCACAACCGGCAACCCTGCCCCAGAAAATTCTGGCAGTTGTCCTGCTTGTCGCGACGATTGCCACTACGATGGAAGCGGCTGGGTTGCTGCTTAACTTTGATTTCTTCAACAACCTGGAGCGGTTTTGGGAAGTGCTGCCCATCAGTGCCGGGATTTGGACTGTTTTCGCCGCTCACGAACTCGGTCACTGGTGGCAGGCGCTGCGTCACAAAGTGCGAATCAGTCTGCCTTTTTTCATTCCCAGTTGGCAAATCGGCTCTTTTGGTGCGATTACCCGCTTTGAATCTTTAGTACCAAATCGGACAGCTTTGTTTGATATCTCCCTAGCCGGACCAGCTGCTGGTGGCATTGTCTCCTTACTAATGCTAATCGTGGGATTGTTACTTTCTCATGACGGCAGTGCTTTTCAGGTGCCAGTTCAGTTCTTCCAGGGTTCGATTTTGGTGGGAACACTGGCACGGGTTTTCCTGGGTGCTTCCTTGAAGGCGACTCTAGTTGATGTTCACCCGTTGACGATTGTGGGTTGGCTGGGCTTGGTTGTGACAGCGTTGAACTTGATGCCAGCGGGACAGCTTGATGGAGGGCGGATTGTCCAGGGAATCTACGGTCGCAAAACCGCTCGACGCACTACGATCGCGACATTAGTTGTCTTGGGAATTGTCGCTTTGGCAAATCCAGCAAATCCGCTCGTTTTATACTGGGTGATCGTGATCTTATTCTTGCAGCGCAGTCTAGAACGTCCCAGCCTCAATGAAATCACAGAACCAAATGACACTAGAGCAATTTTAGGTTTGTTGGCGCTGTTTTTGATGGTGGCAACGCTTATTCCTTTAACTCCTGCCTTGGCAGTCCGGCTGGGAATTGGTGGTTAACCGTCAAACTTTCAACTCTGAAATATGAGCCGACTCACTTATATTCCCTTTGCTGACGGGCAGTGGCGCATGAGCATGGGGTTAAGAGCGCTAAAGCTACAAGAGTGGATTGAAATCGACGAACATTTCGCTGAGGAACTGGCGCTCAAAGACAAGCTGCTAAAAAACCAATATTCCGATGTCTTTGCCAGCCTCCCAGAGAGCAAACCTAGTCAGAGAGAAGTACTGGACTTACTGCTCAACCACCTGCTTGAGCAATTCCCCCAAAACTATCGACGGCAGGGAAGAACAATTGAAAACCTCAGTACCGGGCAAATTTGGGACATCAATGACTTTGAGGAGGTACCCCTTGATTTAGCAGGTCGTCTGGTGCAAGAGGATTTGTTGCTCATGCAGCCGAGTGCTCAAGGATATATTCTGGCAGCAGCATCCCTCTGCTTTCCCCTACGTTGGCGACTCCGGGAAAAGCTTGGGCGTGCGATCGCTCAAATTCACTCTCCTTTTCCTGGTATCCAGGAAAAACTACAGCGCCCTGTGGATAGCTTCTTCGACTGCCTCAAATCCGATCATCCAGCTTGGCGCTTAAATTGGAGTATTGTGGAATCACCCGAACTTTTCTTAGCCCAAGAAAAGAGAAAACAGGGCTGGGAGACAACCATAGACGCCGAAAATGCTGGAGAAAAGCTTTGGATTCGAGTAGAACGTCAGACTCTCCAGCGGCTTAGCGTAAGTGGCGACATCCTCTTTACGGTTCGTACTTATATACATCCTCTTCAAGTGCTTGAGGATGACCCCGCAATGGCTCACAATCTGGCAGAGGCAATCAAACAAATTCCTCCTGAGATGCAGAGCTATAAAAATTTGCTGCCTATCCGCGAGGCGATTCTGGCTTACCTTGAGATAGTCGGAGCAGCACGCTCAACTTAAACAATTATCATCTAAATCTTAACAAGAGCCTAATGGCGGTTTGGTATTTTCCTGGTTAAAATAGCGTCTACAGAAGAACAAAAATTGGTAGGGATAAGGGCTGACAAAGGTTGTCGAAAAGAAAGATTGATTGCAAGACTAATTGCTAGGGTGCAACTGTCTAACCTTCTCTAAAAAATTATGCGTTTACAAGAAGCACTTTAGGCTAGTGCTGGACTACATCCCGCTACGCTAACCCTTCGCTAAGGGAGTGAGGCATTAGCAGAGCGGCTGTGCAAGCAGATTAGCGTACCCTGGCGGAAAAACCGTTGACCGTATTGCTCCCGGAGAATCCCGTTGTGGTAGAGTAGCGTCTGCTCAAGAAACTAGTCTCAGGCTCCGAGTCCCAACATAACAGCAACTGCCTTAAAAATTCGGCTCCAGGAAGAAAGTTTTCAGGGTTTTTGGAGCTACTCAGCATTGGGGTGCTGCTATCTATCGCTCAGTAGTCTCAAGGGAGTG
Organism: uncultured bacterium; assembly: GCA_965364435.1. Classification (GTDB taxonomy): domain Bacteria; phylum Cyanobacteriota; class Cyanobacteriia; order Cyanobacteriales; family Coleofasciculaceae; genus CBDTXL01. Next base: position 7,232 of record CBDTXL010000068.1, read on the forward strand.
ATATCCTCAAGAGCTTTTATGGCGTGCTTCCTGTGCTACGCACCGCTGCGTTAGCGAAGCGGGACGCTATAGCGTTCCATAGCACAATCAGATCTTCGTGTTACTCATAGAGAGAAAGCTAGCTCCTGCGGAACCGCTGTGTTAGGGCTCGTTCATTGCGGTATGCAGAACAGTGAGATGCAACAGCGTCTAACCCCACGGCGTCGAACATTACAAAAGCTATGTTCTACCTATTTCCTAGAAGATTTTCCGCAGCTAAGGATTTGTGGATAGAACCACCTATCTTTTCTTTTCAAGATCCTGTTTCTTGGTGTTTTGGGCAGGAATTTAAGAACAGACCAATATAAGGATGTTATCCACTTCCACATCCGGAAATTGAGAGGAGTTTATGTCTCCCAGTGCCAAAACAAAGAGTTCCCACCGGGACTTATAGCTCCTCTCAAACTCTCCCCGTTCTTTAAAGCAAAACTTGCGAGGCTTGCGATGGAAGACATCAACAAGACTAGCTCTGCCACAAAGGTGATTGAGAGAAAACTGCTTCAGCCCCACCTGATAATCCAGGCACTGGCGTTTACAGGTATCTTGTACTTTAGCGTTGGTCAGACACCGTCAAACACTACAGGGGGGATTGACCAATCTGTTCAGACTAGCGGTAACTTATCAACAGCCATGAGTAATTCCGTGTTGCAGCATGCCTCGCAGCAGTCAGGTTTGCCAACCTCTGCCCTCCGAATTGTCCATGCACAACAACAAACTTGGTCGGATAACTGCCTGGGACTGGGTGAATCTGAAGTTTCCTGTACCCAGATGCCAGTCCGTGGCTGGCAAGTTGCTGTCGCTAATGGGCAACAACGCTGGATCTATCGCACAAACGCATCAGGCTCGGTGATCAAGCTGGAGCGTGGGCTCTCTTCACCGAGCAAAGGGAGGGGAAAGGTGGCGCAGCGCGATCGCGTTAGCGAGTCTACACACTCTGTGACTGCTGGACTACGTCCCTCTTGCACTTTACTGATAAGGTGCTGAACTTATTGAGCCTTTGACTAAATCTGTATTTCGCTATACTCCCCGCTTTAACACAAATCCCCATCTCTAAGTAGAGAGTCGCCATGCCTTGGTACTGGTAGTTTACGATAACAGCCAAAAACGATTTTACTACTCACCCCACGCTTCGCGGCGTAGGGGTGTTTCATTGCTCAACTAGCTAGCTCCCCATCTTCTAAACCTGAAAGCTCAGGGGGTTCCACTGGCATCGGGAAGAGTAATCGAAAAGCAGACTGACGCTGATCTGATGGTTCTGATGCCTTATTCCACAAGGTTTCGTAAAAGAAGAACGATACACCGGCAAATCCCCGGCTGCGAACTGCCTCAACTTGCTTCTGGATTTGCGACAGGGAAACGGGTTTGCTTTTTAGCCCGGTCAAAATGCCAATTCCCACTGGGATATGACTGCGTGCTGCCTTAACTTCAGGTTTCTCTAATTCTGAGATAAAGGTGTTGAAGTTGTCTCGATAAATCTGCACAATCAGTTCTTCCACCAAGCCACGACGCTCCCAATTCGCCCAGTCTGCTAAAAAGAATTGGTAGGAGTCCTGCTGCGGGTTGGGAGACACAGAGACGATCGCATCCTGCTTGCGGTCTTTAATTGCCCTGAACACCTGCGTCAGGAAATCAGTAATTTTGTTCGCCCGCCAGCGTACCCATTCGGCATCTTGAGGGTCACTAGGAGGAGATTTGCCTTGGTGTTCTTGTTTGTACAACTGCACGGTAAAAGGGTCGTAACCCAAGTCAGAGGGCAAGCCCAAGTGGTCATCGAATTGGATGCCATCAACGTCATAGTTGCTAACAACCTCAACAACTAAATCCTGGATGAACTTCTGCACTTCTGGATTAAAGGGATTGAGCCAGACGCGCTCGTGGATGCCTTCTTGCTTAATCTTTACGCCTTTTCTATCTTGGGTGAGCCAATCGGGGTGGCGCTTGGCTAATTCGGAATCAGCAGGTGCCATAAAGCCAAATTCAAACCAGGGGATGACCCTCATGCTTTTTTGATGTCCCTGTTCCACCATTTCCTTGAGCATGTCTCGCCCTTGTGTCCCTAAGTCTGGGTCAAGAGATTCGTCTAATGGTGTTACTAACCTCACTGCACGCCCGGTAACTCGTTCTGCTACCTTACTGGGGTAGAGAGAATAACCCCAATTCCAGACGGTAGGGTAGATAGTGTTGAAGTTCAGCTGGGAAAGGCGTTGTATGCCGTCGGTGACACTCTGGCTCGAAAACAGCACATTACTATCAATATTCGTCAGCCACACCCCCCGTAACTCAGCTTTCGTATTATCGGGCGTCTGTGTTCCTACTTTCGCAATGTACTGGGAAGGCACCAGCGCAGCCGTTCCAGTCGCTTGGCACAAGAATGCTGCAACATCACCTCGACTCGCCAACTGATTGGGGTTGAGTGTCCGAACATTAGGGTAATTAACAACTAGCTGTTTTTCTGTAGCCGCCGCGATCGCACTTCGGGAATACTCAGGAATTCCTGTGGCGTCGGCAAAAGCGCCATTCAAAGTCTCAAGCGAGGGCTTAACTGGTACATACTTCAACCCACTTGCCAAAGACACTAACGCCTGAACACGGGGAATATTTTGAGTTGGCTGGAAGACACCCCCCGGATAGCCAGCGAGAAATCCTGTTTGATAAGCCTTGCGAATCGCATCACTAGCCCAGTATTTAGTTGGGACATCCGCAAATTTTCCCCCGGTGCGTACTACACCGGCATCCGGGAAAGCTTTCCCCAGCATCGCCGCAAACTCTGCTCTTGTTAGAGGTGCATTCGGCTTAAAGCTGCCATCTGGATAACCACTGATAATCTGCCGCTGTGCCAGCTGTTCAATGCAAGGTTGCGCCCAAGTCCCTTGAACATCATTAAACCGCGTCTCTCCGTAAGCAGCAGTTGGCTTGTGCACCGCAATCGTCAAGCCCAAGACAAACAGAAAAACCAACCAAGCCTTACGCCCAAAAGCGCGGCTAAACGAAACAAGCCCATCTGCACAGGCGGTAAAAGAGCTTTTGACAAACCGTTTCATAGATACCGAAATAGATATTACACAATTGACGCTGGCGTCTTGGACTAATCAGAAATGACTTGGGTTACTGGGCAAAGGTTGCAGGGCAACAAAGTATAGCATTTAAAAAAACTGGGGTAGGGACACTTTTGGATTACCTATCTAGAAAACATGCCCTAGGGAATAGGGCGACGGTGAAAGAGATTTTCATCCTTTCTTTGTGCGCGATCAGCGAGAGCTGGTGCTCTCATGCAATCGCGCATAGGCTCTATCTTGTTCAGATGCCGATAAGCTTTCTTCTGCATGCTTTCGTGTGCTGCCTACAAACTGCTAGGGGCTGTCTGCTTACATCACAACAGCAGCAAAATGGTAATAAGTCGCAACGGAATGAAGACAAAATTAAGCTATTTTTAGGGCATTGCTCAGACCACGCAACAACTGCTGTTAATAGAAATAAGCACTTTGCAGACACATCCTAACCTATGCTTAACCAAGCGCCTACAGCGGTAAGCCGCAGCATGGTGCAACAGCAGCATAGCCCTGCCAGTAGGACTTTACGGCAACGTTTTGCTTCTTTGCTGAATCGTATCTCAAGCTTCGCTGGTCGTGTATGGGCTTCTTTTGAGAAGCTGGGCTATATTTGGAGGTACGACCAAGTATTTTAAGTTTTATTACAATTCAGCGAATTGTTAAACGAGCAGATTGTGGTCTTATGTCAGCTAACGCCAACAAATCACCCGATCCTAGGAAGTAAAAAGAAATTCCTAATAGAAAAATTAAATTAGAAAGCCACCTGGTATTTTCCTATGACTAACCAGTATGATTCAGAAAATTTGGCAGTAAACAACACGCGATCGCTCAGAAGGCTTGCCAGAGCGATCGCTATGTCTCAGGGTCAGTTTTCACTGATTTTGGTACGCTGTAACTGCCCAATCCTGCGGGTGCAAGTTGTGAACCGGCTGCAAGAACTCTCCTCTATCCAAATCCAGGAACTCACCCTGCATCCATCGGTCAACACCCTGTTTACGACTATACTCACAGCAATTGAAGATCCACCACCGCCAGCATTAATGGTTTTCGGTTTAGAGTCAGTCGTTGGGATTGATCAAGTGTTAACCGCGACAAACCTAGTGCGGGATGAGTTTAGCAAACAGTTTCCCTTTCCTATGGTGTTGTGGATAAATGATGAGCTTCTACAAAAACTGATTCGACTAGCACCTGATTTCAAGAGTTGGGCGGCCAACCCGATTCGCTTTGAAGTCCCTAAGGGGCATCTGAGAAATAAATCATGCCCACACATACATTTAGTAGGGGGGGAGTTTAGTCAGGATCTTTGCTGCTGAGCGATTAATGGGATTAAAAAGCAGAGCGCCAGTTGTCCTATTGCTGGAAACTAGCGCTCTCCGATGAATTATTTATTTTACTTATATATTTAGAGCCTTTATGTTGGCTGACCCCATTTAAACTGTTATTACAGTGACAGCCATTTAAAAAAAACATCTTGTTTATAATCTTTTCTTTATATTGCACCTTGTATCAGCTTATCGATTTTCCTAAATCTAGTGGGACATCCTGAGCTGAACCCTGATATTGCAATTTTCTGAACCCCCAAGAGCGTCCTAGAGACGCTCTGGCGTATCCTTGATTTTCAATCAAACCCTAAACAATCGGGATTCCAAGAATCGAAGCTCTAGACACTTCCTGACGGCTACCAAGGGATGTAGCGGTAAAGTCCTGACTTGCTGCAAAAGACAGCCGTCAGATAGAAGTGATTACGATAGTGTGAACTGGGTTTAGACCCCATTGGTCACCGCAGGGCAGGCTTCAGAAGGGCGAATTTGGTATTTAACAAGATTTGCGAGATCTTGTAGTTGACTGATTGCCTCTGCGCCTTCCAACTTCATCAGTTCTCGGTCATCCCTCATTTCCGTCCAAGTGATCCCGTAATCTGAAACCAAAAAGCGAATTAGATGGTTTTCTCCCAGACTGACCATAAAAGATGCACTATTCATCTGGTTCCCGCAGGTATAGCAGGAAGCGAGATAGCCTCTGTTCTCTAGTACAATTGCCAAGGCTTGGAGATTCATCACCAAATCCTGGACAAATTGACGGTGTTGCTCTGCAAGTCGTATAAACACGTTTGTCCTCCAAACACCACTCCTAAATTTTATAGCCTTTATACTTTTTTAAGAATTTAACTTTCAGTTCTGGGAGAGGTCAGTTCAGACTTTTGAAAGTCTTGACAAAGAGATTCCTACACATTTGACGCCATAGTAATAGGCTCAAAGGTAGCACAGCCGTATGAGCAACACAGCACTGGATTCCTCTCTTGATTAATAGAGCTTAACTATCTTAGTCTGGTTTTATCTACAGACCAGTTTGCTTGTCAAGCCCTTCAATCCAACGATTAAAGTCCTCAAGCCTACCAATAAAGATAGCTAATGTCTATTTTTCCCTAGCCAGCCAAGCGAACTGACGGTTCGCTCACCGCCTGAGCTTTATCTCAGGAAATTGCCAATGATGCTAATTGACTTGCCACCAACCAAAGGTGGGGCCAATTAACCGAATCGTCAGCCAGTAGACAATCAAAAAGCCAATTCCAATCCAGGCTCCCCTAGTAGTCCATTTGACAAACTGCTCACCCTGACTTTTCGTAATCGGGAGCCAGGAGAAAATTTTTCCCTCTTGACCGTACTTTTCTCCAAGTACTTCTTTACGGCGCTTGGCTTCACCCATGATTAACTGCCTTGACTGATGAGACTGATCATAGCGCCCTTGGTGAGAATTCGTGGAAGATTGTTTACGAAATGACAAGTGAAGTCGGAGTAATTGTTAAGAATCTTTAATTAAAATTCTCTTTCGGGCGCAGGGGCACTGTCCCGACAACACCCAAAACAGCCTTATTGCCATTGGTCTGGTTCCGTTGGGGCGTCTGATCTAAACCAACTAGCGTCTAGATAGTTAATCCGAGCAAAGGGACTGAGGGCTGATAGGACTTGACGCCCGTAGCTGCGGTGATTCACACGGTTGTCTAGGAGAGCAACGACGCCTTGAGATGCTCGCACTGGCGCGATCGCTCGTTGTAATTCCCTTAAGGCAGCAGGCAGGAGATACAGGCGAAACCAGTCTAAGCGCTGCTGCTTGTAGTAAGCCACTTGACCAGCAACCAGAGGATTTTCCAGGGAAGGAATCGGTAATGTGGCAATCATCAGTAGCTCAGGAGCAGGGAGAACACCTTGATGATTGCGCCAAAATTCCCAGCCGGTTACGAGGATGCCTTTGTCATCCAAATCGGTCTTTTCCACCTGCACCCGTGAACCAAATTTCGCCGCTAAAATCGCTCCCAGTTGCGCTTTAAGCGGTACATCCCCCACAAGGAGAACTGCTAGTCCTTTGACGTTGGTACGGAGGGTTAGTAGGGTGCAAACTTGTTGAAGCAGGGCGTCTTGAAATCGCGGCGTATTCGGCATCGGTAGCCCATCGGGCAGATACAGTTGAATCAGTTCGCTCTGTCGGTCTGGGGAGAACTTTAAGCAAGTCAAATCTCCTAATCCCAACTGTTGACGGTAAACAGAAGCCGAAGCCTCCAAATCCAGTGCCTCACCAATTAACACCACCGGCTGCTGAGACCAGACTTGGCTTAAGGCAGTCGCTACCTCTACTGGCTGGCAGTACAAAGAAAACTGACCCTGCGAGCGCGCAATTTCTGCCCACATCAGCTGACCTGACCGTTGCCAGCACTGCCAAAAATATTTCCAGGGCGTCGGCAGATAGCGGTAGCGGTCTTCACCAGCCACCGGCTGTAGCACTTCAAACAGCTGTCGCAAGGTATCTTGCTCACCAGCCTCAATCAGACAGCATTCATAAGGATTAGGAGGGTGCTGAAATACCGCTTTGGTGAGCCGCACGCGAACGTCCCGGATCAAATCAGCCTGTTGTGGGCGTCCTAGCATCAACTCGTCCCAGTCTCCCGGCTGGATGCAGGCTTGCAGCTGGTCACGCGCCCATCCTTCCAGGTCATCAGCACCATCAATGAGAGTAGGGATGCCGGTGGGGAACCACTGGTGACCTTCCAACTTGCCTGTCAGCCAAGATGCCGGTGAGGTAATCAACAACCCGTGGAAACGCTCGTCCGGAAAAGAGTCGCCTGTCTGAATCGCCTTATCAGTGCCAATCCACTGTTGCAGACGGGGAATTTCGACCCGCAGCAACCACTGCTGTACCGATACTGGTGCCACCAGGATCACCGGTCCCGGCCAGATTAATGCTGGTGCTAGGTAACTCAACCGATACGAGGAGTGAGTGCTTCCCGTCTGAATCAAGGCAGGACGCCCCAGCCGCAAGGCTCGTGCTACCAGCCGTGCCATCGTCAAATGATGGGGCCAGCTTGGTTGACCCTGCTCTCGTAGAAAGGCACGTAGAGAGGAATGGACTTCTACTTCAATCACTCAAGACCTAGCGTCTGAACGCCCCCAGAAATTGATACCAGCGCTCAATTAGCCTTAGCTTTGCTCTAAACCTGAGTAAAGCTAAGGCGGCAATGATGCCATTTCTAATTATGCCAGGGGGAAATCTTATGCTCTGGGATCTGGGGTTTGGGGAGTAGGTCACTGCGATTGCCCTACATAATCAAAGGCTTTAATAAATTCAATGACTGTAGCCACTGGGGGTAGGATCGATTCTGGAGTCTGGGTTAAAGCGTTTTTGGAACGACTGGGCAAGTAAGATTGATTCATCAAATGCTTGCCAAAAGCTGGGTGATAATAGACAGTCAGGGTCTGTGCGCTAGAGTTGATAACAACCGTCTGAGTAGGAGCCTGGAAGAAGTTAACTTGCGCCTTCAGGTTGGGTGCCACCTTCAAGGATTCAATGGCGTCAATCTGAGCAATGGCTTGAGTGAGCGCTGTGATTAATTGCCCAATTCGTTTTTGCTCTTTGAGTCCCAAATTCTCTAGATCTTGTGATTGGAGGGTGTTTACTAGTGTGAGGATATTTTGATGAGTTGCCGCTGCATCGTTGAAGGGAAAAATCGCAAAGTAAGCAATGGTGAATAATTCAACGTTGCTGTCAATACGAAAGGTGAGCGCAGTTCTCCGAACCCCAACGTCAATGCTGGGAGGTTTAGTAAGGGCTGGGAAGACCTGAGCAATTTGATGATAGGTCGAGGACAAAACTAAATTGGCGTTGAAATCTAAGGGGGCATCGACGATAATCCGAACTGTCGGAAGGGTTTCATTGAAAAACTTTTTTGCCCCCTCCGTAGAGAGGTCGAGAATCTCGCTGCGATCGCCATCCGGACTCAGGTCAACCCACTCGCAGGTCATCCCTTCTGTTTTCAGACCAAACCGGGAAACGGCATAGAGTTTTGCTCCCGTGAGTGTTGCACCTGTCAAGTCAGCGCCGATCCAATCAGCCTGAATTAGGCGAGCTTGTGTGAGATCAGCGTGAACAAAACTGGTATTGAGCAAATGGGCGTTGCTCAAGTCAGCTCCCATTAAGTTTGCTCCACTTAATTTCGCATCGCTTAGGTCGGCCCAGCGCAGATCTGCCCCACTCAGATCGGCCCAGCGCAGATTTGCCCCACTCAGGTCGGCTCCACTGAGATTGGCGCAACTAAGATTCACTTGTCTGAGTTCAGTATCTTTAAGATTGCTACCGCTGAGGTCAGCTCTGCTCAAGTCGGCTTTGCTCAAATTTGCCCCCTCCAAGTTTGCTGCCGTCAGGAAGGCTCCCCGGAGGTTCGCTTCAGTTAAGGTAGCGCGGCTGAGCTTGGCTTGTCTGAGAGCTGCCTCTCGCACATCAGCGCCACTGAGGTTCGCTTCTGAAAGATTTGCCTCACTCAGCTTGGCACGAATCAGCTCGGCACGAATCAGTGAAGCCTGGGTCAGATTGGCTTCCCCCAAGTCAGCCCGAATCAAATTGGCAACGTTGAGGTTCGCCTGTGTTAAGTTGGCTTTAGAGAGATTAGCACCACTGAGTCTGGCAACAGTGAGTTTAGCTCGGCTCAGGTTGGTACCACTTAGGTAAGCGCCGCTAAGGTTAGCCACACTCAAGTTTGCCTCACTCAAATTAGCACCGCTGAGATTAGCGCCACTCAGGTTCACTTCAGTGAGGTTAGCACCAGAAAAGTCTCTAACTCCTGCTGCATATTTTTTGAGAATTTCTCTGACATTCATTAAGACTACCCTGAACTAACTCTAAGTGGATGAGTGTTTAGACTAAGCGCTACCTGCCAGCATTTTAGTTTCTTGATGATCCCAAGAGTGAGTTAAGGGGCGAAGGATAGCGAGCAACAAAGGTATCGACAACTAGAAGTAGCTCAATTCCTCAACCCGCAAGGCTTTTAGCGGTTGTTGTCACCCCATCGGAGCGTTTGAAGGTCTCTTGCGAGTTAGACTCTATTTCTTAGGGACAGCTTTTCAGCTAAACGAATCACAGCAGCGCTGGGTTGTTGACCTAATTGATACATACAAACGATTAGATTTCCCAAGAGATTAGTAAATTACCACAATTGTTCCGGATCAGCTCCATCTCCTTAGAAATAAAGAAATGGTAGATGCACCCTGGTTAAGCTCTAGAGTTCGACTCTAGGGCTTTTTTATTTTCTTGGGAGTAGTCACCCGGAGCTTTAGTGAGGAGCTTAAATAATGTACTATCCCTACTCAGAACGAGTATCCCACTGCTGATTGTCCGCTGAGACAACATCTGGGAGGGAACGACGAAAGAGGTACAGCCACACTAGACCAGCAATGCCCAGAGCGATCGCTGATAAACTGACGATTTGAGCCATGCGTAAGGGACCAACCATCAGGCTATCAGTACGAAGTCCCTCAATCCAGACTCGACCGGCACTATAAGCCACCATGTAAACCAGAGCCAAAGTCCCTACCTTGAGATGGGGTCTCCTTCCTAAATCTCGAAAGAACAACGTCATCAGCAACCCAAAGACCATCAAGTTCCACATAGACTCGTAGAGGAAGGTGGGATGGAAGTAGTCAAAATTAATGAACTCTGGGGGGCGACGAGCAGGCGGAATATACAGTTTCCAAGGCAAATTTGTAGGATCGCCAAAGGCTTCAGAATTGAAGAAATTACCCCAACGCCCGATCGCCTGACCCAAAATTAAGGAAGGAACTACAAGGTCTGCTAATAACCAGACGGATACTTTCTGGATTCGGGAAAAAATGATGGTCGCCAAGATGCCGCCCAAGATGGCACCGTGAATTGCAATGCCACCATTCCAAATTGCGATAATTTGGTCAGGGCGCTGGGCGTATTGTTTCCACTCAAACAGGACGTAGTAGAGTCTGGCACAGGGAATTGCTGCGATGACCAACCAGATTGCCAGGTCGCCCAAGAGGTCTGGGTTGACGTTACGGCGCTTTGCCAGGTATTGGGAGAGACTGACTCCGATCAATACTGCCGAGGCAATCAGGAGACCGTACCAGCGAATTGTCAATGGTCCCAGTTCGATTAGAGTCGGTCCTGGAGAAGCAAATTGAAACGCCAGGGTCAGAGATGACATGGCTTGCAGCATTGAATTCTCAGTAGGGGGCGATTGTAGCTTGCTGATTAGGTCAGAGCCTGTTCGTGAAGCTTCTGTTTAATTTTAGGTTCAAGAGTGCTGGTCTGAGATAAGGGGCGATGAGCCTTACAGCATTCTCGCAAAAGCGCGATCGCACTCTAGTTCCTATTCCTCCTCATCGTCTGGTTGAAATAGGTCGGTTACCTTGCTACCTAGTAGTCCGAAGATGGTACCAATGCCCATATTCCAGGTAGTATTGCAGGTCTCGAAGACACGATTCTGTTGGGGAGATAGGTTGTCTTTGGCAGCAAGCCAGAAGGATGCTCCCCCAGAGAGGAGGGTGAAGCAGACAACGGTGCAAAAGATCTCTTGGAAGGCAGGAGTGATGTTGAACTTGTTTTTCATGGTTGACACCTTTTGTAGAAGATGTCTCAATCCTAGAGCTGAGAAGTCTAAAGTTCAGTCTGCATAAGGGTTTTAGATACTATGAATTCGAGATGCGTTTGGAATGCGTTTGATGTGAGATCGCTAGAATAGGCACTAAGTTTGTGGTTGGACTATGGCAGAGCGATCGCTCAGAGCATCTCAGGCAGGAATTGCAAGAGCAGAAAACGCTTTAACGGGTAGAGGCTGGAGTCGGCAAGACTTAGCAGATCGAGTTGTCATTGAGGGCAAGAAGACAACTAC